>BQJT01000067.1 GCA_021604845.1 Cyclobacteriaceae bacterium
ACTATTCTTCCAGTCAATTTCATCAATATTATGTCTGAGTTCTTATTGGCCCTATTGGCATTTATTCCGATCCTTTCTGCCGCGATTTTACTGGTTGGATTTCGCATGCCGGCTAAAAAGGCCATGCCGGTCTCATTTCTAATTACTATAGCGGTGGCATTTGTTTTCTGGGACATTCCGGTAGACTATTTGCTGGCATCGACGGTCCAGGGTTTATTTATCACATTTGATATTCTGTATATTATTTTTGGGGCCATTGTACTGCTTAACCTGCTGAACTACTCTGGTGCGATTGGGGTCATTCGGTCGGGTTTTATAGATATCAGTGAAGATCGGAGGATACAGGTGATTATCCTGGTATGGTTGTTTGGTTCTTTCATTGAAGGGGCTGCCGGGTTCGGTACTCCGGCCGCTGTGGTTGCACCTTTGTTAGTGGGGATGGGTTTTCCTGCGTTTTGTGCGGTAATGCTGGGAATGATGGTGCAGAGTACTGCAGTTACCTTTGGTGCGGTAGGTACTCCTATACTAGTAGGGATCACCGGGGGAATCCAAAGTCCCGAGTTGACCACTATGCTTACTCAGGCAGGTTTGCAGTTTGAAGAGTATATTCAATTGATTACCAATAAGGTGGTACTTCTGCACGGTATAACCGGTACCACTATGCCTACCTTAATGGTCTGTATGATGACCCGGTTTTTTGGCAAGAACAAATCCTGGAAAGAGGGACTTGAGGTATTGCCTTTTTCCTTGTTTGCAGGGATGGCATTTACCATACCTTATGCTTTGACCGGGCGCTATTTAGGGCCGGAGTTTCCATCGTTGTTAGGGTCGTTGGTAGGGATATCCATTGTAGTGTTTGCCGCTAAAAGGGGATTTCTTATGCCAAAAACCATCTGGCAATTTGAAGATGAGAATAAGTGGCCTGCGGAATGGATGGGGTCGCTGAAAGTGAAAGTTAACCATCATCCTGGTATTGGTAATATGTCTCTGTCCAAAGCATGGTCGCCCTACCTGATGCTTGCGTTGCTGCTGGTGCTAACCAGGTTGACCCAGTTACCCATAAAGGATTGGCTGACCAGTATTAAAATTAACTGGACGGAAATATTTGGCACCACCATATCGGCAGCCAGTACCCCGCTGTATTTACCGGGATCTGTTTTGTTACTGGTAGGGTTAATTACTGTAATCAGTCACCGAATGAATCTGCGGGATGTAGGAACTGCCTTGTCCGATAGCGCCAAGATGCTGGTTGGCGCTGGATTCGTGCTGATTTTTACTGTTCCAATGGTAAGGATTTACATTAACTCCGGAACCAATCCACTAGAGCTACCCGGGATGCCCATAGCCATGGCTGAGTATGTAGCAGGAAGTGTGGGTATGATCTACCCGTTGTTTGGCGCCTCGGTGGGCGCACTGGGGGCATTTATAGCAGGAAGTAATACCGTGAGCAATTTAATGTTTGCGCTGTTCCAACTTGGAGTGGCACTAAAGTTGTCGATGCCTACGGTGGTAATTG
Organism: Cyclobacteriaceae bacterium; assembly: GCA_021604845.1. Lineage (GTDB taxonomy): Bacteria > Bacteroidota > Bacteroidia > Cytophagales > Cyclobacteriaceae > SZUA-3. The sequence goes on from BQJT01000067.1 coordinate 1,517, forward strand.
TAGCGTTACAGGCAGTAGGAGCAGCAGCAGGAAATATGATTGCCATTCATAATATCGTGGCCGCGTCCGCCACCGTTGGCTTTTTAGGTAAGGAGGGGATGGTTTTGAGAAGAACCATTATACCGACCATTTATTATCTGATCATTGTAGGAGTGCTGGGACTGTTGTTGGTGAATATTTAATGGCAGTTGAGAGCAACAGCAAAAGTATATGAATGCTGCACCCATAACCCATAATCCTCAGCCCTCAACTTTCAACTCTCAACTCTCAACCCATAACTACTCTTCAACCGTATTATCCAAAGGGATGTCCAATTTTTGATATAAACTTCTCCTGCCTGACTTATCCTTATTTAGTATCTCCCTGGCGTATTCAGCCACTTGTTTAGCATGTTCCCTGGGAACTACCACCACCCCGTCACCATCTGCGACCACTACGTCACCAGATCTTACCAACACACCACCTACAGTAACCGGTTTATTAACAGATTCTATCTCATTTCTGCCGGGTCGGATCCCACGCCCGCGGTTTGCATGATCCAAATAAGTGGGAATTTTTTGTTTAATTATTTCGTCAGTATCTCTGATTCCCCCATTGGAAACAATACCGCGTGCTCCACGGCTATACCAATCCAGTGAATTGAAAGACCCCACCGATCCGGTATCCCCATCTCCCTGAACATCAAGCACAATAGCCGATCCGGGTTTTATGTGGTCCACAAAGGGTTCATTCGAATATTGGCTGTACCATTGACCTTCCCATTTTTGAAACTCTTCTTTATCCATTGGATTTTTTATAACCCGGTTGGTCGGTACATAGCGAGCGGTAACCGCGATTCCACAAAAAATATGGGACATCTGTTCGGTGTCTTTCCATAAGGCTTCCATTCGGGTATCCATCAAACCCATGTCTCTAAGACCTACCATGTCTAGACCGTCCGAAACATCTGCTACCCTAAGTCCATGGTAGAGGGTAAGAATCTCTTCATCTGTTATGGTGTCCTGGGCAAAAACCGGGATTTGCCACAACATCAATAATGTAATTGCCATGTATTTCATTTTAGTGGTTTTTGTGGTCAACTGATTTTTCCTGAAACCTGAAAGCGCAGGTTTATTGGTAATTACCATCGAGGTAAATTATATTTCAATATAAAAAATTATGATCATGAGGTCCATAGGAGCGGTACTTATCCTGAAATGTTGATAAAATGTGTTATTATGCCTCTTTAAAAATTCAACTATGACTGACAGTTTAAAAGGCTCGGATAAAATGTCTCGCAGGGAGTTTGTTGGTAACTCCGCTAAATTAGCCGTTGGCTTGTCTGCTACAGGCCCGTTGTCTGGTTTTAACCTGGCCTCTGATAAAGCACCAAGCATGATCAATATATCAAAAGTAGATTCAAATTTTGAAAGAGAGCCTCTGATAAAACCCTATCGTTTCAAAGGCAGTGGAATTTCAGAAGTATGGCAAAGTATAGCCTATATAGAGTCCGACAATGGACTATCAGGGATTGGACTTGGTGGTCAGGGAGTACTTTGGTCTGACTCAAAGGTGTTTTTTGGTCATTCGGAAAACGGAGGTAATGCGCTGATGTATGCGATGAGTGAACGCGCACTTCAATTATTAAAGGGAACATCATTCAATACTCCCATGGAAGTACTGGACCAGATTCTACCGGAGATACTGGATTATGGTAAAAAAATTACCGGGAACCCGGATTTACGAAAGACCTTTGCACTAAATTCATTGGTATGCGTGGATAATGCTTTATGGTTACTTTATGCATATCACAATAATATCACGCATTTTGACGATTTAATTCCAACCGAATATAAGCCCGGGCTCTCGTACCGTCATAGCAAAGTGGCCAGCATCCCCTCATTTAGTGTTGGTACCAGTATAGAAGACATTGAAAAAGCTGCCGACAAGGGACACTTTATTATGAAGCTCAAGATAGGTTCAGCCGGTACTCAGCAGGAAATGCTGGAGAAAGATGTTGCATTCCTAACTCAGGTTCACGACTTGTTAAAAGACCGGGAAACTCCTTATACGGAGAACGGAAAAATACCTTACTACTTCGATGCTAACGGGAGATATGAAACAGAGAGCCTGAGGCGGTTTATTGATCATGCGGATAAGATCAAAGCTCTCGAACGGATTTCAGTAATTGAAGAACCCTTTGACGAGTTTAATGAAACTTATGTAGGTGATATGGGTGTTCGAATCGCGGCTGATGAAAGTGCACATACCGATGAAGATGCTGCCATTAAAATTGAACAAGGGTATGGAGCTATAGCAGTTAAAGCAATTGCGAAAACCTTGAGTATGACCATGCGTATCACCCAGTTGGCCTATGAAAAAAATGTGCCCTGTTTCTGCGCAGACCTTACAGTAAATCCCATTTTGGTTGATTGGAACAAATCCGTAGCTGCGAGACTGGCTCCGTTTCCTGAAATGGACCTGGGCCTGCAGGAAACCAATGGACATCAGTTTTACCGGAATTGGGATACCATGATGAGTTACCACCCTATGGCCGGAGCGGAGTGGACTCAGACAAAAGATGGAGTTTATCCCACCGGACCGGAGTTTTATGAAAAAAGCGCCGGCATCTTGATGCCATCACCTCATTATGTAGAACTGTTTCAAAGGATTCGCAGATAGCCTATCTGACAGCTAAGATCTAAGAACTTAGATCAGTGAAGCACATGGAAAAATGCTAAAATTATCGTAACTTTTATGTAACAAGCGATCCGTACCCCTAATCCTAACCTATTATGAATTTTGCTGGCAGAAAAAAAGAAACTACTAAAAGCCGGGCCATAAAATTGCCCACCATTGATAAAATTATGGCCAAGGATGAAATAACCTTGTCACCTGACCAACCCATAAATGATGCTATTGATATTTTGTTAAAGCATAAAGTAACCGGAGCCCCGGTATTGGATAAGAATCGAAAAATTGTGGGGATGATTACTGAGAAGGATTGTCTTAAAGTCCTTATTGACAGTGCCTATCACAATATGCCTTTTTCAGATAAAACGGTGGCGACCTATATGTCTCCGGTAGTGAAAACAGTCACAACAGAACACGATTTGCTCGATGTGGCCAACGAATTCCTCACCACCAATTATCGAAAATTTCCGGTAGTGTACAAGGATACCCTGGTTGGCCAGGTTAGTCGGCGAGATGTGCTAAGAGCCATTGCCGAGATGAGCAATACCACCTGGTGACCTAACAGTTAAGAAGCTTCAATCTTAGATCACAGCGGCCAGGATCCCCAGATCGCTGTTCCTATCTACTTTTACCTATTTTTTGCCACAAAAATAGAAGTTAGATCTTAGACCTAACTTCTAAGATTTTTTTGTTATCTTATATGGTTGTCAATTCGTGGGGACTGTAGAGGCCGTTATTCCATAATTTAACAAAAGAGTTTATATGGGGTCATCGTTACTGTTTTTAATCTACGCTTTTCTTGTAGTAACAATACCAATAGGCACAATTGTCCTTTCCTGGTTTCTTGGCCAGAAAAATCAAAATCCCAAATTGGCTGAGCCCTACGAATCGGGTATACCCATCACTGATAGCGCCCGTCTGCGTTTCCCTTCAAAATTCTATTTGGTAGCCATGTTTTTTGTCATATTCGACCTGGAGGTGGTTTTTATTTTTGCCTGGGCTATTGCCTACAAACAGGTAGGTTGGGCGGGTTATTTCGCAGTACTGGTATTTATACTGGTACTTGCTGTGGTACTTCTATATGAGTGGCGCACCGGCGCCCTGGATTTTGGCCCTCAGGGCAAAAACATTTTAAAGGCATATAAAAAGCTCAGCCTATGAAATGGTGGCTGAGCAAATCGCGGAATCCGGTACGTAAAGTACGGGGCACAAGTTCCTACCAGGAGGCACTACAGCAGAATATTGCCATGGCCAGGTTGCAGGACCTGGTAGCCTGGTCCAGAAAGAGCTCCGCCTGGCCCTTCGGTTTTGGCCTCAGCTGTTGCTTTGTAGAGATGGCCACCAGCCTGACCAGTAAATATGATATCGCCCGGTTTGGAGCTGAAGTGATTCGAGGATCCCCCAGACAGGCCGATGTAATGATTGTTGCCGGTACCGTATTTATCAAAATGGCGCCGGTGATCAAAAGACTTTATGAACAAATGATGGAGCCGCGATGGGTTATTTCCATGGGTTCCTGTTCAAATTCAGGCGGAATGTATGATATCTACAGCGTAGTACAGGGAGTCGATAGTATACTCCCGGTAGATGTCTATGTTCCAGGATGCCCACCACGCCCCGACGCCTTTATGCAAGGGTTGATCATGCTAACAGAAATGATCGGCAACGAAAAAAGGCCACTCAGTTGGGCCATTGGCCCGCAAGGAGTGTATCAACCGGAGAAAACCTCCCAGAAAGATCTCAAACGTAAGGATAGAATCGCCATGCAACAGCTTACTCCGCCGGACACGGTAACCGGTTCCTGATCATTCGATTTTTCAATGCTTAGCGAACTGCAAAATAAATTTGGTAAGGACCGATTTCTGCCAGAACAAACGGCGGATCTGATCCCTACGTATCATATAAAACCGGATCTGACCTACGAGGTGCTTTCATATCTGAAAACGGGGGTAGACAGGCCGTTTCAAATGTTATACGACCTTACCGCCATCGACGAACGTAACCGGTCTTCTGACAATATCAATCCCACCCATCCTTTTACCCTGGTATATCATCTGATCTCATTCGACCGCAATGAGGATTTACGCATCAAAGTAGACCTGGAAGAGGATTTTCCCAGCCAAACTACTATTACCGGCCTGTGGCCCATGGCCAACTGGTATGAAAGGGAAGTGTACGATATGTTTGGTATCACTTTTACCGGGCATCCCCACCTGCGTCGAATTCTAATGCCTGACAGTTGGAGCGGACACCCGCTTCGAAAGGAACACCCGGCCCGTGCCACTGAAATGGATCCTTTTGAATATACTGACGATTACCTGATGGAACAGGTAGACTCCTACAAGTTCAAACCGGAAGAGTGGGGCATGAAGCGTCAGGGGAAGGATGGTGACTATATGTTTCTGAACGTAGGACCTCAACATCCCGGCACCCACGGCGTATTACGCCTGGTTCTGCAGCTGGATGGAGAAGATATCGTTGACATCGTCCCGGATATTGGTTTTCATCATCGCGGTGCGGAAAAGATGGCGGAAAGGCAGTCCTGGCATACTTTTATACCATATACCGATCGAATTGATTACCTGGGTGGAGTTATGAACAATCTGCCTTACGTACTGGCAGTGGAAAAACTGGGAGGGATAAACGTACCTGACCGGGCCCAGGTAATACGAGTCATGATGTGCGAGTTGTTCCGCATTGCCAGCCATCTTGTTTGGTACGCCACCTTTGCCCAGGACATCGGACAGTTGTCACCGGTTTTCTATATGTTTTCTGATCGTGAAAAGGCCTTTGATATAGTAAGCGCCATATGTGGGGCCAGGATGCATCCCAACTGGTTCAGAATTGGTGGAGTGGCACAGGATCTGCCTCAGGGTTGGCAGCCAATGTTTCAGGAATTTATTAAGTACCTGAGGAAAAGACTGACCGAATATGACAAAATGGTGCTGGGCAACCGGATATTTCAGGCAAGAACCAAGGGAATTGGTATTTACACTAAACAGGAAGCCATTGAATGGGGCGTGACTGGCCCCGGGTTGAGAGCTTGTGGATTTGAGTGGGATTTCAGGAAGAAGCGTCCTTATTCAAGCTATGATCAGTTCGATTTTGAGATTCCGGTAGCTGCCAACGGAGATTGTTACGATCGGGCACTGATAAGGGTGGAAGAGATGCGGCAGAGTTTGAGAATCATAGAGCAGTGCCTAAATAATATGCCGGAAGGTCCATATAAGTCTGATCATCCTAAAGCAACTCCTCCGGATAAAAAACATACGATGCAGGATATTGAGACGCTCATCACACATTTTTTGAATGTAAGCTGGGGGCCGGTAATACCAGCCGGTGAAGCATTTGTAGGGGTGGAAGCTACCAAGGGAAACAACGGATATTACCTGATAAGTGACGGCGGTACAGCTCCCTATAGAGCCAGAATTCGTACTCCATCTTTCCCACACATGCAGATGGTCCCATATATAAGTAAAGGGTATACCGTGGCAGACCTGCTGGTAATAATTGGCAGTGTTGATTTTGTATTGGCTGATATCGACAGATAATGTTGACAGAAAAAGAAATAGCAAAAATAGACCTGGAAGTAAGTCACCTTCCCTACAAAGGCGCTGCCTGCATCGAAGCCTTGAAAATTGTGCAGCAGGAGCGGGGATGGATCTCCGATGAGAGCATTCATCTGATCGCGGAATATCTGGAAATCTCTGCAGAAGAAGTAGATAGTGTAGCCACCTTTTATAACCTGATATTCAGGAAACCAGTAGGGAGGCATGTGATATTGATATGCGACAGCATAAGCTGCTGGGTAGTGGGCTATGAAAATATATTGACAGCGCTTAAAAACAGGTTGAAGATAAATTATGGGGAAACCACCGAAGACGACCGGTTCACCCTGCTGCCCATACCCTGCCTGGGCACCTGTGACAGAGCGCCGGCCATGATGATTGATAATGATCTTCATCGTGACCTGACGGAGGAAAAACTTGATGACATTCTGAATCAATATCAGTAATGAACAGACCTTTAACCCATATGATGCGTACGGATGGAGCGCCACTGAGCATACAGGAGTATGAACAACAGGGTGGCTATCAGGGTTTAAGGAAGGCATTTCAGTTTAACCCCGAGGAAATTACCCAAATGGTGAAAGATGCTGAACTACAGGGCCGGGGAGGGGCCGGTTTTTCAACCGGTACCAAATGGAGTTTTGTGCCCATGGGGAAAAGTGCTCCTGAAACAAAGTATTTGATTGTCAATGGGGATGAAATGGAACCGGGGACTTTCAAGGACAGGCTACTGCTCGAAGGTAATCCACACCAAATGTTGGAGGGAATAATTATCAGCGCTTATGCCATCCAGGCTAGTGAAGCGGTAATCTTTCTCAGGTGGGCCTATAAAATGTCAGCAAACAGGCTAGCCAGGGCCATCAGTGAAGCAGAGCAGGCGGGGTATATAGGAAAGAATATTCTTAACAGCGGATTTAATATTAAGGTATCAATTCATACCAGTGTTGGACGATACATGTGCGGCGAAGAAACCGGTTTATTGTCTGCGTTGGAAGGGAAAAGATCCCTGCCCAGAGCGAAACCACCTTTTCCTCAGATCAGTGGGTTGTTCGGAAAGCCTTCCATTGTTAATAATGTGGAGACATTATGCTGTGTCCCTCACATTATGGACAAAGGACCTAATTGGTTTAAGGGCTTGAGCAACGGAGATGGCGGAGGGACTAAATTATATGGGGCCAGTGGCAATGTTCGAAATCCGGGAATTTATGAGTTGCCTTTAGGAACTCCATTGAATGAATTAATCGAGGTACATGCAGGTGGGATGATCGACGGTTATCAGTTTAGGGCGGCCCTTCCAGGAGGGGCTTCTACCGACTTTCTTACCACGGAGCACCTGGAGGTAAAAATGGATTTCAAGTCTGTCAGCGCATGTGGCAGCAGGCTGGGTACCGGTACCATTATTGTTTTGGACGACCGGACCTGCCCGGTGGGTTTTGTTCACAACCTGGAGCATTTCTTTGCTCAGGAATCATGCGGTTGGTGTACCCCCTGTAGAGAGGGGCTTCCCTGGGTTGAAAAGATCCTTAAATCTATAGAAGACGGGGAGGGTCAGCAGGAGGATTTAGGGGTTTTACAGGAACACACCGTGGGTCTTGGCCCGGGAATGACGTTCTGTGCGCTGGCACCGGGCGCAATGGCACCTCTGAAGAGCGCTTTGAAATATTTCAAAACCGATTTCGAGGCACATATTCAGCAGAAAAGATGCACTTATAAGAATAACTGATATGGCTACGATAACCGTGGATGGTCGCAATTTTGATGTAGGCAGTGATAAGAACCTGTTGGAGACATTGCTGTGGTTAGGATTCGATCTGCCCTATTTTTGCTGGCATCCTTCATTGGGGTCGGTGGGCTCCTGTCGGCAATGTGCGGTAAAGAAAATTCAGGGTGAGAATGGAGATCGATCTCAACTGGTGATGGCTTGTATGGAACCTACCATCGATGGAATGGAGGTTTCAATTCAGGATAAGCAAGCCAGCGAATTCAGGGCGAATGTAATAGAATGGTTGATGTTGAATCACCCTCATGACTGTCCTGTATGTGATGAAGGAGGCGAATGTCATTTGCAGGATATGACGGTGATGACCGGTCACGCATACCGACGTTCACGCTTTAAAAAACGTACACATTTAAACCAGGACCTCGGTCCCTGCATAAACCATGAAATGAATCGATGTATCCAGTGTTATCGCTGTGTCAGGTTTTACAATGACTATGCTGGTGGTGATGATCTTCAGGTGTTTTCAGCCCATGACAATGTGTACTTCGGAAGACATCAGGACGGGACCCTGGAGAGTGAATTCAGTGGTAATCTGGTAGAAGTCTGCCCTACCGGTGTTTTTACCGACAAGACTTTGAAAAGTCACTATACCCGGAAATGGGACCTCACTTCCGCTCCCTCAGTTTGTCATCATTGTAGTCTCGGATGCAACATTCTGGCCGGTGAGCGCTACGGATCTTTAAGAAGGATTCTCAACCGGTACAATCCTGAGGTAAACGGATACTTTATTTGTGACAGGGGCAGGTTCGGCTACGATTTCGTAAATGCAGAAGACAGGATTCTGGTGCCGCGCGAGCGGGATCGGTCTGAAGTCATATTGGAGTCCAGTCCAATAATAGCCTCCCTGAAAACGGCCCTGGCATCTGGTGAAGTAAAAGGCGTTGGCTCACCCAGGGCCTCGCTGGAATCGAATTTTGCCTTGAGAGAACTGGTGGGCTCTGATAACTTTTACAATGGTATGTCGGGAGGAGAAAGTGAGTTGGTACAACTTGCGCTGGATTTCCTGAGTAACGGTCCGGTCAAATCCACTTCCCTAACTGAAATTGAGCATTGCGATGCAGTGATTGTAATTGGGGAAGATCTCACCAATACTGCTCCCATGATGGATCTTGCATTAAACCAATCAGTTAGGGTGCAGCCGCTTGAACAATTAGGTCAGGTTGGAATCCCCGAATGGAACGACGCAGCAGCACGAGAATACCTCCAGAACCAAAAAGGGCCGTTGTATCTTCTTATGCCGCAACCATCCAAGTTGTCACGCATTGCTACTAAGTCCTTTCGTCGGGGCATACCCGAATTAATCCGTTTGTTATCGGAAATAACTGGCTTGCTTGATCCCTCCAATGGGCCCACAAAAGTGCAACAACCAGCATCGGGCAGCCCGAATGCCGCAAGAGAAGCTGATGAAACCGTGAAGGAAATTGCAGCCGCACTTGCCACTGCTAAAAGACCTTTGGTAATTGCCGGTACCAGTATGGGAAGCTTGCCATTAATGCAGGCAGCAATCAATATTGCCATTGCCCTGCACCGGAAAAATGAAAATACCAGAGTAAGTTTCGTTTTTCCTGAGTGTAACACCGCAGGTGCAGCCATGATGGAAGAAAAGAGCCTGCCTGCCGGACAATTATCCGGTACTGCACCGCACACGCTTATTGTATTGGAAAATGACTTATATCGCCGTGGGACACCAAATCAGATCGACGAATTTATCAACCGGTTTAAGCAGGTTCTGGTACTGGATCATTCAGAAACACCCACCACTGCCAGGGCAGATTTAGTGCTGGCCTCAGGTACCTTTGCCGAAGCAGACGGTAGCCTGGTCAACCATGAAGGCAGGGTGCAAAGGTTTATTCAGGTACAGGCTGCAGATGAATTAGTATTAGAGAGCTGGCGGTGGATATTAAAGCTGGGCAAACTGGTGGATAATCAGAAATTGACGGCGTATTCAGAATTTGACCATCTGGTTGATGCGATTGAACAAGGTTGTGTTCAGTTTGCCGGAATTGCCAGAACATCATTGCCAGCTGATTACCGGGTTCATGGGCAGCGTCTAACCCGTGCCCCGCACAGATATAGTGGAAGAACTTCTATGTTTGCCAACCACTCGGTCAGTGAGCCACGACCACCTCAGGATCAGGACAGCCCTTTTAGTTTTACCATGGAAGGGCATCCGGGAATCCCTCCGGAATCAGCTACTTCCCACTACTGGAGCCCCGGCTGGAACTCTGTCCAGTCAATAACCAAGTTTCGAAGTGAGATTTCGCGAGGCCGGCAACAAAGTGACCCCGGGGTCAGGTTGATCGAACCATCCGGAAAAGCATACCTGGAATATCTGAAATTGGCTCAAACGCATGATCACCAGTGGCAACTGGTTCCACTGCACCATATTTTTGGATCAGAGGAAATGAGTATTAAGTCTCCAGCTATTGCAGCGCGGAGCCCTGAACCAAAAATAACCCTGAATAGTGCACAGGCAGAAGAGCATGGGATTAAAGCCGGAAGCACTCTGGCCATAATTATTGATGATCAGGAAACCGCATTGCCTGTCCAGTTGGATGCCGACTGGCCCACGGATCATATTGGTATAACCGCTGGCTTGCCGGGATTGCCCTATATGGAAGGAAATTCAATAGTTCAACTTAAACCACCCGGCAATGAAAATTGAACTGATGGATGTGCTGATCATGTTGGCAGTAATTCTGGTTTTACAGGTACTGGCGATGTTTTTGATCTGGTTGGAACGCCGGTTACTGGGCTTGTGGCAGGATAGACTGGGACCAAACAGGGTTGGACCTGCAGGGTTATTGCAACCGGTGGCGGACATGATCAAAATTTTCTTCAAAGAAGATTGGACCCCGGATTTTGTTGATAAGAAGGTTTTTGTGCTGGCCCCGGGTATTGTGGTGTTTACCACATTGCTGAGCTTTGCAATTATTCCTTTTGCGCCGGGAGTCCTAATAGCGGATATGAATATTGGTATTCTATTCTTTCTGGCGATGTCATCATTGGGGGCGTATAGCATTATCCTGGGAGGATGGGCTTCAAACAATAAGTATGCCTTGTTGGGCGCCATGAGAGGAGCTTCTCAAATGATCACCTATGAGGTGTTTATGGGGCTCTCGATATTGGGAGTAGTAATGCTCAGCGGTAGTTTTAGTTTGAAATCGATTGTGCTGGCACAGCAGGATGGCTGGTTTATTATCCCACAGTTTGTAGGCTTTGTAGTATTCCTGGTGGCTGGAATTGCGGAAACGCATCGATTGCCGTTCGATATTCCAGAGGCGGAAAGCGAACTTATTGCCGGTTACCACGGGGAATATTCCAGCATGAAATTTGGCCTGTTCTTTTTAGGAGAGTACCTGGGGATTACTCTGGTATCATCCCTGATAGTTACCTTGTTTTTTGGAGGCTGGCTGGGACCGGAATTCTTACCGCCAATTATTTGGTTTGTGCTGAAAACCATGGTTTTTCTGCTGTTCTTTATTTTGTTGCGGGCTGCTTTACCTCGACCGCGATATGATCAGCTGCTATCCTATGGTTGGAAAATATTACTCCCATTGACTTTAATTAACCTGATGGTAACCGGAGCGTTGGGATTGTACTTTGATAAAATGTAAACCTTTCAGATATGCTAAGCAGTTTAAGATCCATGTGGCTAACTTTTCTTCATTTGTTTCAGAAGAATATCACCATTGAATATCCTGAGGAGAAGTCGGTGCTTCCACCCAGATACCGTGGAAGGATTGTACTTACCAGAGATCCTGATAAGGAAGAGCGGTGTGTGGGCTGTTACTTATGCGCAGTAGCCTGCCCGGTGGATTGCATAAGCCTGCAGGCCACTGAGGATGAACATGGACGCAGGTACCCTGAATTTTTCAGGATCAACTTTTCAAGATGTATTTTCTGCGGCTATTGCGAGGAGGCATGCCCCACCTATGCTATTCAACTAATCCCCGATGTGGAGATGTCTGAGTATGATCGTCAGAATATGGTATATGAAAAAGAGGACCTTACTATCGATGGCCAGGGTAAGTACCACGGATATAACTTTTACCGGGAAGCCGGCCTGGCCATAAAAGGAAAGGAAAAGGGCAGTGGGCATAATGAAGAACCTCCGGTAGATATAAAAAGCCTGATTCCCTGATGATCGCTCTGTTCTATATTGCCGCGTTTGTTGCTGTCATTTCTACCTTGATGGCGATAACCAGGTTCAATGCGGTTCATGCCCTGATCTACCTGGTTGTTTCCCTATTGTCTGTGGCGGTAATATTCTACCTGTTGGGAGCACCTTTTGCGGCGGCACTGGAGGTGATCATCTATGCCGGAGCTATTATGGTATTACTGATCTTTATGGTGATGATGTTACACCTGGGCGAAACATCCATCCAGCAGGAGAAGCAATGGCTTAACTGGTCAGTTTGGCTGGGACCTGGGTTTTTATCACTGATACTTCTTGTTGAAATGAGTTACCTGTTGGTGGTTTCTAATGAACCCGGTGAAGGTCTGACGGTAGTGGATGCGACTCAGGTTGGTATTGCTCTTTACGGACCGTATATAATCACTGTGGAACTGGCGGCCATCCTGCTTTTGGCGGGAATAGTTGGTGCCTATTACCTGGGCCAGGAAAAAAGAAGGGTTTTACATCGGTTCTTAAATCAAGAAGATAATGATTGACCTGCCTACTTCCCATGTCATCATTCTGGCAATGGTGTTGTTCATCTTAGGGCTGATAGGATTACTGGCCCGGCGAAATATTTTGTTCATGCTGATGTCGGTGGAGATTATGCTTAATGCTGCAGGTCTGGTGTTTGTGGTTGGTTCATCCAAATGGGCGGAGGCAGACGGGCAGCTGATGTTCATATTTATTCTTTCGATGGCAGCGGCGGAGGTGGCGGTTGGCCTGGCATTAATACTGCAGTTCTATAAGAAATTTAATACGCTTGATGCCGATGCAGCAAGCAACCTTAAGGGATAAATATGACTGAGTCAATTTGGATCATCATAGCACTGCCGCTGGTTTCATTCCTGATACTGGCCTTTGTTGGACAAAGGATGACCAGGCAGACCATCGCGCTGGTAGCCACCGCCGGAACCGGTATTGCTGCGCTCTTTACCTTAGTTACAGGATGGCGTTTACTCAGTTCTAATCAGGCGAATTTTGAAATTTCATCGAATTTATGGGAATGGATTAACACCAGTGGGCTAACCATACACATGGCGCTGCATCTTGATGCGTTGGCACTGGTTTTTATTTTCGTAATCACCTTCGTGGGCTTCCTGATCCTGGTGTATTCCACTGAGTTCATGAATGAGGATTCTGGCTATGCCCGATTTTTTGCCTATATCAATCTGTTTATAGCCTCCATGTTAATACTAGTACTGGCCGACAACCTTTTATTGCTTTACCTGGGCTGGGAGGGGGTAGGGTTGTGTAGCTACCTGTTGATTGGTTTTTGGTACCAGGATCCCAGCAACGGATATGCTGCTCGAAAGGCATTTATTATGACGCGAATCGGTGATACTGCTCTAATCATCGGACTATTTTTACTTTTTGTTGAATTTGGGACACTCAATATCGGTGAAATCCTGACTGCTGCACCAGAAAAATGGGTAACAGGTGATACTACCGCTAAGCTGGCGGCATTTCTGCTATTGGGTGGAGCGGTTGGTAAATCTGCCCAACTGCCGTTGCAGACCTGGCTTCCGGATGCCATGGCCGGCCCGTCACCAGTAAGTGCGCTAATACATGCCGCTACCATGGTAACCGCTGGTGTTTATTTAATTGCCAGGACTCATGCCATTTTCGAACTGGCACCTGAAGTTCAGTTTATAGTGGCAATTGTTGGTGCAATTACCCTGCTTATAGCGGGATTCAGTGCCCTGGTACAACGTGATATTAAGAGAGTTCTGGCTTATTCTACCATGAGCCAGATAGGATATATGTTTTTGGCGCTTGGGGTGGGAGCCTGGTCAGCGGCAATATTCCATTTTATGATCCACGCATTTTTTAAGGCTTTGTTGTTCCTTGGCGCCGGAGCAATTATCATGGTATTACATCATGAGCACGATATGTTCAAAATGGGTGGGTTATATAAAAAATTACCGGTGATCTTCTGGACATTCCTCATTGCCTCCGCATCACTGGCGGCTTTACCATTAGTTACTGCCGGGTTTTACAGTAAGGATCTGATCTTGTGGCAGGTATTCGCCAGTAACATCGGCGGATCTGGTTTGTGGGCGATGGGATTTGCCGGGGCATTTATTACAGCGCTATATTCTTCTCGCATGGTACTGGTAACTTTCTTCGGCAAGACCGGAATTAGTCCTACTCATCGTCCCGGGTGGGCGATAACCACCCCATTGCTGGTGCTGGCATTTTTGTCTTTTGCCGGAGGTTTTATTGAACTACCGCATACCATGGGCCATACTCAACTATTTTCAGAGATGCTTCATGGAACCCTGCCTGCACTAACCATGCGGGAACTGCCAGCTAACGGTGAATTGATGCTGCAAATCATTACTGGTCTCACCAGTATTATAGCGGTTGGACTTGCATGTTTGGTTTACCTGCGCAGGCCGTCGATAGTTAACCAACTTAAAAGTTCATCCTTCGGCAATTTGTTTGTCAGATTGTGGTTCACAGGGTGGGGCTTTGATGTAATGTATAATGCACTGATAGTTAGACCATTGGTTTCTATTTCTAAACTTAATAAGAAAGATATATTGGATAACATTTCAATCGGTGTAAGCCGATTAATGGCGTTCGGAAACAGCCAGTTGGTATTAAGTCAAAGCGGAAAACTACGCTGGTACATGATGATAATTGCACTGGGTGCCATATTAACTCTAACCCTATCCATCGTCATATGATATTGGTAGCGCTGATATCGACTTTAGTTTTAGGTGGTCTGCTGGCCATGCTGCTGGAGAAATGGGTGACAGGCAGCGCTAAGTGGGTTGGCTTGGTGGCTTCACTACTTACCATGAGTCTGGCAGGATCCCTTTGGATACAGTACACCGGAATTGACGCATCCACTGTATCCAATGGTGTGTTTATGGTTTTTAAGAAACCATGGATACCAGAGTTTGGCATAGAGTTTCACCTTGAGGTTGATGGGCTCGGTTTAGTGATGGTGATGCTTACCGGATTTTTGGGGCTGGTAGCGGTGCTGATTTCGTGGAGCCAGGTGAAACATAAAGAAGGGTTTTATTATTTGAATTTACTTTGGACCCTGGCAGGTATTATGGGGGTTTTCCTGGCCTTTGATCTCTTCCTCTTTTACCTGTTCTGGGAGGTAATGCTGGTGCCAATGTATTTTCTCATCAGTATCTGGGGTAGTGCCAACAGGATCTATGCGGCATATAAGTTTTTTATCTATACCCAGATTGGCGGTTTACTAATGCTGGTGGCTTTGCTGGGGTTATATTTCCTGAATGGATCCTCAACTGGGGTTTACAGTTTTAATTACTGGGATTTAATAAAGACTGTACTTACTACCGAACAAAGTATGTGGTTAATGTGGGGGTTTCTGATCGCTTTCCTGATCAAATTGCCGGTATTGCCATTGCATAACTGGTTGCCGGACGCTCATGGAGAGGCACCCACCGCGGGCAGTGTGATTTTGGCAGGACTACTTTTGAAAACGGGCGCTTATGGGATACTGCGCTTTGTGGTGCCATTTTTCCCGGATGCCTCACAGTCAATTGCCATGCCCGCTATGATACTGGGTGTTTGTGGTATTTTGTACGGTGCTAAGCTTGCTTTCGCACAAACTGACATGAAGCGGCTGGTGGCCTACACCAGTGTGTCTCATATGGGATTCGTAATAATAGGCATATTCGCTTTCAATCAACTAGCCTGGCAGGGAGTTATTATGCAATTGGTGGCTCATGGCCTCAGTACCGGGGCGCTATTCGTTTTGGCGGGAATCCTTTACCAACGCACTGGCACCCGTGATATCAGAAAGTATGGTGGCTTATGGGCAACAGTACCCAGGATGGGTGTAGCAGGCTTAATCCTGGTATTGGCATCGTTGGGGTTACCGGGCCTGGCAAACTTTGTTGCCGAATTTATGACCCTGGCAGGAACTTTCACCACTACACCCATAATTGCCATAGCAGCAGCAATCGGGTTAATAGCTGCAGCGGTATACTCACTGCGAATTATGCAGAAAGTGTTTTATGGACAGGACACCGCATCAGAAAAAATTAGTGACCTGTCATCTATGGAAACGCTGACCATTGCCACAGTTGTATTTCTGCTGATATACCTGGGTCTAAATCCCGGTCCAATAACCCGCACGGTTGAACCATCTATTAAACAGTTAATATCGCAGGTAGAAACGCCGGACAAAGGCGGGTTCAGCTATCGAACGCAAGTCAATAACAAAAGCTCGTCAAATGGAAAACATTGACTTCAATCTGCTCTCCCCGCTGATCCTGCTGGCAGTGGCTCCGGTAGCTACCCTGATGGTAATTGCTATCTATCGCAATCATACAGTCACATTCTGCCTGGCAGTGATATTGTTGGTATTATTCCTGATTGATTGCTTTAGATTATGGTCATTATCATTTGATAATCAGATGGTTGATGATCTTTTGATGATCGATAAGTTCGGCCTGTTTTTTATGATATTAATTGCAATCGGAGGGATACTGATATTATTCATATCCTACTCCTATTTAAACAACAATGTAAAAGTAGCCGAGGAGTTTTATGTGTTGTTTCTAACCGCGTTGGTAGGCGCTGTGGTATTGGTAAGCAGCATACATTTCGCCACACTTTTCCTGGGTCTGGAAATATTGAGTATCAGTCTTTACGCAATGATAGCATACACCAGGGAATGGAAAAATTCGATAGAGGGTGGACTGAAATATTTGATTCTGGCCGCTGGTAGTTCTGCCTTCCTGTTATTTGGAATGGGGTTAATTTATCTGCAAACCGGTGCACTGGATTTTGAGGCAATTGGTAGTTCTCTGGAAAAGGTGAATCTGATATCCACCGCGGGATTGGCTATGATGCTGGTAGGCATTGGATTTAAGCTGGGATTAGTGCCATTTCATATCTGGACCCCGGATATTTATCAAGGAGCTCCGGCACCGGTGACCGCCTTGATCGCCTCAGTATCGAAGGGGAGCATGGTTGTAGTGTTGGTAAGATTTCTGCACACCACAAATAGTCAGCAGTTTGCCTGGATTATATGGACATTCAGTGCCATGGCCATCGCTTCCATGTTGATCGGAAGCCTGCTGGCATTGAAACAAAGCAACCTCAAGAGGTTACTGGCTTATTCCAGTATTGCTCATTTGGGCTACCTGCTGGTGGCCATTATTGCAGGCAGCGATTTTTCAGTGGAGGCAGTTACCTATTACCTGGTAGCTTATTTTATATCGATCATTGGTGCGTTTGGTATCTTGTCGATTTTTAATTCAACAGGTGAGATTGAACAGGTATCAGACCTTCAGGGAATGTTCTGGACCCGTCCATGGCTGTCAGTGATTTTCGGTGTGATGTTCTTCAGCCTGGTAGGCATACCATTGACTGCAGGATTTATTGGTAAATTTTACGTAGTAATGGCGGCAGTAAATAGCGGACTTTGGGCACTGGCAATCACCTTGGTTGTAAGCAGCGCAATTGGTCTTTATTATTACCTGAGAGTAATTAAGACTATGCTTACCCCAGTGGCAAAAGATGCACCCAAATCAGCTTTGGGACAGCTGTCAACCATGGGACTGGTGGTTATGTCAATTTTAGGATTGCTGGTTATTTGGTTCGGTGTCTTCCCTTCTCAATTGATAGCGGTGATACGATCTATAGAAGTGCTTTAAAAGCATCAATGATTGTAGTATCTTAACCAGGATTGAGATAACCTGTATCTATGAGCAATACCCTTCAAACTTCTTTAATTGGTAATTTTTTAATAAAGCAAACAGCTTTTGTAATAACCATCCTGGGCCTTACTTCTGTTATTTTCAGCTGCCAAAATGATCAGCCAGAAGCCAGGTCGAATAATACCTGGCCCTTATCCATTACTGTGGAGGGCGAACGTTTTGTGGATAATTGGGGACGCGAGGTAATCCTAAATGGTATTAATGTAGTAAATAAGTCCAAAGAGGATGGCTATATGTTCGAAGGAGGACCAGACTTTTACGCTAACCTGAAAAAGTGGGGATTCAACAGCATTAGATTTGTTATTATTTGGGACGGCCTGGAACCTGAACCGGGCGTCTATGACGAGGAGTACCTGAAAAAGATTGATCAAAGAATTAACTGGGCTGCTGACCAGGGGTTATTCGTGATTCTGGATATGCATCAGGACCTGTTCAGTGTAAAATATAGCGACGGCGCTCCGGAATGGGCCACGCTGGATGAAGGTAAACCACACCTCACCGGCGCGATCTGGAGCGATGCCTACATGCTTAGTGAGGCGGTACAAACTTCATTTGACAACTTTTGGGCCAATAAGCCTGCGGTTGACGGCATTGGAGTGCAGGACCACTATGCTAATCTCTGGAGACACCTGGCAGAACGGTATAAAGATAATAAAGCGGTTATTGGATTTGATCTGATGAATGAACCGTTTCCGGGATCTGTGGCACAACAGGCAACACCTGCACTTTTGAATCAGTATGGCAAATTGGTATACCAGGTCACCGGAAAAGTACTAACTGCAGAAGAGCTGGAAAATACCTGGGCCAATGAAGAAAGCAGAATGGAGGCATTGGAACTACTTGAATCTAAAGAGGCTTACACCCAGGTAATGGATACCTTGTATCATCTCAACCAGGAATTTGAAGTCAGCTACCTGCAACCGATGTATCAGAAGGTGGCCGATGCCATTCGTGAAGTGAATTCCCGGCAGGTAATATTTCTAGAACACAGCTATTATAGTAATACCGGGGTGAAAAGTAGTATCCGGAGGGTGACGCTGGCTGACAGGACCCCGGACCCTTTGGTTGCTTATGCCCCCCATGCTTATGATCTTGTTACAGATACCAAAGCAGCGGCCTCCTCATCCAATCAGCGGGTAGCGGCGATATTTGAACGAATAAAGGAGAAAAGTGCACAGTTGAAGATGCCGGTTTGGCTAGGGGAGTGGGGAGCTTACTATACGCATTCTGAAGGGATTGATGCGGTCGCCAGAAATGCTGTTTCATTAATTGAACGTTATCTTATGGGGCATGCGTACTGGTCGTATGATCCTGGTACTGAAAAGCTGGAATATTTTCAGAAGGCATTGTTGAGGCCGTATCCTGCATATACCAGTGGTTCGCTGAAAAGCTATCATATTGATTTCAAGACAGGGGTGTTTGAGATGAACTGGCAGCAAAGCATGAACATAAAGGAGCCAACGGTGATTTATATACCCTGGACATCCAGATTGAATAAAGCCCGGTTAGCAGACTACCAAGGAGCCTATTTTGAAAAAATTGCAAATTCTGAAGCCGGCTGGGTAATAGTGCCTGCGTCAATTACTGAGGGTGACCGCCAGGTTGTGCTTCAATTTCAGTAGTTGCAAAACCACATCTCGTTTAAGGTTAGAATTTATATCCAACATTTACTACTACTCCAAAATCAAAGTTTGAGGTAGTGGTTTCACTGGCTTGATTATCATAACTGGAATATAGATTGACCCCAAGGGTAAAGTCACTGATGATTTCCCAATCAATGGTTAAGTTAGCATCGTTACGAACCCTTCCGGTTTGTGTTACTCCAAAATAAACTTTTTCAGTTAGTACAAATTGTATATTGGGTTTTTGAAATTGGTAGAAAGTATAGTTGGCAATAATCGGGACCTCTACCAAATTGACCGCAGAGGTATTATCGTCAGTTAATTCCTGGTTTATTGCTACCCCGACTGCCGCATATAGCTGGCGATTACTGTAGCTAATAAAATTATATCCCAGTAGCAGTGCTTCCTGGAACCGGCGGAGTATCCCTAACTCCAAATTGCGTTGATAAGAAAGCAATCCCACCCCTATCCACCGATAACTCAGGTTTAATTGATTGGTAATGGTTAAGTTCTCAGTATCCCGGGAGAACGATCCCTGATCCTGGGTCATAATGGAATTGGCGGTGATGGTGGATTGAAATACCTGGGCCAAGTAGCGGATTGACAGATCTACATTCAACCGACCAATATTACTGGACTTTGTAAAATTGTACCCTAAGCCTACCTTTCCTGAAATTCGCTGCTTGAATGTTCGGTCATAGCGCTCCAGGTCGATAATGCTTCTGATAGGAACTTCGGTAACGGTAATACCCTGATCGATGATCACCATACCGTCTTTGGTACTTTTGCGAAGTTTACCATAAATCAATTGAAGCTGTGAGGTTCGAATTCGGTAGGAATGGATGTTGGCGCTTAGGGTGCGGATCTTATAGTTTTTAACTGATATTACTCCTGCATCATCGCTGTCAAAACTAATTCGTCCCTGTCCGATTGATAAAAGTTCACCCAGGAGCATCTGCTGCTTGTGGAATATCAGCGAGTCCTTATGCTGGAATGTCAGTGAATCCTGTTGCTCCTGTGCCTTACCGGAAAGCGTGAGAAATTGCAAGCCAAGAAATATCCAGGCAATATACCAGAAATCTGCAGGGGTAGGCGGTAGAACCAGGCTAAATTCATTACGCGATTGCACAGAGTAATTTTATAAATAATAGAGGATCAACGCTATTTTAAGTAACACAGGACTTTCGTGGTAAGATAGAAAAATTCAGAGATTTAACCGGATTAAGGTGGATGGATCTTTACTGGCTGTAGGTTCTGCCAACAATGGCCCAATTCCCATGGTGGCGGTAGGCTTTGATACGAAATTGTAG
>BQJT01000068.1 GCA_021604845.1 Cyclobacteriaceae bacterium
GGACACGGAAGCTGGCGGACTGGTCCCCCTTCAAAAAGGTGGTGGTAAACAAACTATATCCTTACGCCTGCAAAACAAAGAGGAGATTCAATACAGTTTGCGCTCGGTCAACAAAGATCCAAAGGGTGTAATTCCAGAACCGTTACACGGAACCTTTGCTGAATCCCTGGTCAAGGATCAAATTTCATCCGCTCACCCGTATGGAGCTTTGGTAATCCCGAGTCTGGCAAATGCCGCAGAGATTTATCATACCAGCCCGAAACTTTTTTTTGTGCCCAATGACTATGCTCTGGGAAGATTCCGGTTTCAGTTTGCGGAAATGATGGCACTATTGGAAATTCGACCCGATGAGGATCTTTCCCAGTTCCGTAGGTTCGGATTTTCTGAAAATGTGGTAAGTACCAACACACTTTGGCAGGAATTGAGATCTGACAATGACAACAAAGTGGACCCACAGCAATTTTTACGGTCAAGACTGTTTGACATGGTGATTGGAGACTGGGATCGGCATGAGGATCAATGGCGTTGGGCTGAGTTTGAGAATGAGGAAAAAGGATCTTTGTACCGTCCCGTACCCCGTGACAGAGATCAGGTTTTCACCAAATTCGATGGGATAATTCCATGGCTCGCAACCCGGCGCTGGATGGAGAGGGGTTTAGAACACTTTGATCATCATTTCCAGGATATTGTAGGGTTAAACATGTCCGCAGAGATTCTGGACAGACGTTTGTTAAACGAACTTACCTGGAATCACTGGGAGAAAGAGATTGAAATAATCCAGGTAAACTTATCAGATTCCGTAATTGATGAAGCAGTGAAACAAATGCCTAAAGCGGCTTATGACATTTCCGGACCGGAGATCGCTTCCAAACTAAAGTCAAGGAGGGATATTCTGGGTGAAGCAGTAAAAAAATACTATCATGCTTTAAGCAGAGAGGTTGATATCACCGGTAGTGAGAAGCATGAATATTTCCTGGTCCATCGTTTGGAAAACGGTCACTCGGATGTTAAAGTTTTTAAAACCGGCAAAGAGGGGAATATAGACAAACTCATCTATCATAGGGATTTCGATCCGGCGGAGACCAAAGAACTGAGATTGTTTACATTGGGTGGAAAAGACAGCATACTGGTTAAAGGTAACGCCCGAAATGCCATCAAGCTACGATTGATAGGTGGCAATGATGAAAACGTAATTATCGATCGATCCACCGGAGGGAAAGTTTTGGTTTATGAAAATGTGCTGGAAAATAACAAAATAATTACCGGGAAACAGACCAAAGTTAAAGCCTCCAAGTCAGAGTTTATTAATGATTTTGATCCTGAAGAATATCAATACCCATACGTTGGGCCACGGTTGTCGGTTGAATTTAACCCCGACGACGGATTTTTCCTGGGAGCAGGAATCTATTGGAATACCTATGGTTTTCGAAGAAAGCCCCATAAATCAGAACATCTGATTTTAGGGCATGTGGCTACTGCCACCGGTGGCTATGATGTTCGCTACCAGGGTACATATTACTCCATTTTCGGTCGAAACTGGGATTTGTCATTAAGCGGGCAAAACTTTAGTCCTAAATACGTCTTTAACTATTTCGGAGAAGGTAATGGCACAGTGCAAGAAGAGGGCATCGATTATTACCGGATTAGTATGCGGCACCTGGCACTATCTTCCAGTGTAAACTATCGGTTCAGCGATGTATTTAAAGTCGGATTTGGGCCGGTTCTAAACTATTTCGATCCTGTAAGCAGACCCAACAATATCACCTCTTCCGACGATTTTGATGCTCCCGAAGATCTGGCCTCAACGTATTTTGCCGGAACCAAGTTTTTCCTGGATCTAAATTTAGTCGATTATGTAGCTTACCCCAGACGGGGAATCAAATGGTTCAATGAATGGACTTACCTTAATGAACTAGGAGGTTCAGATAATTTTCATCGATTGAAATCGGATTTGGCATTTTACGTTACCCCGAACCTTCCAGTTCCGGTAACGGTGGCGGTAAGATTTGGTGTGGCCGCTAATATTGGTTCCTACAAATTTTACCAATCAAACTTTTTAGGTAATAATGAAAATCTGCGTGGATACAGAAAAACCAGGTACGCCGGCAAAACCGCCTTTTATCAAAATACTGAAGTGCGCATTGGACTATCCAAAATCAACAACTATTTCTTCAGGGGCTATTGGGGGGTGTTAGGTTTCATCGACCATGGCAGGGTTTGGACAGACGGGCAGGGTGTCTTGTCCAATGAATGGAAACGTGGATACGGGCCCGGAATCTGGTTCAACTTGTTCAAAAAACTTACCATTTCCATGGAATACGGTATCAGCAAGGAAGATGACTTGTTTACGCTCAATTTCGGGCTACAATACTAACACCTATCGGTAATATCGATTCGAGCATATACTATTCGCGCAACCTCATTAATCTTCGATGATTAAGGAGATTGAATACCCAAATACATATGGCCAACCAACTTAACCCAGCAGCATATCCAGCTACTACGTCACTTGGATAATGTACTCCCAGATAAACCCTGGTAAATCCTATCAGCAAAATAAGCCCTGCCAGGGCAATTGATAGTATAATTCGCTTGGGCCTGGACTTAATATGGGCCCAAACAAGGAAAATCAAAAATCCGTAAAATGCAAAGCTTCCCATAGCATGACCACTGGGAAAACTCAATCCGCCAGCGTCAATTATTTCCACTCCCTGGGGACGCTGACGGTCGATGGCAAATTTCAAGATAATATTTAGTAAGGCAGCAGTTGCCAAAACCAAAGTAATCTGCAAGGTAATATACCACCCCCGTTCTTTTTGATGTGCATACCAGGCAATCAGAATAATTAAAACCAGATACGCATAAACATTGCCTAGTTGAGTAGCAGCAATAACGAATTTAGTGGCAACCGGGTTTCTAAGCTGGTGTATCCAATGACTTACGCGATCATCCCAATCTGTTAATAAATCAGCACGCAAAGCTTCAGTTATTTCCAGGAATACTTTCAGACCCAGAATACCAACTATTAAACTAATTGCAATGGTAAAAAGGAAGATCTTATACTTTTTTTGATCAGAATACACTGATTCAAGTGATTGCATAAAATCTTGTATTGCACTCTTTAGCATAGATCCAAATTTGTTTTTAAAAATAGTAAAAATTATGCCGGCGATGTAAGTACCATTAATATTAACCCCTAAGAAAAAGTGAAACCTGGTCGACAGCCGCTTCAGCCGGTGCAGAAATGACCTGAATTTGTTTGCTATTACCCTGAAACAGTCCGAAATTGTAGTATTGAAAAATGGATCTATTCTTGTAAAGCTGAGTACATTTTTTTTTGAGACTTTTACTTCCAACCCTGGTTACACTAATGCTTTTTCTGTTTTCTGGCAGATTAACCGCCGGAGACCCTGACCTGTTTTATTATGTTAAGGACAGCAATGATGAACTGTGGTCGGTTGACCGTACCACCGGTGTTACCACACTTATTGGAGCCACCGGAGTAACCGATATCGAAGCAATCGCTTTTTGGGCAGAACCGGGTAATAATATCTTATATGCAGCTAATGGTGGGGATTTGGGAACGTTGGATTTAGCTACCGGCAGTTACACTTTCGTGGGCGATGTTGATAATGGGGGCACGGTTGATGGACGGTTTGGAGCGCAAAGCTTATCCGATATTGATGGATTGACCTTTGATCCCCTCACCGGTATACTTTGGGGCTCAGAGCGCAATGGTGGCTTTGATTTTGTTTTTCAAATAGACCGTACCACCGGTCAGGTGATTAACGATGCCTTCGGCACTGGTGTTGATTATATAGTAATTGACGGTGTAGGTGTATTCGAAGATGTCGATGACATTGCCATCGATCCTGATGATGGCAGAATGTATGGTGTTAGTAATGATGGCACCGGGGACCAGATTGTGGAGATCAATAAATTTACCGGCTCCGTTTCGGTGGTAGTCAGTCTGCAATTCCAGGATGTGGAAGGCATGAGTTATTCCAATGACGGTCTGTTTTATGCAAGTACTGGCAACGGGGGCACATCAGCATCCCGGAATAGGTTTTATCTTGTTGATCTTACCACCGGTAATATGACCCTGGCCTATGATCTGGTGAGCGCCGGTGGAAGTGACATTGAATCCTTAGCGGGTGGAGCAGGAGATGGCAATTTGATTTCCGGTAATCTGTTCGATGATGTCAATCTGAATGGGACCAACGATGCGGAATCAGGTCTTAGTGGTATCACCATGAATTTATATTTCGACAGTAATGGAGATGGATCGTTGGATATTGGTGATCAATTGATCCAGACCACCACCACCGATATCTCTGGCAATTATCAATTCTTTGTAACTGCCTCTACCATCAACCTGATTATCAATGTGGATATTACATCGCTGCCCTCCGGATATGCCATGACTACGGATAATATTGAAACGGCAGTTTTTACTAATCAAAATGGGGCTTCCGATACCGGTAACGAATTTGGTGCCGGCAGCGGTCCCGATACGGATGGTGATGGCATACCAGATTTTGTGGAGGGCAATGCCAGCGTTGATAGCGATAGCGATGGAGTACCGGACTTTATGGACCTGGATTCGGATAATGATGGAATTCTGGATGCGGTGGAATTCTTGTTTGATAAAGATACCGATGGTATCCCCGGTTATTTGGATATCGATTCTGACAATGATGGGATCCCGGATGCTATTGAAGCCAACCAAGGGGCAGAACCCACTAATTATAGCAGTGCTACAGGCCGCATCGGTGGTGCTGTGGGTGCCAATGGTATTCCTGATAGCGCGGAAACTGCCCCCGAATCCGGGATACCGACCAGCCCGCTAAATGACAGTGACGGGGATGGGATCGTTGATGCCCTGGATCTGGATTCAGACAATGATGGCATCCTGGATGTAACTGAAGTGTCAGGGACAGATAGTGACGGTAATGGACAAGTAGATGGCCTGACTGACCTGGACAGTGATGGATACCACGATCCATTAACCAGTGCACCGCTTGTAATAATTAATACCGATTCCAGCGATGAGACCGCGAACGGTCTCACATTACTCCCAGATTATATTGATTTGGACAGTGACGGGGATGGCATTGATGACACCAGAGAAGGCCTTACAGATGCCGCTTATTCTTTGCCAACCCTGATCGAGGACTTTGATGCTGACGGGATCATAGATTTCTGGGATTCCAGTTATGGTATGTCTGCCATAAGCCCCATTGATCATGACGGAGACGGTGATCCTGACTACCAGGATAACGATTCTGATGGCGATGGCGTTCTGGATATTATTGAAGGAAATGATGCGGATTCTAATGGTATAGCAGATACGTCACCCGCTGGGGCTGACACGGATGATGATGGTATTGATGATAACTTTGATAGCGGCTGTTCGGATGTCAATTTGGTATCTGGAGCATCCGATTATGCGGAGGAAGATACCAGTGATGGTTCAATTGACCTGGGAAGTTCCGATTTGGAGCTGGTACAGGAATCCAATGTGCAGGTAGTAGGACTCCTTTTTGCTAATATTGGTATCACTCAAGGTGCTACTATAGCCGGTGCCTCTATCCAATTTGAGGCGGATGAAGTGCGTACAGGTTCGGTAACCATTACTATCCAGGGAGAGGACATCGATGATGCTCCGGCTTTTACCTCAACCACCAATGATGTTACCAATCGCACCCTCACTACTGCCAGTGTAAGTTGGTCTCCGAATGATTGGAATACCGTAGGTGAAGCAGCAGCAGACCAGCAAACACCGGATTTAGCCGCTATAATCCAGGAAATAGTAAATCGACCCGGCTGGGTGTCAGGGAATGATATAGCAATTATTATCAGTGGTCCCGGGGGTAATCGCAGAACAGCAGAAACAGACCCGGTTTTGACTATTACCACCTCAGGCCTTAATTGGGGCTGCGGAACCAATCTCCCTTTACAAGACACCGATTCAGATCTAAACCCCGATTGGCGTGACACCGACGATGACCAGGATGGAATCTTAACTACTGTGGAAGATTTCAACAGCAATAATAACTGGTCGGATGATTTTACTCAGGGTGGCAGCCCTGTTCCTGACTATTTGTTTTCTGTAGTCTCCTGTACAAAAAGCGGACCGGTAATATCTGGAAATGCGGATGTAGTGGTTGCTCAAATCGGGTCAACTGATCCCGATAACTCGCTGGGTACTCCTGATGGTGCAGTTACTCGTTTGGGAGAATCAGATATTATCACCCTGGATTTAACGGATGTAATTCCGTTCAATGAACCGGTAACTTTTAACCTCAGCTCTTCCGGTAGTACTGCCACCATTAATGTGGAGTGGTCTGTGGACAATGTCAGCTTTAGCCCACCAATTCCATTCAGTTACAACACCGGTAGCAGCAGTACCTATATGGACTTTACCATTAATGTTGCCTTATCTTTAGGTGCCCGTTACGTCAGGTTAACTCATGACAGCTCAACACCCACCACCCGGATTGATTATGTGGCTTACAGTTTTCAGAATTGTGCACCAGACACCGATCTTGATGCAGTATTGGATAGTTCGGATGAAGATGATGATAACGACGGCATTCCTGACCTGATAGAGTTAGGGGGTTTGGATCCCGATTTGGATACTGATGGAGATGGATTTCTGGATTGGGAGGACAGCGACGCTCCTGGATTTATCGATGCCAATAGTGATGGGATCAGTGATAACTATGATACGGACAAAGATGGAATTCCGAATCACCATGAGTTAGACTCTGATAACGATGGCATTCCCGATGCAATAGAGGCCAATACCGGCACACTACCTCCGAACATGAATACGGATGGTCAATACCCTATAGTATACCTGCAATCAAATGATACCGATGGAGATGGCCTGGCCAATGACGTGGATATTAATAATGGTGGAACTGCTCTGGCGTTCCCGGACAGTGATGGAGATACCATTGCAGATGGCCTGGATTTGGATTCAGACAACGATGGTATACCCGACACTATAGAAGCCGGCGGAACCGATGCTGACGGAGATGGATTGCTGGACGGTTTTACCGATAGTGATGTTGACGGCGTCCATGACAGCGCCGATCTAAGTGAGTTTGGAACTCCACTTTTCAGTCAGGACCGCGACGGCGATACGCTGGTAGATAACCTGGATAGGGATTCGGATGCCGACGGGATAACGGATATTATAGAAGCGGCGGGAACAGACTCCAACGGAGATGGAGTATTGGATACACTCACCGATACGGATGGCGATGGCTTGCCGGACCTGGTAGACACCGACAATGGTGGATCGCGTTTAAGCGTTCCCAACACAGATGGAGATAGCTTGCCGGATTATCAGGATATCGATAGCGATAATGATGGGGCAATAGATAATATTGAAGCTCAAGCTTCCATTAGTTTTATTGCTGCCGCCGGTGCAGACAATGATAGTGACGGGATTGATGATGCCTACGATGTGGACTGCGCACCCTGTGGCGCAGTAACGGGTATGGCTATTGTACCAATTGATACCGAATCCGATGGCACCGATGACTATTTGGACAGCAACACCGATGGGGATACCGTGTTGGATATTATCGAAGCCCATGATTCGGACCTTGATGGATACGCAGATTGGGATAGCAACACCAATATGATGCAGGACCCCGGTGAAATAAGCAGTGCGGATGTCGACGGGGACGGACTGCTTGATGACTTTGATCCTGATTTTATTGCCTGTTCATTTTCGGATTTTAATCAACCCGCCAATGGCGGATGCGCTTCCTTGCAGGACCGGGACGTTAATGGAGTGCGTGACTGGCGCGATCCCAGTTCGGCGCCATTGCCCATCGAACTTATATTTTTTAAAGCACAGATAAATGGAAATGGTGTGGACCTGTTGTGGGCTACTGGTTCCGAGGAAAACAACGATTTTTTTACCATCGAAAGAACCGCCGATTTAAGCGAATGGGAAATCGTGAAGGAAGTGGCAGGAGCCGGTGATAGCGATGAAAGAATTGATTATCTGGCACGAGATGAGGTTCCATTTGATGGAGTATCATTTTATAGATTAAAACAAACTGATTTTGATGGACAATTCAGCTATTCAAGTATAGCAAAAGTGGTATTTACCGAATCCGATCAGGTGGTGTTGTCTCCCAACCCATCAAGAAATTCTGTGAATATTACCTCAGGTAAACCCATTGACCCCGATTATGTAATACTGTATAATAGCCTGGGACAGCATTTAGCGATAAAAAGTCAATTGACGAATCTTAAAAGTGTTAAGCTCGATATTTCACAGCTTGCTCCCGGAATTTATCAGGTAGCCATCAAATCTGGTCAAGAGTTGGTAATAAAACGTCTTATTGTTACCAGATAGTGCTCCACAAGGTCTGCTCTCCTGGAGTAACGAAGCTTTGAGCAATGCTAAAATTTTCTTTCGTACCGGTGGTATTCCTACATTAAAAAGGTAACAGTAAAATTACATCTGTCTCTTTCAATTGTCTACTCAATTCTAAATAAGTATCTTTAGCGGGTTAAACTATACTACTTCACTTTTGAAATCTAATCGTTTATGAAAAAGTTATCTTTGCTATTGCTTCCAGCTATGTTATTAATGTGTGTGGCCATGAACGCACAGGACGGACCTGCTCCATCACCTTCATCGAAAGTGACACAAATGGCTGGCACCACTGAAATTACAATCGAGTATTCACGGCCGTCTCTGAAAGGAAGAACCATTTTCCCTGATCTCCATAAGTATGGTGAAATTTGGAGAACCGGAGCCAATGCCGCTACTAAGATCACTTTCAGTAAGGATGTAAAAGTAGAAGGTAAGAGCTTATCTGCCGGATCTTATGCAATCTTGACCAAACCCGGTGCAACTACCTGGGATGTGATGTTTTACCCATATGGAGAATCAGGTTGGAATACTTATCCCAGTAAGGACCCGGCAGCATCAGTTACTGTTAACTCCCAAAACATAGATTGTGTGGTTGAATCATTTATGATTGATATAGGCGAGTTGCGGGATGATAGTGCTGTATTGGGATTTATTTGGGGATCAACCTATGTACCAGTTTCTCTCGGGGTAATGTAAATAGTTGATAGAAATATCAGATAAAAGGCGGTAGCAGTGTTCTAAAAATTTCTTTCGTACCGGTATATCCAAACAGACAACAGCAGAATAATAAGCCCCAGCACCACATAGGATATCAAACCAAAAGTCCATCGGGTATCTTCTGCCTCAAACTCTGGTTGCATTCCGTTTCTTTCCCATATGCCCAACCCCTGTTCCTGAGAAATTGACTGGCTTTCTTTGTACAATCGGCTTTTCTCAAAATCATACCTTAAAAAGGCATAAGCATATCCGTCCAGAATCATTCTTTCATTAATATCTTCACCTTCTAAGATCACATACCTCAGCAATCTGCCATATTTATCTTTAGCACTTGATCTGCCATCTGTTTGCAGGTCAACGATTTTTCCTTCGATCAATTTTTTCAAATGTAACCTGGAGGCATTCCCAAAATCATGATCCAGTTCCGGAGCGTTTATTCCTATCAACCGTACCCGGTCGCCATTTTCCAGCTTAAAGGTATCCCCGTCAACCACCCTTTCCACTTTGAAGGTGGTGCCCAGGCTAACAAAGCTGAGCAACGTCAGTAAGGCTACAATTTTTTTCACGGTCCCTCCTTTCCTTTCATATAAGCTGATGGAATGAGTCCGGTTTGCTGTTTGAAGATCCGGTTAAACGCCGCTTTGGAATTGAAGCCGCATTCCAGGGCAATGCCCAGGATGGTTAAGTTTCGGTATTTCGGGTCCTGCAATCTTTTCTTTACTTCCTCTACCCGGTAGCCATTGACAAACTGATAAAAATTTTGATTCAGATTGTCGTTGAGCAGTTCGGAAAGAGTCTGAGCGGGTAGTTGCAGTTCGGAAGCCAGTTGATGCAAGGTGAGTTTACTCCGTAGATAAGGTTGTGCTTTTTCCATGTGTTGTATCAGCCGTTGCCGTAGCTCTTCTGCCTCATAAGGGGTTAATTTACTATTTCTGGGAGTGACAGCGGTTTTTCGACGGTCCCTTAGCATGGCATTGGTAAATACCGGGGTCTGCTTTAATCCGTAATAACCCAATCCGAATACCCACAGGGTAGCGGCGGAGAAGATGTATTGTTCACTATGAAAGGCATCCTCAAAATTGGTGCGAAATTTTATTACCGCCGAGATCAAAACAAATCCCCATACCCCCACCATACTCCAAACCAGGTATTGAAGCCACCGCAGGTCAATCTTTTCCAGGTCAGAAAAATAGCTGGCTATGTTGCGACGGTGATTTCTCAATAATATCAGGGTCCCCACCAGATAGAGGGGAATAGTCAGGGTTTTAGCCACCAGTGCCACCATGGCTTCCCAGGGAGCATGAGTGGTCAGCACTTCCTGATCATAGTGCAACTTATAAGCAGCGCTTTGGCTGTAAAACGGCAGTAAGGCCAGGTTGTAGATTACAAATGGCAGCAGGTGCCATAGGTGCACCTTGCGGAATTCGAACGAACCCGACACATAGGCTTTGGCATAAAAATAAAGGAAGGGTCCATATAGGAACACCAGTGAAGAAGATGAACCGATCAGGTGGGGAAACTTTTGATAATATCCCATCAGTTCCAGCAGGTTAGCGGTAATGTGTACAAACAACACAAAAAGCCACCAACGCAGAATTTTATCAGACAGCGTATATTCCTCCTTGGTTAACAGGATCATGGAAAAAAATAAAGATTGGATGGCGCCAATGGCCAGAATGGTAACCATGCTCTTATTCCTGAATCTGTCCTTGTCCTGCAAACTTAGCCATTTCAAAGTAGATTTTCACCGCCGCCGGTACTGAATATTCTGGTTACCGAGCCCGACAGATCATTTTGTAACATAACTGATTATCAACCTGTTGTATTTAAAATGGTCTCAATAAATAAATTGAGACCTTTAACGTCTAGTATTTTCAACCACCGGCTGATCTGTTCCCGTTTAAATCAGTATTCAACCTTGAAATATTAAAAGTCGAAGTCATGAAAAAGTTATCAGATAGAATCATCATCACTGCCTCCACCATAGTATTCCTATTTATCGCCTCCTATTTCACCGTTTTGACCTATTCGGAAATAATGGCTGGTACCAGTGCGCGGCAGCTGCTAAGTAACGGGGTGGTAATGGGCGGATTGTTTTGGATCAGTCTGTTTTCCGTGATCTTTATGGTCAACAGCTATAATTCAACCCGGCGTGATTATCATCGGTGACCTTGGCCGGGCAATTGTATTATTGATCCATTGGGCGTTCCAATGGATCAATAAAGATTCATATCAATCGCCTTATTTAATCTTGTGTCTCCAATTTTTTGTCCCCGCACAAGCATTTGTCAAACGTCCCCTCAGACAATACTCCTAATTGCTCAAAGAGTCCAATAAAGTCAAAATGATTATAAGCCTCAACTATTTTATCATTTTCGATTCTCAAAAAAATGCTGCCGGTTATTTTGAGTTTATGTGAAGGGTCGCCTCTCTTGATGCATTCTAACTGACAAAGAACTGAGCTCCAACTGCCCTCTTGAAAATGTTTGCTCACCTTCACCTGTACTTTATCAATATGACATAACAGATGCTGGTGAAATACCTTGAAATCTTCGGGGCCAATCATCTCTTCACCCAATCCGTGGGCGGTACCGTCTGGAAAAAACATCTCTTCAATGGCATTTTCTTCCTGTTGCCACCAGACTCGATGCATCCAGGTTTGGATTACTTCAAGGTTAGTCATTTTAGAAAAGGTTTTAGTGCACTTATTGTATTTATCCAGCTAATTTAGCTTAGTAGAATACTTATTATTCCTTTTAGAAATTAACCAAAAAGTGCATCATTTCCAACTCTCCCCCGGCCAAACGGGCTACCTTTAGCTCTTTTGAATTGTCTGTGATAATTAATTTAACTTTCTTAACATGGAAATAGAAAATGCATTGAATTTGTGAGCTCCAAATGGGCAAGCGCAGAATGGACCGTGATTATATGAACCTGACCGCATTAACTTTCATGGTTTTCTTCACTGCTTTCCTGGTCACTTCCATGAATGCGCAATATGTAGACAATGGTCACCGAGAAATACCGGAATATTGTGTTCCGGTCAGTGGACCTGGATATTATGGAGAACCCGGTACCATTTATATGCTAACTCAGGACATCAAGTCCAGTCAAAGCGCAATCTTTCTGGGTAAGGACGTGACCCTGGATCTCAATGGCTATACCATCACTTATGCAAATGACGACTATGAGCATATTCCCAATTACGGATTTGAACAGGGCCTGAAAGGATGGGATGTATCCGAAGCGTTAGGGGCCAAAATCGAGAATGCCAGGCAAGTTCATGAATTTATCGGAGATAGCATTCTAAGCCTGAAGGCAGGAGATGTGATCAGGTCCGAATATATCAACCTGCCGGTAGCCGGGCGTTCGTACTATGCCATGTGCGGGGTAACCGGCCGTTTCTATCGAGACATGGAATTCCACAATAATCAGGATATGAAGGTAAGTGTATACGTGGAAGATGAAGCTGGAAACGAGGTTAGATGCCTGACCGAGTATGGAGATACTACCCTGGTAAGCTGTCCTGTGGAAAATCGATCGGTTCGATTAGGTGGAGGATTCGTGCTGGCCCATCTCAATAATCTTCCTGCGGGGAGGTACAGAATAAAAATAAAGGCTGACAACGATTGCCTGGTGGACCATATCGATATCAGACCTACCATGGATGTGGGAATTGGTATAGTGGGAGCAACTCACCCCATGGGACACAACGATCATTTATATGAACGGGCACATAGCGCATTCTTCGATTACACCGAAGATACCTCAAAGGGCACGCCCCTGGATGGTATACCCCTGGTAACAGGAGCAGGTACGGTAACCATCAAAAACGGAGTGATCAGGAACGGTGTTCGGGGTGTGCTGTCCTGGGGCATACAATCAACTGCAACCCACGCAAATATTATTCTGGACAACATTAAAATAGAGTCATCGGGCATTAATACCACCGCAGTGGATGTGCCACAAGCCACAATCACTAATTGTACGTTTAATGTTCATAACCCGTTTATTATCAATCGACATGGCTCCGAGTTTTATGCAGTTGATCTAAGAGGTGATCACCCCTCTGAAGTTTCGTTTTCCCAGTTTTACGGGGGTCAGGGGTGCTTAGTGTTCAAAGGCGACTATTCAAAAATCCACCACAATCTATTCGTAAACCGGCAAATGGTGACCAACCACTACAGTGTGATGGCCATGGGAGACAGTTCCCAAATTTTCGAGAATGTCATAAGACCTGAAATCGGTTCGGGGATTGAAGTCTATGTCCACCGTGGAATGGAGATTTTTAACAACGAGTTCTGGATCGAGCAGTCACCACCAACCAGTGAGTACGGCCACGAGGAGTTCAGTACCACCGCCATCAGGCTGGCCGATTATAACGCTGAGCCTGGTTCATTGACCCGGGGTTGCTTTGGCAACAAGGTCTATAATAATAAAATACATATAAGCAGTAAGGATTATCCGCAATATCCTGATTATGTTCCCATGACCTGGGCGGTATTTTACAGTGCCAGCGGGGGTGAAAACTATATTTTCGGAAACAGGATCTTTGTTGAAGATTTGAGTCCTGGCGCTAAAAACGAAGCCTCAGCATTTTATATTGGAGGCGGAGCCATCGGGGGGAAATTCTATAACAATCACATTACTTCCAATGTGCCGGTGGCATGGATCGCCTCCATGTATGGCTCAGCGAAAAGCACCAAAATAATTAATAACACTATTGTAAAATCTCCCAGTGCTGAGATCGGCTTCGAACCATTTAGAATGGGTTGGTCAGACTACTCTGTGGCTAGCGAAATTGAATTTAGGTCTAACACCTTTGTAGATACAGATTTCGGTATAGAAAAGTTGGATCTGGATCATAGTTATTCAGTTTATTGGACATTGAATGTACAGGTAATGGATAAAAAGGAAAATCCTGTTCAGGGAGTCGACCTAACAATTATAGATAGCAACGGAGGCGAGCTTGATTACCGAACATCTGATGACGGCATGGTCAGTTTGGAATTGCCTGAATACAGGATGAGTGGCGCGCAAAAAACCAATTTTGCCCCTTATAGAATACAGGTAGGGAAAAACACCAAAACCGTGACGCTTAATCAAAACACTAGCTTAACCATGCGTTTGCGTTGAACCCAGACTAAGCGCAATCTGAAACCGTTTAAAGCCCTGTGGAAGACCAGCCGCCGCTTGAATACTGGATCAATTTTGTTCTCAACCCAGCACCTGCAAACAGGCAGCCAATTGGGGATGCTGCTAAAACCTTTAAGTCCCTGAGGAAAAACTGTACTCATTCTTAATTCCAATTCTTAATAGTTCATTGTTAATTGTTAATTTAGAGGGTATGGAGCAATTCGTAGTTTCTGCCCGTAAATACCGGCCTTCTTCATTCGACAGTGTGATAGGACAGGATCACATTACCAAAACCCTGCAGAATGCTATCGAGAAGAACCAGTTGGCCCAGGCTTTATTGTTCTGTGGTCCAAGAGGGGTTGGTAAAACCACCTGTGCCCGTATTTTGGCCCAGGCTATAAACGAATTTGACGATTCCCAGCAGCTCTCTCAGTCTATGAATATATATGAACTGGATGCTGCTTCCAACAATTCCGTGGATGATATCCGTAACCTGATCGATCAGGTGCGTTATCCGCCTCAATATGGAAAGTTCAAAGTCTACATCATTGATGAGGTACACATGCTGTCCAACCAGGCATTTAATGCTTTCCTTAAAACCCTGGAGGAGCCACCGTCATACGCAATATTCATCCTGGCTACCACCGAGAAGCACAAGGTAATTCCCACCATCCTGTCCAGATGCCAGATTTATGATTTTAATCGGATCGGAATCGAAGACATGGTGGAGCACCTTAAGTTTGTGGCTAAAAAAGAGCAAGTAGAAGCGGAAACAGAGGCACTGCACCTGATTGCCCAAAAGGCGGATGGAGCGCTAAGAGATGCTCTGTCATTTTTCGATATGATTGTAACTTTTTCCGCTGACAATAAGGTTACGCTGGAAGCTACTTTGCACAATCTGCATGTACTTGACTATGACTACTACTTCCGTATAACCGATTATCTGCTGCAGGAAAATACTTCAGATACCCTGCTTACGCTGGATGAAATCCTCAGCAAAGGGTTTGACAGCCATAATTTTATCAATGGCCTCAGTGAACATTTTCGCAACCTGATGGTTTGTAAAGATCAGGATACCGTCCGTTTAATGGAAGTTTCCGAATCTGTGAAGCAGCGGTATCTAAAGCAGTGTCAGGAAACAAGTTTATCATTCCTGCTAACCGCATTGAATATCTGTAACCAATGTGACCTCGAATACAAAAGCAGTAAGAATCCAAGATTGCATGTTGAAATTGCCCTGATGAAAATTGCGCATGTTCCTTCTGCGGTACAGCTGGCAACGGAGCAGGTTAAAAAAAAAACTTTCAAGGGTAGTGCAGAGAGCATAGAGCAGGGGGCAGAGAGCATAGAGCATGGAGCAGAGAGCATAGAGAAGGGGGCAGAGAGAGCAGGGCATGGAGCAGAGAGCAGGGAGCAGGGGGCAGAGAGTACAGGGCATGGAGCAGAGGGCATGGAGCAGGGAGCAGAGGGCATAGAGCATGGAGCAGAGAGCATAGAGAAGGGGGCAGAGAGGATAGAGCAGGAAGCAGAGAGCATGGAGCAGGGGGCAGGGAGTACAGGGCATGGAGCAGAGAGCATGGAGCACAGGGCAGAGAGCGGGGCGCAGATAGCCGGGAGCATAGTACCTGGCACAAAAATCGAATCACCAGGCACCAAGCGCAGCCCGCAAAGCACCGTGCACAAGGTGCATCGACCAAAGCTAAAGACCACCAAACTACCTTCTATTAATGATCTTAAAAACCAGATCTCGGAAGGCCCTGCAGTGGCAACCGCTAAAGAACCCACCAAACAAAAAAGAAGCAGGAGCTTTAAAAAACAAGATCTGCTGCGTTACTGGAATGAGTTTGCTGAAGAGAAAAGGAAAGGCGGTAAACAACAGGAGTATCTGGTTCTAAGTCAGCAGCCCGAACTTATTGACAACCTGACTGTACAAATTAAGCTTAACAGCAGTGTGCAAATTGATACCGTCGACCGGCTGAAATCAGATCTAATGCCCTTTCTTAGGAATAAACTGGACAATGATGGTTTAAAACTGGAAGCGGAGTTGGAACTGGATGATTCAAAACCCCTGATATATACGCCTGCTGAAAAGTTCAACTACCTGGCAGAGAAACATCCAAATTTAAAGAGACTGCAGGAAAAACTTGGTTTGGATCCTGATTTTTAACAAAAATTGCCCCGTCCGTTCTGTGTTGCACCACATAAAAAGCTAACGTTTTATATGCTATAATTTGTTTAAAAAGTACTATTATTACCACCCCAATTTAAACGAACCAATATGAAGCGAATTCTACTTACTACAATATTAATCAGCTTTTTCCTACACCAGGGAATATCGCAAACCAAAGAAGAAATAAAGGCCCAAAAAGAAGCACTTGAAGGGGAAATATCTGCAAAAAAAGATACACTGTCTCGAATTGAAGGTGATATTGCGAACCTTCAAGGCCAGGTGGATGCCCTGCCGGGATGGCATATCGGAGGAAATGGTACCCTGGGAATAAATATATCCAAATTTAAAAACTGGTTCCAAAAAGAGATTCCTAATTCCGATGGAGGAGCAATAGGTATTACGGTAAACGGCTTCGCCAATTATGATGACCCCAAACAGTATTGGCGTACCGCTGCTGCACTAAATTTAGGCTGGGTAAAATTTGATGACCAGGATGATCCTAATGATGATGACAGTTACCGTCAGGCTACAGACATATTTAACATTGCTTCCCTGTATGGCAGAAAACTCAGCAAGACCCTGGCAGCCACTGCGTTAATAGAGTACCGTTCCAGCATCTTGAATGACTTTAACGATCCGGGTTATCTGGATCTGGGAATTGGTGCTACCTGGGAACCCGCAAAAAACCTATTCATTGTTGTTCACCCGTTAAATGCCAATATTATCTTTTCCGAAGGTGAATCTGTTTATGAATCGACTATGGGGGCTAAAATAGTGGTAGACTATTCCCAGAAATTTAAGAATGGGATCTCTTTCAAATCTAATCTCTCCAGCTTCCTGAGCTATGAAGATTCTAACAGATCTAACTGGACCTGGACCAATAGCTTTTCTTATACACTGTGGAAAAATATTGGAATCGGTCTTGAAGCAGGACTCAGAGGTAATAAGCAGGAGACACTTGATTATGAGATTAATGTTGTAGGGGATGATGGCGCTACTTTCGATACCATTGACAACGAACTTCAATCCTATTTTCTGGCTGGAATTTCCTACAAGTTTTAATCATGTAGTTTTAATAAGGAGATCCATAGTTGTTATGTATTCTTTTATTAATGGTTACGATTATGAAGCGTATCATCATACTGTTGATTGGGGGACTCCTTTTAACAAACACCCTGTGGGGTCAGACGGTTGAAGAGCTGGAAGCTTTAAAAAAAACGAAAAAAAATGCCATTGCTGCCCTTGAAAAAGAAGTAAAAGAAATTCAACATAAGATCGACTCATTACCTCAAAGGCAGAAAGCCTGGGAAAACAATGCATTTGGCACGCTGGGCTTTAATACTTCTATTTTCAATAATTGGTTCCAAAAGAGTGTACCCAATTCATCCGGAGGAGCAATTGGCATTACCGTCAATGCTACGGCAAATTACAATGCATCCAAACATTTCTGGCGCAATGCGGGTGCACTTAAACTGGGCTGGGTTAAGTTCGACGACAGGGATAA
Source organism: Cyclobacteriaceae bacterium (assembly GCA_021604845.1). Taxonomy (GTDB): domain Bacteria; phylum Bacteroidota; class Bacteroidia; order Cytophagales; family Cyclobacteriaceae; genus SZUA-3. The sequence continues at coordinate 17,935 of BQJT01000068.1, forward strand.
CCCCGATGATGAAATGGACTACAGGGTCGCTACGGATATCTTTAATATCTCCTCCCTTTATGGCAGGAAGTTAACCAAGACAGTGGCCGCCTCTGCAAGGTTTGAATACCGTTCCGGCATAGTTGAAAATTTCAATAACCCTGGTTACCTGGATTTCGGAATAGGCGGCACCTGGGATCCGGAAAAAGGCTTGTTTGTAACACTTCATCCATTAAACGCCAATCTGGTACTTTCAGATGCAGGATCTGTCTACGAATCTACCGTCGGTGCACAGTTGGTCGCCGATTACTCCAGAAACTTTTCCAGCGGTATCTCAATAAAGTCAAATTTTTCAGGGTTTTTAAGCTATCGGAATCTTAACCGTTCCAACTGGACCTGGACGAACACCCTGAGTTATAAGGTGTGGAAAGTTATTGGCATCGGATTTGAAGGAGGTCTGAGAGGGAACCGCCAGGAAACACTGGATTATGAAATAAACAAATTGGGTAATGAGGATGCGACCTTCGATACCATCAGTGACAAACTGCAGTCTTATTTCCTGGCAGGAATTACTTATAAGTTTTAACTGACCTCCGCCTGTTTTAACAGTAAATTCCCTACGACGCCTTAGTCGCGCCTATAGTCCTGATCTCTTTTAGCTCCTTTTCAGTCAACGGCTTGGTTACAAACTTGATCACATGATCGTTGTTTACAATCTTATCAATATCCCGTTTATTATCTGAGCTGGAAAGGATGATTACCCGGCATTTATTCTTTACCATATCTGCGAATTTCTCGAATTCATAGAGGAATACGAAGCCATCTACAATAGGCATATTAATGTCCAGAAAAATAAGATCAGGTAGCTTCTCGGGATCATTTCGATGAGCTCCTATATACTCCAATGCACTTTTTCCTGAACTCTTGATTACAACATCGTGGGCAAAACTGGTGATTTCTATAATTCTTTTACTGATAAAATTATCAGTTTCATTATCATCTACCAACATGACCAAGTCCAACCGGTGTTCTTCCATTCAATCTTTGTTTTTAACTTTTGGGCTTGTTTTTAATTCAGGACAACTGGTGTTAGAACAATTATACCTCAAAGATAAGGTATTTGTGCCGATGAGTTAACAGCAAATTAGGACCAATTATTAGCCTGGTAATATTATCCTCCAATTGTTCAGAAAATGCCTGAAATCGTACATTTTAGTACTACTCTGGAACCTTCAACTCCTCACCTATGCTCAGGGTAAAATCAAATTTCCCGTTCAGGTCCATCAGCTCTTTGATTGTAGTATTGTGGTCCCTGGCAATCTGATACAACGTGTCACCCTCTTTTACTGTATATACCCCGAATTGTGGGACGGTTGTTTTATCAACCGCACTTCCGAGGTGCCCCTCATTTCTATTTCCATCCACTTTCAGCCGCTGGCCTATGCTTAGCACACTGGAACTATTTAGATTATTTAACCTTTGAAGTTCTTCAATGCTAGTATGATATTTTCTGGCTATGCCATACAAGGTTTCACCCGGCTGAACTTCATGTACCTTTTTATTGGCAATTGAAGATTCGGAAGGCTCATTGGCAGATACCACAGGTAATATCTCCTTTGATTTAGCGGGATTATCGGTCCTTTTGTTGATTACTGTCTCGGTTGACTCCGGGAAGTTATCCACAGAAGCAGTTTTGGCCGTTTCCGTGTTCCGCTCATCCCTTTCAGGGCTGCTAATCACCGTTACCTGTTCAGGCTCCGATACCGGATCGGGTTTAATATAGTTCGCAGGGACGTTGGATGGCCGGGTTGCACTTAGATACAATACTCTTCCTGGCTTTACAGTATGCTGGTTCTTGGGTATTCTGTTTTTCCTTTGTAACTGACGAAGCCTTATTCCGTACTTCTGTGAGATTGACCATAGGTCCTCACCTGACTCGGCAACATGATAATTCTCACTGGCCTTAGACTTTTTACGTTTAAGATACCATAACTCACCGGCCCGGGGTTTCTTATTGGATGCTACATCATTATAATACAACAACTGCTTAACGCTCACACCAGTGGCACGCTCCAAGGATTGAAGATCCATATCCTGTGCCAGACGTATTCCTTTTATTCCGTTTATCTTAATGCCTTTGTTTCTCCTGCCATAGGTAGTGATTACCGGATATTTTGTAGGATGCGTACGATAGACCATTCCTCCGGATTGAGCAACACCTGTGCTTAATTCTCTGCTTTTCCCCGGTCTAACCGTTGATGCAAGCATTTGTGGTTGCTTATCATACGGCAGAATTACTGCATACTTACCGTCAGTTGGCACTTTTCCGTGCTTCAGCCATTTATTATACTGTTGTACCAGATCATAATCCAGCCGGTGGGCACCAGCAATCTCCTTTAGTGATTTTCCCTGTCCCTCATAATCTTCCACTAAAAACAAGCTCGGTTCTGCGGATTTCACCTGTTCAAAAGCAACTTTATGGGCCAGGAATTTAATTACGTACCAGTGGGTACGACCGTCTATGGGCATACTACGGCTACCCCGGAATTTTTCATTTACCAACTTTTGTGCTCCTCCAGGCCCCTGTTGGTACGCTAACAGTGCGTGCACCCAGTTATCAAAGTAGAACCGGTTATTCTTCTTAATATAGGTTGCGGCCCCCCTGGTAGATGCTACAATATTGAGGCGTTCGTCCACATTTCGGTTTACTCTTAATCCTACTTCAGCTGCGGCTTCTTTTTTGAATTGCCAGAAACCAACGGCATTCGATGATGAAACAGCATCTGAAATTAAAGCACTCTCCTGAAGCGCCAGGTATTTGAAATCATCCGGTAGGCCCTCTTCTCTGAAGATCCGCTCGATGATGGGAAAGTAGATCTGCAGCCGGTCAACTTTGATCTGGAAGTATTTCGGAGACCTGGTAAGTGCGTCAACTTCGGTCTGGATCTTTTTCCTGGCCTTATCCGTCAATTTTAGATTCAAGCCGGCAAATTGGATGGTATTGGGCACCGTGGGACTGTCTGCCACAACTGTCTGCCATAAAACCACCAGGCATAACAACAACAGAATTCTTCTCATATATTTTTTCTTATAAGCATCAGGCCATCCCTGACAGGCAACAATACGTTTTCTACCCTCGGATCATCAATGACTTTTTTATTGAACTCCTTTATTGCCATGGTTTCACGGTCAAGTTTTTTCGGTATGCTTTCCAATACCTTGCCGTACCACAGCACGTTGTCTGCCAGGATATATCCTCCGGGAGCTACTTTTTCAATTATCAGATCAAGGTAATTGCAATAGTTCTCTTTATCAGCATCCAGATAGACCAAATCGAATGTTCCTTGTAGTGTAGGAATTACCTCCATTGCATCTCCCAGAACACATTTCACGCTGCTGCTAATACCAGCTTCTAAGAAATACTGCTGTACCATGTCTTGCAATTCATGATTTATATCAATGGTGATCAATTCCCCTCCTTCCACCAGGCCCTCTGCCATACAGATTGCCGAATATCCGGTGAAAGTGCCAATCTCCAGAATACGCTGCGGTTTTATCATCTGGGAAAACATGGCAAGTATCCGGCCTTGTAAATGACCGGAAATCATCTTCGGATATAAGGCCCTTAAATTCGTTTCCCTATCCAGTCTTTTTAAAAGTGCAGATTCCGGACTGGTATGATTCTCGACATACCGTTGAAGTTCCGGACTGAAAAAGTTCATGTGCTTCCTGTTTAACCGCTAAAAAATTGATTTAATTGACTAACTGCGGTTCCATTGCAAAATTGCACTATTTCGGCAAAAAAGTCAAAATACTGAATTGGTTGAAGTCAAACATTTCCTGCGCCATAGTCTGCAACTTGTTTGCAGTGATTCCGCGTACTTCCCGGATGGTTTGCTCCAGGCTTCTGATATAATCAAGATCTAACATACTTTTCCCCATCATAAGCATCAGATTCATGTTGTTTTCCTCTGCCATCGCCAGCTGCCCCACTAACTGTTCCTTGGTTCTGTGCAATTGTAGCGTTCCCAATGGTTTCTCTTTCAACAAATTGAGTTCTTTTTGAACCAATCGCTGACTCTTCTTCACCATCCGAGGGTCTGTACCAAAGAATATTGAAAGCAGTCCGGTGTCCTGGTAGGGGGTATAACTGGCTTCTATTGCGTATACCAGCCCGTGTTTCTCTCTCAAAGTTAGATTCAGCCTTGAGTTCATGCCAGGCCCCCCCAGCAGGTTGATCAGCGCAAAAAATGGCAGCC
>BQJT01000069.1 GCA_021604845.1 Cyclobacteriaceae bacterium
GATTTCGGAAATCTATGGGCAGATTCTGGACGATTCCACGAAACAGGTGTTCGGGCCGGAGACCACTGCATTTACCACCGAGGAGCACATAAAATACGATGACCCAAAGGAGTACTCAGTGGATACGGTAATCACCGATAAACACCGCTACAATTACACCAGCCGGAAAAATTATACCATGCAGGATCTTGGTAATAACGGTACTGCGATAAGGTCATTATATTATCAAATACCTGAAAATATTGGCGTCTCTTCCGGTTTTAATTCTTTCGATCCTTATTTCAAAGGACCTGAGACTATTCATTACTACGACACCAAATCTCCTTATACCCGATTGAATGTTATTTTCGGAGGTAATGGTAGAAGCATGGTAGATGTTGCTTTCAGCCGCAGTGATAGTACGGTGTTTAACGTTGGATTCGATTTTAAAAGAATTACTTCTGACAAGCAGGTTGGGGAACTTGAAAGTCGTGGGGATCACAACGTCCTGGCTACCATCTATGATATTTATGCCAGATGGAATCCAGGGAAATATCAACTACTGGTTAATTTTTCACGAATGAGGCACCAGCAGTTTGAGTCCGGGGGAGTAATGCCCCTGCCCAGTGGTTCTTTGGATAATCTTTTTATTGAAGACAGCGCTCAGGTATGGTTAAACAATGCTGAAAGTGAGGAGGTTCGAACAAATTTTCACATTTATCACCAATATCAGATTCATGAACTGTTCCAGCTTTATCATCAATTCGATCATACCCCTCAAAAAATAAAATTTGTTGATTCAAATCTGTCCAGCGATGGCGCCTTTTTTGATCAGTTCCTAATCAGAGAAGATTCAACGCTTGACGCGTCTTCTTTTGAAACCATTCGGAATGAGCTTGGCATCAAGGGTTTACATAAGGGTGTTTTTTATAATTTTTACCTGACCCGCAGAGATGTCCAGTACATACCGAAATACCTGCCCGCAGAAGGATTTATTAAGGAGTATTATCTGGGAGCAAAATTAAGATATATCATAGGTAGTCAGGTATTTCAATTTTTCGGTGAGGCACAGGATGGTGGTAGTTATAAGGTGAAGGGGAGCTTCTCTAATAAATTCCTGGAAGCTTCGTTTACCCGGGTTCAATACGATCCTTCGTTTCTTTCACAAGACTATTTCGGCAATCACCGTGAATGGCATTTCAACGCTACCAGCCCTACGGCAGATGTGCTGGAGGGGATGATCAAACTGGAGACGGGCAAATTCAAGCTTTATCCAAAACTGAAGATCACCAATGTAAATAACCACATTTATTTTAATCAACAGAAAGTACCGGCACAAGCTTCTGGTGCCGCCCAGATCTTATCCCCTGAGGTTAGACTTAACTGGAGGTTCCTGAATAGAATGGAATTAAGCTCATTTGCAGTATTTACCCAAGTGACAGGAGAAGCAGCAAATGTGTTCCGAATTCCAGAATGGTTAATTAATTCACAATTGTCTTATAGAAACAATATTTTCAAAAATAAGTTAGAAATTCAAGTGGGGGTTGACGCTCAATATCGGTCATCTTTCAAGGGACACGATTACGACCCTACCATTCAGCAATTCTATCTTCAGGACAATTTTGATATCCCGGAGTATTTTTTAGCTGATGCTTTTGTAAACTTTAAGGTAGGTCGTGCCTTGTTATTTGCTAAATTGGTATTTCTAAATCAGGGTATAAGCATACCGGGATATTTCACTGCACCCTACTACCTGGGGCAACACCGGGTTTTTGATTGGGGAATTACCTGGCAGTTTTATGATTAAGGAATCATGTTAGGATTAAAATTACCAACTGACCCCAGGTGGGTCAACATTGCCAAAAAGAACATAGAGGACATTCTGGTTGATCACGCTTACTGTGAGCAAAAAGCAGCATCTTCATGCATCTCTTTAATCGTACAGTATGCTCAGTTCGAAAAGCTGGTGGAGGTTTTAACTCCGGTAGTAGCCGAAGAGTGGGAGCATTTTCAAAGGGTATTAGCGCATTTGACTAAAAGAGGCTATTCATTAGGGAGACAAAGAAAGGATGAATACGTGGCAGCTTTACTTAGCAGTATTCCAAAAGGGGGAAGTAAAGTGGAACAACTTGTTGAAAGACTATTGGTTAATGCCCTGATTGAAGCCAGAAGTTGTGAACGGTTTAAATTATTGTGGCAGCAAATCAATGATGCTGATCTTAAGAATTTCTACCATGAATTAATGATTTCCGAAGCTGGACATTATAGAAACTTCATAAAACTGGCGAAAGAGTATCAGGATCCGGCAAAGGTCCAACTGCGTTGGGAGCACTGGTTAAACCTGGAGTCGAATATTATTGCAGCACTCCAGGTCCGACCAGACCGGATGCATTAATCACGTTTTCTGCTTTTTCTTTTTGGCGGCTGGAAAAAGTATGTTATTCAGTATCAAGCGGTAGCCAGGTGAGTTGGGATAAAGATTTAGATCGGTAGGTTCTTCATGCACCAGGTGTTGGTAGTCCTCAGGATCATGCCCTCCGTAAAACGTCCAGAATCCCTTTCCATAAATTCCATGAAGATATTTGGCTTCGCTGATTGATTTGGTTTCGCCCATAATAACCACATCACCTTTGATTAAACTTTTCCGATAGGCGGTAGTTTGACCCATAAATCCTTTAATGATCCTGGTATGATTTTGAGTAAGCATGGTAGGGATGGGGTCCCATTTTGCAGAAAATTCAAACAGTGAGAAGAAGTCATTATCCTCTCTTAGGCCCCTGCGTCCTTTTGGTGGTCCGGTATCAATATTAGAGTATTCATACATAAGCGGGTTCTGCTCCAAAACAAAATTTTCAAATGCAAAAGTTTGACTAAAATCCAATTTCTTTTGGGCCATTGGGTCTGCAGCATCTCCGTCGAACATACTTTCTATCATGTCCACCGACTGCCCAGCCAATGCAATATCGTATGTATCGGTGGCGGAGCACATTGCAAACAGGAAACCACCGCCTGCTACGAAATCTCGAATTTGGCTAACAATAGCTAATTTTAGCTGCGAGACTTTTTCAAAGCCATGTTTTTGTGCAGATTCTTCGTATTCCTGCTGCTGCTTAATATACCACGGATAACTTCGGTACATGGAATAAAATTTCCCGAACTGCCCGGTAAAGTCTTCATGGTGTAAATGCAACCAGTCGTATTTAGGCAACTCCCCATACATTACCTCATCGTCGAACACCACATCATAAGGAATCTCAGCATAGGTTAGTGCCAGTGTTACTGCGTCGTCCCAGGGTTGCTTACTTTTAGGTGAATACACGGCAATTTTCGGATACTTTTCCAGCTTCATCATGTCCGTATTAGAAGCCGGGCTACTAATCATTTCTGCAATTTGAAGTGATTCCGCATCCGAGATCACTTCATAGCTAACATTTCGTACAATCAGTTCATTTTCAATACTCTGAGCGTATTTCATCATAAAACTACCTCCCCGGTAATTGAGCAGCCAGTCCACTTCCATTTCTTTTTGTAAGACCCAATAGGTAATACCATAGGCTTTCAGATGATTGGTTTGACTCTCATCCATTGGTAGCAGCAAATAAGATGCATTTGCTCCAGTTGCCGAAAGAAATATAAAAGTCAGTAATAATATGCCGTGTCGCATAAGTTTAGGATATGTTATATTTAACAACGAAATAAAATTAATTAAGATATAGCACATTTTATTTTACTTCGCGTTAAAATCCTTATTTGGGTGACTTTATAAGATAATTCGAGAGATTGAATCTGGCAGAAAACATACGGGTAGGTCTGGTAAATATCAGAGCCAACCTATTAAGAACAATCCTTACCGCTATGATAGTGGCAATCGGCATTTGTTCTTTAGTAGGTATCCTTACCTCTATCGATGGTATTCAGAAAGTGATTAACAGCAATATGTCCGGATTGGGCGCCAATAGCTTCGAGATAGAAGAACAAGGAGCAAGCGGTCGCGAAAGGCGCCAGGGAGTACAGCAGAAAATATACCCACCAATTACTCTAAGAGAAGCTTTTAGGTTCGTGGAAAAGTTTACCCGATCAAATGAGATCAGCATTCATGCAGATATAACCGGAACCATGGAGGTTAAACGCTTCTCCGAAAAAACCAACCCCAATATATCTCTAACCGCTGCAAACGAACATTTTATCATTTCCAAAGGGTTGGATATTGCAGAAGGAAGAAACTTTACATCCAGGGAAGTGCAGAACGGAATTAATGTAGCGATTATCGGAGATGCCTTAAGAGAATCATTATTTGAGACCAACGAGGACCCGATAAACCAGGAAATTACATTTTTTGGTACCAGGTACCGGATTGTTGGGATGCTTGCCAAGAAAGGAGGATTTTCGGGTCCTGGAGGTGATCGACGGGTTCTGGTGCCGCTGGTTACAGGCAGCAGGCTTTTTACCTGGCAAGACCCTCGATACCGGATCAGTGTTTTCATGAAAGATCCCACGGAAATTAGTGCGGCGATTGGTGATGCCACCGGGATCATGAGGTCAATAAGAAAAGATCCAATTGGTAAGGAGAATAGTTTTAGTATTGAAAGAAGCGAGTCTATTGCTGATAATCTGGATGAAATATCGGGAAAAGTAAGACTTGCCGGCGCGGTAGTGGGCTTCATTACTTTATTGGGGGCATCAATCGCCTTAATGAATATTATGATGGTTTCAGTAACCGAGCGTACTCGGGAAATAGGCGTTAGAAAAGCCCTTGGTGCTACCGCTATGCGAATCAAACAACAATTCCTCATTGAGGCAGTAGTAATTTGCATATTGGGTGGGACAGTAGGAATCGTATCGGGCATATTGATTGGCAACCTGGTAGCAAATTTGATTGGGGAAGGAACTTTAATCATTCCGTGGCTTTGGATGATCATGGGGCTTATAGTTTGTGTAGGAGTGGGCTTACTTTCAGGGGTTATCCCAGCCACAAAAGCTGCTAAACTTGACCCCATCGAATCCCTGAGATTTGAGTAATCTGGCTGGTCAATTCCTAACGATTATTTACCTTTAACCTGCATAACCTGGCATTTGGCAGTATTATGAGAATACAGTGGAATATCTTGTGTCTGGCTACAACCATAATGAGTACTACTGCGCTGGCTAGCGAAGTGCTGATTATTTCCGGGGAGTATTCTGGTAAAAACCTGTACGTGCAAAATCCGCTACTACCCGACAACAGATTTAGCACTGAACAAGTTTTTGTCAATGATCAATTGGTTTTGTCAAACCCCATGACCAGCGCTTTTACCGTCAATTTAAGCCATCTCGCTATCAACCAACCAGTAGAGGTCAGAATTATTCATAGAGAACGCTATCAACCCAGGATTATCAACCCACACGTTTTACATGGTAACACTATAAATTCAACAGCCAGCTCCGGCCCGGTGGTAAATGTGTTTCGGTGGATAAATGTAGATGGTACTACCCTCCGGTGGTTAACTCATGGGGAAAGAGGAGGAGGGGTTTTCGAAGTTCAAAGAAAGCTTCAGGGACAATGGGTATCCCTGGACACCATACCTGCCAAGCCGCAATCCGATGAATCGGTTTACAGGGTATTGGTTGCTCATGAAAAAGGGCAAAATGGCTATAGAATAAAACTAACGGATCGTGATGGCTATGTGACCTACTCCGATCCCATTGAATATAAACTCAGATAGGTTCTAATTCAAATAGTTTTCCCCTCACATTTCCTGAGGCATCTATCTCATTGAGCACAACTTCTACTTCACTGTTTATAAGTTCGGGGCATTTAGGTATGCCAACACGGATATAGTTTCTGGTAAAGCCATAAATCAATTCCTCGGAAAGGTCATTTTCAATCAGTACCGAATGAGTCTGATGCAGGTGTGTCTGATAAAAAGCACGACGCTTCTTGTCAGATAGGTTGCGTAGCATTTTTGATCTTTGCTGACGTAATGATTTGGGAACCGCCTCTTGAAATGTTGCAGCCAAAGTATTTGGTCTTTCAGAATAGGCAAAAACGTGAAGATAGCTAAACGGAAGATCTCTGATAAAATTATAGGTTTCCAGAAATAACGCTTCGGTCTCACTGGGAAAACCCACCATAACATCAGCTCCAATACAACATTGGGGAATCTTTTGTTTGATAGATAGAATTCGGTCCCGGTACAACTCGGTAAGATACCGTCGTCTCATCAGCCTAAGTATAGTATCACTTCCGGATTGCATGGGAATATGAAAATGCGGGACTATTTTTGTGGAGGTGGCCACCAGGGAAATTATTTCTTCGGTCAATAGATTTGGCTCTATTGAAGAAATTCGAATCCGCCTCAGGTCAGGTATTCTTTCCAGCGCCTGTAGCAGATCGATAAACCTGCTTTTCCGTTGACCGTTTATTATGCCAAAATCTCCCGTGTTAACCCCTGTTAAAACAACTTCCTTACTGCCTCCCTTAACGATCTCATGAGCCTGGCTCAAAATATTGTCGATGCTATCGCTGCGGCTCTTTCCACGAGCAAGTGGAATAGTGCAGAAACTACAACCGTAATCGCACCCATCCTGCACCTTTAAAAAGGATCTGGTGCGATCGGCAATTGAGTAAGCACTGTGATATTCAGTAGCGGAAGCAATATCACAAGCCATAACCTCGCCGGTTTTATGGGCATCCAGATTGTGCAGGATTTCCGGTAACCGGAACTTTTCAGAAGCTCCCAGGACCAAATCCACCCCTGGAATTTCGGCGATTTCCCGGGGTTTTAATTGTGCATAGCAGCCAATAATTACTACCGTTGCCTCCTGATTAATCCGTTTTATGTCCCGAACAATTTTTCTGCATTTACGGTCAGCGTTTTCTGTAACCGAGCAGGTATTAATGACATAGATATTGGGGGAAGCCTCAAACGATACAATTGAAAATCCTCTTTCCCTTAGCTGTCTGGCTAGCGTAGAGGATTCAGAGAAGTTCAGTTTACATCCCAGGGTATAAAAGGAGACTTTTTTCATTCAGACCACAAAGGTACTTATTTGTGAGATAATCCTGATCCGACTTTAACCAAAAACCTAATGAGCCATCTGCAACTGACCTGGCAGTGTGCTGGAAACATTGGTTTGAAAGAAGGTTCAATAAGACCCCAGACCACATTCATCTGGTTATGAGCAGAGAAATATTCGGTAAAAGATGAAATATTAAAGCCGGAAATGAAAGTGGAGCATTATTTATTCAACAGCTACGATTGCACCATTGAATGGAATTCTGTATAAATCATTTCTTCTGAGCTTTTAAAAATTAATTTTGATGGGAATTCAATAAATTACCAGCTAATTTAATCAAGACCCCTCAATCGTTAGAAAATAGAAGTACTATGGCGTATTTAAGGTATAAAGCCTTGGACCTGGTGCAACAGCGAACCGAAATTAAGGTTCCTTCAGCCGGTCCTAAAGTGAGCGAATATTTCGGAGAAAATACATTTGGTCTTCCCCAAATGAAGGAAGCGTTATCACCAGATGTCTATAGCCGTATTACCGAAGCTATAAAGAAGGGTACCCAGATAGATGAAGATACAGGTAACGTTATCGCCCTGGCAATCAAGTCATGGGCATTGTCCAAGCGTGCTACCCACTTTACGCACTGGTTTCAACCCTTAACCGGGGCAACTGCTGAAAAACATGATTCCTTTTTTGATGCTTCCACCGGTCTGGATAAATTTAAAGGAAGTGAACTGGTTCAACAAGAACCAGATGCCTCGTCATTTCCCAGCGGTGGAATCAGAAGTACCTTCGAAGCCAGAGGTTATACCGCCTGGGATCCAAGTTCACCGATTTTCATCTTGGAAAATACACTTTGTATTCCCACGGTATTTGTATCTTATACAGGGGAAACGCTTGATTATAAGGCTCCTTTGTTAAAAGCGGTGGAATTGTTGGATCGAGCCGCTACCAGGATTTGTAAACATTTCGATAAGAATATCAGCCGGGTAACGCCTTCACTCGGCATAGAGCAGGAGTACTTCATTATTGACAAAGCATTGTTTAGTGCCCGACCGGATTTGGTTATGTCAGGACGGACTATATTCGGCCATAACCCAGCAAGGGGCCAGCAACTGGATGATCATTATTTTGGATCAATCCCTACCAGGGCATTTAATTTTATGAAGGACTTTGAGCAGGAAGCCCTTAAACTTGGGATACCAGTCAGGACGCGTCATAACGAAGTGGCACCTGGCCAGTTTGAAGTGGCTCCATTGAATGAAGATATTAATGTAGCAATTGACCATAATCAATTGCTAAAAGATTTAATGGACAAAATTGCTGCCAGGCATTATTTGAAAGTGCTGTTTCACGAAAAACCTTTTGCTGGTTTGAACGGCAGTGGGAAGCACAACAATTGGTCACTTATAACCGACACTGGCATCAATTTATACCAACCAAGTAGTAGTGCCCGGGAAAACCTTGTTTTCCTGATATTTTTTGTCAATACTATTAAAGCAGTGTACGAGTGCTCGGATTTACTTCGGGCAAGCGTTGCTTCTTCAGGCAACGATCATCGCTTGGGTGCGAACGAAGCACCCCCGGCGATTATGTCGGTATTTATTGGGGCACAAATGACAGCGGTATTGGATGAATTGGAACAGCACGGGAATATCTCTATTAAGAAGGGAGAGAATATGTACATGAAACTGGGTATTGATAAGATACCGGAAATTATCCTTGATAATACAGATAGAAACCGAACCTCGCCATTTGCATTCACTGGAAATAAATTCGAATTTAGGTCGGTGGGGTCTGATGCCAATGTAGCTCAACCAATGACGGTTCTAAGTCTGGCAGTAGCAGAGCAATTAACTCAATTTAACGAGGAGCTTGAAGACAAGGTTAGCAAGGGAAGGGAAAAGAAAATTGCAATTGCTGAAATTCTCAGGGATTACATTGCTCAATCACGTGATATTAGGTTTGAAGGTGACGGGTATAGCAAAGAGTGGGAAACTGAAGCGCGAAAACGGGGACTTTCGAATGTCAAAAATACTCCCAGAGCCCTAAACGCTTATTTGGTTCGAAAATCAAAGTCACTGTTTAAGCGTCATAAAGTGTTTACAGATGTGGAGATAATGGCAAGGAATGAGATTATGCTGGAGAACTACATCCTGAAGATCCAGATTGAGTCGCGAATAATGAGTGATCTGGCAATGAATCATATAATACCAACTGCAATCGCATATCAAAACAAGTTAATAAGTAATGCCACTGGTTTACAAAGTTTAGGTATTAAGAACGATTCTGTAGTGGCTACTATTGAAAGAATATCTTCATACATCGAATCTATACAAAACGATTGTATACAAATGATTAAAGAGCGAAAACGAATCAATCAACTAGAAGACACTTCAAAAAAGGCAATTGCTTATTGCGATGACATAAAAGAGAAATATTTTGAACCAATCAGGCATGCGGTGGACAAACTGGAGTTAATCGTAGACGACGAAGATTGGCCCCTGGTCAAATACAGGGAGATGCTTTTCCTGAAATAGCTATAGTATGAAAAACCTCTGGATATTAATTACCCTATGGATGAATCTGGTAGTTCAGGCGCAGGAGTCTATATCCTATGAACAGTTAAAAGCCACCAGGCCCATTTCTCAATATACCATCAAGGAGTGGAATATGGACAATGGCCTGCCCAATAATGCGATCATGGATATTGAGCAGACCTCCGATGGTTATTTATGGCTGGCAACTTTCAACGGACTAACTCGATTTGATGGAATAGAGTTTAACGTTTACAATAGAAATAGTACACCCGAATTCGTTACCAACAGTATTTCATCTTTGGTAGTGGACGACATTGATCAACTGTGGATCGGTACCAATGGTGGAGGGTTGCTTAAGTATCACCAGGGAGTGTTTTCAAGATACCCGGCTGACTCGATTAACGGATCAATTATAACCGCTTTGGCTAAAGGAGACGACGGGGTAATCTGGATTGGCACCCGGCATGGGCTGGTTAAGTTCGAGGGTGGATCCTTCGAAAATGTGAATCGGGAAGAGTTACTCAATCTTAACATTACCTCTTTGCATTACGATGATGCACAACGTCTATGGGTTGGTTCCAACACCAAAGGCCTGTTTGTAGTGGACCAGGAGGGGGTAGTTAATTTTTCCAGAAGACATGGGTTAACCAGTAATTTTATTTACTCAGTATATGTTGATTCAAGAGGAAATGCCTGGGTGGGGACGGATCGTGGACTTGCGGTAATTGGTCCCTCTGGTATTCAATCATTTGATAGCGATCCGGATGCACCAAAAGGATACACCAACAATTTTTTAGAAGATACTGAAGGGAATATTTGGTTAGCTTCAAAAGAGGGATTGTTTAGGTTTAACCAAAAATTTGAGAAAGTTGAAGAGGAATTTGAAGCTGGACATCATGTAGTCCAGTCCCTTTTTCAGGACAAGGAAAAAAATCTATGGGCAGGCACCTATAGGGTTGGCCTTAGCCGGATTAATCAAAGTAAGTTCGTACTGTTAGGCGAAAGTGAAGGATTAACCAATGAAGTAATTAACGTTACATATTCTGATAGCTCCAAGCATTGGGTTGGAACCGACGTTGGGTTGATTTGTATGGAGGATGGGAAGATGACTCCTTTTCACATTGATTCTCAAAGTGCAGGGGACCGGATACGGGATATTTACAGAGATTCAAAAGATAGGTTATGGATCTGTACTTACAATGGACTGGTTCTGTTTGAAGGGGGCCAGGTAGTGAAAAGGTACACGGTTGACGACGGGTTGTGTAGTAACAATACCAGAAGGATTGTTGAGGATCATCAGGGCAGTTTGTGGATAGGGACAGCTAATGGACTGAGTCAATTCAAAGATGACGCTTTCCAAACCTACGATGCCCGGTCCGGTCTTAGCGATAATTTCATTATGTCCCTTTTCGTGGATCATGCTGGAACGCTTTGGGTAGGAACCAATGGAGGCGGGATATATAAATTCAGCAATGGACGATTTAGTAAATCCTTATCTCCAGATGCAGCCCATGATATTGTATTTAACTTTGCCCAGGATTCCGATAGCTCGATATGGATAAGTACTAATAGAGGTATTATATATGTAAATGATACCTTGGAGTTTAATATTTCAGTTCAGCATGGGCTATTGAGCAACAATATTTTCCAAGTTTTGTTAGAAAACCCTGGCGAAGTATGGTTGACCAGTGACCGTGGAGTAATGCGAACATCGGTTGAGGATGTGCAAAATTTAATGAGTGAAAGGACCTCAATGCTTTCTGAATCCAGAGTGTTTGATCGCTCCGATGGCTTGCGGACAGGTCAGATAACCCCTGCTTCAATTACTTCACGCAACGAAGGTGGTGAAATTTGGTTTTGCACCTTAAAGGGGGTAGCAGTATTAGATAGTGAAAATATTCCAACCAACACCCTTCATGCGAATACCTTGATAACCCGAGTTTTAACGGACAATGGAGAGTTTAACTCAGGCCAGGAGACAAGACTCCGAGCGGGAAATCGTAAACTGGAAATTCATTACACAGGTTTAAGTTATAGTGCCCCGGAAAAGGTTCGTTATCGGTTCAAACTAAAGAATTTCGATGAAGACTGGGTTAATGCCGGTATGAGAAGAGCGGCATATTATACCAATCTTCCACCCGGTGAGTATGAATTTGAAGTTATGGCTGCCAATAATGATGGATTATGGAGCGAAACACCGGCTAAATTTACCGTGGTTCAGGGAGCTTATTTTTATCAGGAAACCTGGTTTTACGTGGTTTTAGGAATCATATTAATATCATTTGGTGCGTTTTTATACTATCTCCGGGCTAGAGGTTTAAATCGACGGAATTATCAACTGGCGAAAATGGTACAAGAACGCACCAGAGACATTCAGTTCCAGAATGAAGAAATAATTATACAGAAAGAGGAGCTGAAACAGCTTAATACGGTCAAGGATAAATTGCTAAGTGTAATTTCCCATGATCTCCGAGGACCCATCGCGGCCGTTTCTGGGTTATTGGGATTGCTAAAGTCTGGTCACTTAAATTATCGAGAATTAATTACTCAAAGTAACCGTCTGAACAATGAGGTACATAATTTAACATACCTGCTCGACAACTTGTTAAAATGGTCAAAAACACAGATGCAGGGCATAAAGTTGAGCAGTGAAACGGTCCGGCTATATGATTTGGTTGAGGAAAATCTCCAAACCGTAAGACCTTTTTCGGAACAAAAACGAATTTCCGTGTTCAATTGGATTTCCAAGGACTACTATGCTTATACAGATGTGAACTTTTTGAGCCTGGTACTTAGAAACCTGGTAATGAATGCATTGAAGTTTACCCATGAAAAAGGAGAAATAAGCATCACCGGTGAAATGCACGGTGAGCAAATTCTGATTTCCGTCAACGATAATGGGGTAGGTATGTCGGCGGAAGAGTTGGAGAAACTTTTTAATGAGGAAAGTCATTACTCCAAAATGGGCACTGCCAACGAGGCT
Organism: Cyclobacteriaceae bacterium; assembly: GCA_021604845.1. Lineage (GTDB taxonomy): Bacteria > Bacteroidota > Bacteroidia > Cytophagales > Cyclobacteriaceae > SZUA-3. The sequence goes on from BQJT01000069.1 coordinate 12,493, forward strand.
GGAACAGGAATAGGCTTACTCCTCTGTAAAGAGTTCCTGCAAATGGATGGTGGTAAGATCTGGGCAGAGAGCAAGGAAGGCGAGGGCAGTTCGTTTAAATTTCTGGTAAAGCAAGGTACACCAGAAGCAGTAGACGCCAAAGATTCCTAAAAGCTATCCGGCCGTTGTATTATCTTAACTACCACTTCGTGAGGATCACCGTCCGAATCAACCAGTTGAAATACCAGCATCGGATTATCTTCTTTGATTTTGTTTTCTACTTTTACCACCTTATTGTGGGTGAGGAATTTTTCCATTTCTTTGGCCAACTCGGTCAGTCCATAAGAAATCTCAACTTCAAGTTGGCTAGGATTGTAATGTTCCGTTTTCATATTTAGAATTTAATTAAAGAAGATGCCCAGGTAAATCCGCTTCCGAATGCTGCGATACACAGCAAATCACCAGGTTTCAGTTTGCCTTCAGTCCAGGCCTCACTCATTGCAATTGGGATGGAAGCGGCTGTTGTATTTCCATATTTCATAATATTGTTAAACACCTGGTCGTCTGATAGCCCCAGTTGTTTTTGTACATATTGGCTAATTCGCAGATTTGCCTGATGTGGAATAAACAAATCTAAATCATCGACCTTAAGCTTATTCGCTTTCAAAGCCTCATAGATAACTTCCTGAAAGCGGACTATCGCATGCTTAAATACCATGTTTCCATTCATGTGTGCACGTATACCGGGGTCATCGATCATTTCCTTGGTTAATCGTAGTTTTCTGCTGCTTCCAGGGTCTTTAACGTAAAGTTCTTCCGCGAATCTTCCATCTGCATGCAAATGCGTGGATAGGATGCCCCTGTTATCCTCCTGATCGGTAGCCTGGACCACTACGGCCCCGGCCCCATCAGCGAAAATAACCGACACTGACCTTCCACGATCATTCATTTCAAGAGCAGAACTTTGAATTTCTGCACCAACTACCAGGACATTCTTATAGGTTCCGGCTTTTATGTATTGTTCTGCAATAGATATAGCATAGATAAAGCCTGAGCAGGCGTTTCTGATATCAAGCGCTCCTATTCCTTCTAAACCCAATTCCCGCTGCAGTAGAACCCCGGACCCCGGGAAAAAGTAATCCGGAGTAATGGTTGCAAATACTATAAAATCTATTTGGCGCGTTTCAATTTCTGCTTGAGCAATTGCAGCATTCGCAGCCCTGGCGGCCATATTGGCAACAGTATCTTTATCTGGATCGAAGTATCTTCGCTCACTAATTCCAGTTCTTTCTTTTATCCAGGCATCGCTGGTGTCCATTACTTTTTCCAAATCAAAATTGGTGACAATCCGCTCCGGGACGTAATGACCAATGCCTGTGATCCGCGCCTTACTCATCTATCTTAAATATGTATGCGGGTAAATATACACTCATTGGATAAACCTACAAAAGTTCGTAACTGGGGTTGATCTAATTGAAAAGTGTGAAATTGCCAAACTGGTCCACCGGTGGAGCGGGTTGGATCATTGACGGTGTATCGTGTTGTTGTGAATCGATCATCGGGGAGACAGTATACATTCCCATTTGCTCAGCTGGAAATATTCCCAGCATACCTAACAGCGATTCCTTGGAGTTATGTGGATTTAACCAATCCGAAGCTTGCCTATCCGTAAGAATAGCGGGCATAGTTTCGCTAATTGGAGCGACCAACTCGTTTGATTGGGTAGTAATAATTATGAAGGTATGAATAATTTCATCGGTATCATCCTGGTACTCTTCCCACAATCCTGCCATGAAAAAAGGTTGGGATTGTTTAAGAATGATCCGGTGAGGAATCCTACTTTTCTTACCAACTATTTTCCAACCATAGAATCCGTCTGCTGGTATTAAACAGCGTTTATTTTCAATAGCTTTTCTATAAGTTGGTTTTTCAAATATTTCGTCTTTTTCAGCATTGATTAACTTCCGGCTAATGCCTCTTCTTCCGGACCATTTTGGAATTGTTCCCCAATAGAAAAATGAAAACCCGGTCGGATGTTCATTGGTTACTACTGGCAGAAGCTGACTTGGCGCTGCGTTGTAACGGGGTTTATAGCGATCCGTTACCTCTATACCGCGAAATCTTTCGGATAGCACTTCCCTGGTGACTGAAATACTGTATCGTTCTAGCATAGATCATAAATCTAACTAATTCATCGGTAATTTATTAAATTGCAAATCACTTCCTGCTGAGATAATTCCAGGCTAGAACCTCAGACCAGTACCCAGAATCGAAATCACCATCGGCAAAACCACAATGTCCTCCCTGCTCAGGCATTAAAATTTCTACCAAAGGATTATCCTGGTGTATTCTGGTCGGATAACAGGTTTCGGAAAGGAACGGGTCATTCAAAGCGTTTACGATTAAAACTGGTTTTGAAATACTTGGCAAGACTCTTAAGGCACTGCAAGTTTGGTAATAATCCAGTGCATCCTTAAAACCATGAATTGGCGCCGTAAAATGGTCGTCGAAATCAATCAGATTCTTTGTACTGCTCAACTTTTTTAAATCAAAACTTCCTGGGAAGCGGTCTGCCTTCTGTCGAACTTTATGTTTTAACTTGCGTAAAAACCGATCACCGTAAATCCGATTAACACCACGCGATATCTTAAGGCAGGATGTGTGTAGATCCAGGGGAACTGAAAATGCCAATCCTTTAACGATATTAGCTGGTAAATTTCCACTTTGTTCACCCAGATACTTCAAAATTAAATTTCCACCAAGACTAAACCCCAATAGATAGATTTTATCAAACTGATGATTCAGGTTCACATGGCGAATTACCGTTTCCAGATCTTCTGTGGCACCGCTATGATAAAAGCGTATATTGCGGTTCATCTCTTCGCTGCAGCCCCTGAAGTTCCAGGCTAAAGCACTCCAGTTCTTAAGCATAAAATACTTAGCCACACCCTTTATATAGGCTCTTTTTGAACTACCTTCCAGACCGTGACAAATAATTACCAGGTTTTCATTTCCTTGAGTTACCCAATCCAGATCCAGAAAGTCGTTATCTTCAGTAATTATCCGTTCCCGATGGTAGTTGATGCTAACCCTTCTAAACAATGCTGGAATAATGGTTTGAAGGTGACCTGTCGATTGAATAAGTGGAGGACGTATGTTCCGTATGTATTTTGTAATTTTGATTATTTTCGGTGCAGCTAAATATAGTAATGAAAATCAAAATTGACCGACTTACTCAGATTATCTGTATTATAGTATGCTTTTCTGCGCCTTTATCAGTACAAGCACAAGTAAATGTTGGGCTGAACCCTCCGGATATCAGTTGGTTTCAGATCAATAACCCTGACTACCAGGTAATATATCCGAAAAGCAGACAGAACGATGCATTCAGAGTAGCAGATCTCCTGGATAGGATCGTTTCTAACGATAGTTTAACTCTATCATATCCACCAATCAGGGTTCCAATTATTTTGCAAAATCAAACCGTGATCCCAAACGGCTTTGTAACTATCGGTCCCTGGCGATCAGAGTTTAATCTTAACCCACCGCAGTTTCAATTCGCCGGAACCGTTCCATGGCTGGACATGCTTACCATTCATGAATATCGACACGTGCAACAGGTTGCTAATGCAAGAAGGGGGTTTGCAGGTAAGTCATTAAGGGTCTTGTTTGGACAAGGTGGGTGGGCATTCTATAATAGAGGGGTAATGCCACGCTGGTATCTTGAGGGTGATGCGGTTTATGCCGAAACAATCCTTTCAAAAGGAGGCAGGGGACGAAGCCCCGATTTTGAACGGGCTTATCGTGCGTTGAGACTTTCAGGTTTGAATTACAACTACGAAAAGGCTTCGTTTCAATCGTATAAGGACTTTGTGCCCAGTCATTACCATTTAGGTTACTTTTTGACTACCTATGCCCGTAAAAATTTCGGAGCGGATGTGTGGGATAGGGTATTAAACGATACTTATTCAAAACCTGGTCTTTATCGATTTAGTAAAGCTGTCAAGAATCACACAGGCTCCAGCACTAAAGAGTTATACTCCTCCGCCATGATGGATCTTGACCACTGGTGGAATAATCAGGATGCAGATATTTTTCCTCTGGAATCGAATCAGTTGAGCAAGTCCCCGGATAAAGTATATACTAACTACAGATACCCAAATTACAGTTCTGATAGCAGTCTGGTAGTACTGAAGTCATCACTTAGTCAGATAAGAACACTCTATACCCTGCGGAGAGGAACGGAACAAAAGCTAGTTATACCGGGGGTGAGCCTAAGTGAGAACTATAGTCTGGGAGGGGGAGTGTTAGGCTGGAATGAAGTTAGATTTCACCCCCGCTGGTCTAACAAGACCTATAGCGTGATCAGATTATATGATTTACAAACCGGAAAGCTGAGGAAAATAACTTCCAGGTCCAGATTTTTTGGAGTTGGATTGTCAAATGATGGCAAGTGGATTGCAGCAATTGAAGTGTTAACAACCGGTGATGTCAATCTGGTAATACTGGATGCTCAATCAGGTCAGGTTAATCATAAGACATCTGTTCCAGAAGGAGATATGCTGTCATTTCCACGGTGGAACGATGACAATCGGACGGTGATTGTAGCCGGCCGCAATCTATCTGGCAATTTTCTTAATTCTTATGATGTACCCACGAGGTCCTGGAAAAAATTAATTGCACCAACTTTCAATACAATCGATCGGATTTACCCAAAAGGAAAGTATGTTTATTTTTCCAGCTCCAGAACCGGAGTCCAAAACATATTTGCACTGGATATTACCACCACAGAAATGTTCCAGATAACCGACAGCAGATTCGGTGCTTTTGACCCGGCCGTTTCCCCTGATGGAAGGAAACTGGCTTATAGTGAATATACCGCAATGGGTTTCCAGATTAGAGAGCTGCTGCTTACAGATGCACTTTGGAAGCAGCCCATAACCGCAGGCAATCTCGGGTCGAACTATTACCTGGATTTAATACCCCAGGAGGTGGGGGATATTACTCAGAATACTGTGAAGAAATCCCACGAAGTGGCACCTTACAAATATTTCACCAAAGGACTACTCAACATTCACTCATGGTATCCTTTTGTCAGTACTGAGGAATTTGGATTTGGTGTACTTTCCAAAAACATTATGAGTACTCTGGCCATTAATGGTCAATTTACTTACAACACCAACGAGAATAGCTGGAAAACATTAGTTGGGTCGAGCTATGGAGCATTTTTCCCAATCCTGGATATTGATTTGAGCACAGGGCAGCGAGAGTCCAATTTTTTGCTAAGTGTAACCGACAGTGTTAATCTTTATGTTGGCAAATGGAAAGAACACACATTTTCAGGTGGAATAAGATTACCTTTTAACATTACACATGGTGCCTACCCGTCGAGTATTTCTTTAAGTTCAAAGTATCGCTACTATTTGGTTGACTACCTGGATGGGGTTACAGATAATGCCCGAGACGAAAATTTTGGTTCTTTGGACTTCGATTTCGGGTTTCTGCGTTTACAGTCCCGAGCACATCAGAATATTAACCCTAGATGGGGGCAAACTTTAAAAATAAACTATCAAAAAACCCTGGGGAACACTGAAAATCATGGTGAAATATTCACCGTAAATTCTTCATTGTTTTTTCCTGGTGCCTTAGCTAACCATTCCTTGTTCCTTACAGGTGGCTATCAAAAGGAAGATATTGTGAATTCATATCGCTTTGAAGATATATTTACTAACGCCAGGGGATATTCAAGTTTTCCATTTGAAAGGATCTACCGGGTTTCGGTTAATTATACATTACCAATATGGTATCCGGACCTCTCAATCGGGTCCCTGGCATTCTTTAAGAGGTTAAGGGGAAATATGTTTTACGACTACAGTGAAGGGGATTTGTTTGGTTCAAAGGTTCCACTGCGTTCCTATGGGTTGGAGATAGTCACAGACTTTAGACTGGTGCGATTGGTGGAGGTTGGTGCAGGGGTTCGCCTGGGGAGGAAAGTAGATGACGAAGACTATTTTGCAGAATTTTTTATTACCAGTATACGGTTTTAGTAATCGTAGATAGTTGGTGAAGATTAATAATTGGTGAAGAATTAGGGCTTTTTAATATTTGATAATGGAGGAAATAAGTCTAATTTTAACCCTTCAATTTATGTAATTATGGCAGAAGTAATAAGAATGCCCAAGATGAGCGATACCATGGAAGAGGGTGTCATCGCGGCATGGTTAGTCAAGGAAGGAGACACAGTAAAATCCGGTGATATCTTGGCGGAAGTTGAAACAGATAAGGCTACCATGGAGCTAGAGTCTTATGAAGACGGAGTTTTACTACATATAGGAGTTAAGGAACAAGAAGCTGTTCCTGTTGATGGCATAATTGCAATTATAGGTGAAGAGGGAGAAGACTATAAAGCTTTATTAACGGATACTTCCAGCAGTAATCAATCAGCCACTGAAAAAGTATTGGATGATTCCGGGGAGGGAGAAACGGACACTGAAGAGCCCTCCGCAGATCCCGAAGAGATAGATACTTCAGGAATAAACGCAAGTCTGATCACCATGCCCAAAATGAGTGATACTATGACTGAAGGAACCATTGCTTCCTGGTTAATGAAGGTTGGAGATAAAGTTTCCTCCGGGGATATTTTGGCGGAAGTGGAAACCGACAAAGCCACCATGGAGTTGGAAGCTTATGAGGACGGAACTTTATTATATATTGGAGCTGAAGAAGGATCCTCAGTGCCGGTTGATGGGGTAATTGCAGCAATTGGTGATCAGGGTGCAGATTATAAGTTACTTATTGATGCACATGCTCAAAAACAGTCAGCGCCCACGTCTGATGTCTCAGCAGAGGATGGATCACCAACAACTTCAGATCCTGCTAAAACCACTGAAAAGGAAAGCAACCAACCATTACAGGCTAAGGATCAGTCTGGGAGTGGAACCAGAATTAAGGCATCACCATTAGCAAAAAAATTAGCTAAGGAAAAGGGGTACGATCTGAGTAAAATTCAGGGTACTGCGGAGAACGGTCGAATTGTTCGAAAAGATGTAGAAAATCATCAACCACAAGCAGCGGTAACATCAGATTCTGCGGCAGCCATTCCGCAGGTAATTGGCGAGGAGCGATTTGAAGACATACCGCTTTCACAGATGCGGAAAACCATTGCCAAACGGCTCTCACAGAGCAAATTTACGGCGCCTCATTTTTATGTTACCATGGAGATTAACATGGATAAAGCAATTGAAGCGCGCAAGAGTCTCAATGAAATAGCTTCGGTTAAGATTTCCTTCAATGATCTGGTGATAAAGGCCGTTGCTGCCGCAATAAGACAAAATCCAGCGGTAAATATTTCCTATCTCGGAGATAAGCTCAGAAAGAACCAGCACATCCATATAGGAGTAGCAGTAGCAGTTGATGAAGGCCTGCTGGTTCCGGTAGTTAGGTTTGCGGATACCAAAAGTCTGACCCATATATCCTCCGAGGTAAAGGAATTAGCTAAAATGGCTGTCGAGAAAAAACTTCAACCCAGTCAATGGGAGGGAAGTACATTCACTATCTCAAACCTTGGAATGTTCGGAGTTGAGGAATTTACGGCAATAATAAATCCACCGGATGCCTGCATTCTCGCGATTGGGGGAATTAAGTCAACGCCAATTGTAAAAGATGGAGCAGTGGTACCAGGCAGTGTAATGAAAGTTACCTTAAGTTGCGACCACCGGGCGGTTGATGGTGCCACCGCCGCCGCTTTCTTAAAATCTCTTAAGGACATTCTTGAAGATCCGGTAAGAATACTTATTTAAACCACAGCAGTATGAAATTGCCTAAGATGAGGTCTACCACGGTGTTGGCGGTGCTCCATGATGAGAAAGTAGCAATTGGTGCAGATGGCCAGGCCACCATGGGTAATACCGTGGCAAAAAGTAATGTGAAAAAGATCCGGAAGTTGCAGGGAGGTGAAGTGATAGCTGGATTTGCCGGCTCAACTGCCGATGCATTTACTTTACTAGAACGTATCGAGGAAAAAATGAATAGCTATGGAGGCAATATGAAGCGCGCAGCTATTGAGTTGGCTAAAGACTGGCGAACCGATCGCTATCTCCGTAGATTGGAGGCTATGATTATTTTGGCCAGTAAAACGGAACTGCTGGTGGTATCAGGTACAGGTGATGTTTTGGAACCGGATAATAATATTGCTGCCATTGGATCAGGCAGTATGTACGCACAGTCAGCCGCACTAGCTTTGAAAAGGCACGCACCTCAGTTAAGTGCAGAACAAATCGTTAGAGAAAGCTTGGGTATCGCCGCTGATATCTGTATTTATACCAATGACAAGTTGATAGTAGAAGTCCTGTAATGCTTACTGTTTTTCATAATCCACGCTGTCGTAAAAGCAGAGAAGCACTAAGTCTATTGGAAGATGCTAACCATGATATTGAGATACGGGAATATCTTAAACATCCGCCAACCACAGCAGAACTAACCTTACTGCTAAAAAAACTAGGCCTGCGTCCATTGGATCTTATTAGAACAGGTGAAAAGCTATTCAGAGAAAATTATAAAGGGAAGGATCTTGCGGATAGTGACTGGATAAAAATAATGGTGAATAACCCTATCCTAATTGAAAGGCCAATTGTGATTAAAGGCCAAAAAGCCGTCATTGGCAGACCTCCGGAAAATATTCTGACCCTTTTGAGCTAAGAGCGCCACCTGTTTAAGCCTATTTCTCCAAGGACCTAACGAAAGCTGCGAATAATGTTATTAAATCAGGAATAGTACATTAAATCCCTGATAATCTGACCGGGATCAATTCTTGTAATAGTACAAACGAATATGCTCTACAACCTTAAAAAATGGCATGTCATGTAATATTTACCGACCAGATTGCATATTGTCGTCTAAAATCACCTATAATGTTATATAGCTTTTAAATATTACTTCAGGCATTTGCTATAGCTTGCCCGATAACCTTACAAGCCTCAACAATTTGTTCATTTTTAATAGTTAATGGCGGAGCAATTCTCATAGAGTGATCGCAAAACAGAAACCAATCGGTAATTACTCCTCCATTTATTGCCTCATCAATGATCGGTTTCAATACCTGATAGCTTTCAAATTCTATTGCCATCATAAGACCCTTATTCCGTACAGTCTGAATCTTCGGACTAGTCAAACTCTGCTTGAATAATTCAGCCTTTTGTTCTACGTTCGGAATTAAATTTTCCTCTTGAATTACATTTATGGTGGCCAGTGCCGCTGCCGCACTAAGCGGATGGCCCCCGAACGTAGAAATATGTCCTAAAACCGGATCATGTGTTAATTTGCACATGATCTCCTGAGATGAAATGAAAGCCCCGATTGGCATGCCTCCACCCATTCCTTTGGCACATACTACAATGTCAGGAATGATATTATAGTGTTCAAAGGCCCAGAATTTCCCGGTTCGTCCAAACCCGGACTGAATTTCATCCAAAATTAACAAACATCCGTGCACATCACACCTGTGTCTTAATTCCGCAAAGTACTCTTCAGTGGCAATGCGGACACCAGCTTCTCCCTGTACCGTCTCGACGATCACGGCTGCAGTTTTATTATCTATGCAGTCTAGATC
>BQJT01000070.1 GCA_021604845.1 Cyclobacteriaceae bacterium
ATTTGCTTTTATCAAATGCGCGCAAAGGGGACTGTAAAAACGTACGGATATTGGGACGGGTAATTAACCAGGAACTCGCTTGTCGTTATGTAAAGGATAGCACCGTTATCCCGGAGGATTCACAAAATTTCAATAACAAAGGAATTTTGCATTTCTGACCTATCTTTGTAGAAAAAGCTTTGACTCCGGGTGATCGCCAACCGTCACCTGAGTGCAAAAAATGCGTTCTATTTCAATTAATCATGCAAAGAAACGTTATCTCCATATTTCCGGCACTTGCGAACACCATTAAACGGGTAAGCAAACGGATTATCCCGGAAGATCGAAAAGAAGTGCTTCAATTACTGATTGATTTTATCCAGTCCAAAATTGATGCTGGCCAACAGATTAACCTGAATTTTATATGTACCCATAATTCACGCAGAAGTCAGTTCGCACAGATTTGGGCACAAACGGCTGCGGACTACTTTGGAGTACCAGCTAAATGCTTCTCCGGGGGTGTGGAAGTAACCGCCTTCAATGAACGCGCGGTGGCGTCCGTTAAAAGAAGTGGGTTTAAGGTTTCATCTAAAGGCGATGCCAATCCTTTTTATTCTGTAACCATCGGCGATGACCAGCATCCGGTTTCTGCCTTTTCAAAACTTTTTGATCACCCTGTCAACCAGGTTGAATCCTTTGCTGCAGTTATGACCTGCTCTCATGCGGATGAAAACTGTCCCTTCATTCCGGGAACGGAAAAACGCATTCCAGTGCACTATGAAGACCCTAAGGATTTTGACGGTACCCCACAGGAGGAAGCCAGGTATGATGAACGTTCTATGCAAATAGCCTCTGAAATGTTCTATATGTTCTCCCATATTGAATTGCATTAATTGCCATAACTCCGGCGGCTCACCGGTTGCAGACTGCCACTGAGATAATCATCAAATAAAGTATATTGAAGAAAATTACCTGTTCGACTCATGCACATCTTTCTTAACCTGGTGCTGTTGTGGTGTACCTCCATGATTTTTGCACAAAGTGCTGAAGTCTCCATCATCGATACCCGGCATTACAGCAATGTTTTTGGTGAAATCCGCAATTATCGCATCTTTTTACCCCCTGGTTACCATCAGGAAGCCGATAAGAAATATCCTGTGATCTATTATTACCACGGCTGGTCCCAGCGGTATTTCGGGGAGACCTATAATGAATATGCGGGGATAGATCAGGGTACGGACAATAATGGCGACAACATTAGTAATTTCGTCTCCTCTCATGAGGTAATCGTGGTAAAACCCGATGGTTACAACCGCAGCCCGCAGCAGGAATATTACCTGCGTCCTTACAATATCAGCCCGGTAGAAACCAGTCGTCAGTTTCCGCTATATTTCCCCGAGTTGGTAGCGCACATTGATGCAACCTATCGCACCATCGCAGACCGCAGTCATCGCGGCATCTCCGGTCTTTCCATGGGTGGTTTTATGACCTTTTGGATCGCTGGCAAATATCCCCAACTGGTTTCTGCAGCGGGAAACTTTTGTGGTTCACCGGAATTTTTTGTGGGCCCCAGGAACTTTCCGGTGGAATATAAACATATGGATATGTATAAAAATTATGGTGGACTGGATGTCAGGCTTCACTATGGCGATAAAGATTTTATCAGGGGTTATCACCAGGACCTGAACCGTACCTGGCCTCAGCTGATGGACAATTATCAGTTCAAGATCTTTGATGCCGAACATACCCCCTGCGGTTTGGCAGAAATGTTTCAATCCATACTGACTACCTTCGACCACCCTCCTGCACAGCCGGAGCGCTGGCATCACATTGATGTCTATCCGGCCTTTGAAGTTTGGGGCTACCAGGTGCAGTCCGACCGCGACCTGCCGGGGTTCACCGTGCTGGAGAATGTAGATAAGCTGGGATTTCGATGTGCGGTACGGGAATTTCTTCCCAACGGCCCCTTGATGACCCAGGTACATCTATCCATCACCACCTCCCCCATTTATGCACCCAGCCAGCCCTATACCATTACTGATTTCAATCCCACCACCAATACCAATAGTGTCAGCACCATTGAAAGCGACCAGCTGGGTCGCCTGAAGTTCACACTGGATGGAGGAAGGCACGACATCGGGATCGCTCTTTCAGGGCAGGCCCCCAATTTAAGCCTGGCTTCCTATAAATTGCTCAATACCGGGTGGGCGCAAAAAGATCAGCCGGTATCGGTGGCAGTCAATTTGGTAAACAAGGGCAATGGTCAGGCCACAAACCTCACCGCAAGTCTTACTCCCCTGAGAACCACCGCCACCGTCAAACCGGGCCAGGTAACCATCCCTGATATTCCCGCCGGAGAAATCATGGAAATCGCCGAACCTTTTGTATTCGAAGTAAAAGGAGATAGTTCCATCGACGTGGTACAGTTCAAACTGGAGATCACGGATGCTGATGATCGACAGTGGGTTGAGTTTTTGGATATCCCTGTACACCCTGAAGTTCTCCCAATTGATGACTTTGTGATTGCAGACGGCAGGGAGTTTAAGGTAGCGAACGCTGGTGATGATACCACTTCAATGGTGCTCGGGCACGGCAATGGGGATGGTATGGTTAACCCGGGTGAGTCCTTCGTAATACTGGTGCCTCATAATGACATTTATTATCGCACCCAATTGTATTTTAATCATCCCGGGCTGAACCCCGACGGTATTAACCTGCGGGAGTCAGATAACTGGGGAAGTTATGATCATGTGGGCGGTTCTGCGAAATATTCAATCCCGGTAGTAGCGGCAGATTGTCCGGAAGGCAGCCAGATCAAACTGCTGGCCGAATACTGGCTTCCCGATTACCCCTATCATATAATTAAGAAAGGTGAAATAAACCTAACCGTTAGTGGACACGATCAAACCCCACCCGTAGTACGATGGGTGAATATCCGAGGTGACAATACCCTGCAAATCCGTTTGTATGACGGAGGAGCTATTGGTGCTGTCACCGCCAGGTTGGTAAATACCAAATCTCCGGATCAGGTGATTGAAGTGACCTTAAATGATCAGGGTAGATCATCCGACAGGGTATCCGGAGACAGAATATTTAGTTACCAAATACCGCACCAGCAATTTGGATTGTACCAAATTCAAATAACTGCTGCCGATTTATCTGGAAATTCCACAACTAAAAACTGGCCTGGTAATTTTGTGGTGCATTGAATTTGCAGGCAGGATTTGTGCTGGTCTAACCTTAAAGCAACATAACCCGTTGGCTCCAAAGCCCGTTGACACCAAAGCCAGGGCTACTTGATCAGCGCCCAGGTATACCCGTTTGCCGGCACTGTAACCTCAAGCGCTATGGAATAATCCCTGTCGATGCTTAATGTTTCGACGGCGCCCGCTGCAGTTTGCACTACAGCCTGGTCAATCAACCCGGTGTAATACAGGGGCACCTTTAGCTTTTTGGTAATTACCTTGTTTTCAGGGTTATACACCATCAGCATACCCTTCTCTTCTCCCTGGGGATTAACATTCAGCCAGTAGTCCAGGTCTCTGCCGTTGGCCCTTTTCAAATGAATGATGTCACCCTCCAACACTTCCCGGTGCTGCTTGAACCAGTTAACCACCCGGGTCACCATTGCCTTGGTCTCCGGTGAATCATATAACCTAGGCCCCCTATAGCAGGCCTGTACGCCTCCTCCCAGGTTGCTTACCATCATATTCTCATAATGGTCCAGGTGTTCGTTTAATGGCTCGATGGTGGCAGCGGCTCCTCCCCCCTGATATTCAGTCAACGGGACAAACATCCAACCCATAGAGGGGGTTTTTTGCCAGGATCCGTCATAAATATTTTGCCGGGTGTGAATAGGTTGCTGCTCCCGGGGCAAACTCCAGTTCACTTCCCGATATCCCATTCCGCATTTACTGCCCCCGGTCAGGTAATAGTAGTCCGGAATATTCAAATAAACTCCCCTGGAGCGGCACCATTGGTAAAATTCGGCGATGGTGGCATATTGCTCCCACCGGGAATCCTCATACCCTTTATGACCGGGATGATCCTGAGATATACAAACATCACCGGGGTATGAACCATCGTGTTCCAGCAAGGCAAATCCGGTGGTTTGGTAAAAGTTGTAAAGCTTCTTAAAATACTCCTGCCCCCATTCGCTGCCTATACAGGGTGAATTGCCAAAGGTAGGTCTCATACCTTCTGGCATTACCACATCCTGCTGCGGGTCAATCTTCCTGGAGGCTAGCAGGGAATAACCACCTATTTCCACTCCTTTGCTTTTCGCATAGTCAGCATACTGCTTCATTTTTTGCAAATACTGCTGACTGTCATCCTCTATATTAAAACCACTGCCGAAGGTCAGGATCACCATTTCAAAGCCTGCCTCAGCGGCTTGATCGATGGCTATTTTCACTCTGTCCCAATCCGCAAACCGGGCATGCATCATCAAGGGATTTTCCGTGGACCAGGGAGCCAGGGTGCGGTACATCCTGCGCAGCGCCAGACCCTGCCGCTCCCGGTCATAGCTGTCATACGGCATCACAAAGGTGCGGAAGGTTTTTAGTTGCTCACCCGGACCCAGTGTTTTCTCCGGGCCTAACTCCGGTCCAACTTCAAGCAGGCATGGGGTCTTACGCTGGTAGTTTACCTGGGTGAGATATTGGGGGTCCGCATTCCAGCGTACCGCATGGTGATTGGCATCCTGTACATCAAAACTGGAAAAAGCATAGTCCGTCTCTACGTGGATGTTGGGCTTGGGAACATTGTATTCCCTGCTTTCAACTGCAGCCCCGTACTCAACCGCCGCGATGATCTCGCTGGTGAAGTCATTGACAGTGATCGCCTGCCCGCTGCGATTTTCTACCGTAAGCCACTTGGCCATCACCGGTATCCCGTCATACAATTCGTAATGAACCGATACTTTAATATTTTTTTGTAAATCGCTGATTGGTTGAAGTTTAAACGACTCATAGGTAGCAAAACTTGAAACGTGTAATCGCACCAGCTCCCCCGGGCTTTCATCATCTCCTTGGTTACCCTGGCCGTTGGTTTTACCCAACCTTACCCGGTCTGGCATGCTGTCAAAAGCAGCCAGCTGTTTAACCAGAATCCAGTTCCCGTCTTTTGGTTTTGCCTCACAAAACACTGCGGTGTCGGTAATTCTGAACCTTAAGCTCCAGGGTTGCGAAAGGTCCAATTCTTGTCCACCGCCGATTGCATTAATTTCTTTTTCCCCGTCCCATAGGCCGAACCAGGGCGGGCCTTCGCCAGCTCCGCTCCCACCGGGTCGTAAATAAAACTTCACCGTTTTATCAGGCCAGACCAGGGTGATCCCGGGGCCATACTGCTTACTCTTATCAGTACCGACATCGAAAGTAGCTTCAACAATCCGGGCATTCTCATCCAGGTCTCGCTCTACAAATACCGAGGTATTTTGGGGCGTATAAATCTCTCCCGGTTTACCTTCATTCTCGAATGACGATCTGGGATGGGCTCCGGAATTGGTCACCGTCCAACCGGGGTCTAAAATTTGAAAATCCGTATTATAAATAGCGGAGCGTCCATAATCGCTGGGCAGCAATTCAGCTTGCGATATCAGCGACTGGTAGTCCGGCATACTGTAGTCCATACGAAGATACACACCCTTGGGGGGCCATGCTGAGCCAGGGGCATGATGCCGCACCCGCTTCCATTCAAAAGGTGCCTGGGGCTGGCCGGTTTCATAGCCCTCGAACTGCATGGCCGAGGGGCTGGCAGTTAACTGGTCCAACCACTCCGGCTTTAGATATGCATAATTGGGCTGCCCGTCCAATCCGCCAATCTGGTAAGTTACCCCATCAATCTTAACGGAACCCTCAGGTTTTACCCCACGCAGCAGCGATTCGCCGGTTATCAGATTGTCCAGCCCAACGGTAGCCCCATTGGGAGCAACCCTGAAGGTCCTGCGGATTAAGCCATTCTCCAAAGTAATTTCAGCGTGTGATTGATCTACCGCTATAATGGCTTTATAAGATTCCGGTGCTAATAGCCAATCAGGACGCTGGGAGATTTTCTGAGTGTCCTCACTGCCTTTGAAATTCTGCTGTGCCGGTGCGACAAAAGGTTGGAAGATGGATAGCCATACAATTACACATAACCACCAACCCTGGTAATTACCTGATCCTTTGGTTATTCTATTCATTATGATTTGTGAAAGTCATAATAAGCATAGTTACTTTTTTCGGAACTCCAAATTGAACCAGGTCCGTTCAATGGATACTGCTACCAGTTGCCGGTCCTTGTAGGTATAGTAATTTTTCTTATTATCCGGCAAATGCAGTTTATATCTGTGGTTTCCCTGCGCTTCCAGCCGACACTGTTGTAGAAAACGCTCGGAGTAAACGTTTTGTACTCCCACCGGTTCCTGAAAGTAAAGCTTGGCGGTAGAAAAGTTAAGCTCCGTATTATCGAGCTGATATCGTCCATCGGGGTACTTAAAAACCCGGTAGCTATTCTGTTCTTTATGCATGGCCGTTGAGTCCTGCAAATCATTATTCATATAAACCCCACAATAACTGGTTTTCATGGATTCCCCCTGGTAAACCACTAAGTTACTGGTCTTTCTGCGGTACTGCTTCCATAAAATCCTGAATGAGACATCTGATAGTATGGTGTAGGTTTCAGTGTAACTGGATTCCTCCAGGGAGGCGGAAATTTCGCCAATCTCTTTTCCGCCACGGTGCACGCTAAAGAGGTGTTCTTGACTATATAATGCTGATCCCCAGGTTATGAAGAGCAAAAGCACCAGGGTACATTTTCGATTAAGTAGATGCATGTAAAAGGTGAACAGGGAGGTAAAAGTACACATTACCTTAGACTTTAAGTCTGCTCACTCCGTCCCAGTATTCCTTTATTTTATAACCATTGAACTAAAAATGATGGTAAATACTCATTAGAGGTACAGTGAGAAACCTTTTTTAACCTGATGGTAAAAAAATGGAAGGAAGAGATTATTTTACACCATAAATAAAGATCACCAGCACCACCGTTGACATCCCTGTTAAATTTTGGTTTGTTCTTGCTTGGGTTTTACTTGCTGATTCAAGGGGCAAGGATTCTGGTAAAAGGAGCTATTTCACTGGCCAAGAAATTGAAAATCTCTGACCTGGTAGTGGGTTTAACCATAGTTTCTTTAGGCACTTCATTTCCAGAGTTGGTGATCAATCTAACCGCCAGCATTAATGGAAACTCACAAATTGCCATTGGCAATATTCTGGGGAGTAATGTTGCTAATTTATTGTTGATCCTGGGAGTTTCAGCATTGGTGTATCCTCTAAAGGTCCAAAAGAGCACAATCTTATCTGAAATCCCATTTTCCATTGTCGCTATTCTGCTGGTTGGTTATTTAGCGAATATTGACTTTCTGGATACCAGCCACCATCTCTACCTTGGGCGTTTAGATGGGTGTATTATGTTGTTGTTCTTCTTCCTGTTTATGGCCTATATCTATAGCCTTTCGTCTGACCAACCGAACACCACTTCAGAAGATCATGCTGAAATAACATCTACCCGGAAGGCTTTCCTGTGGATATTTCTGGGATGTGCAGCTCTGTTTCTGGGTGGCCGATGGGTGGTAAATGGAGCAGTATCAGTCGCTACCACTCTTGGGCTAAGTGAATCATTCATCGGACTGACCATCGTGGCTATTGGTACCTCCCTGCCAGAACTGGTAACTTCAGTTACGGCGGCTTTAAAGAAAAGTACAGACCTTGCGGTGGGTAATGTGGTAGGTTCCAACATTTTTAACCTCCTGTTGATCTTAGGGTTAAGTGCGATCATTAAGCCATTACCCTTTACGGTAGCCAGTAATACCGATATCATGACCATTGTATTTTCAAGTGTTTTGTTATTGTTTGCCCTGACACTTAACAAAGGTTCTATTAAGCGGTGGTTCGGATGGGTTTCTCTGGTGGTTTACCTGGCTTATATTTTGTTTTTGGTATCCAGGGGTTAAAATTTTCCCTGGGTTTTCCCTGGCATTTACATTCAACTATCATTTCCGGGTCTTTACCTTTTTCATTATGGCTATTTGATTCATTTCAGTTAAATTTCCAACTGTCATAAATATTGAGCACCATGAAACATACCCTTAAGCAAATTGAAAACCAGCCACAACTACCACAACATTCCGTCCCAACTTCTCCAGCACCAGAATCCGCTGGTGGTCGCCGGCGTGAATTTATTAAGAAATTATCCCTGGGAGGTGTATCACTTGCTACTATGTGGGGAATGCCTGCGGAAGACATTGTAGCCTGCAGTACTTCCGGGGTCAGCCGCCTGTCCAGTCCTTCGGACTTAAAGATTACCGACCTGCGTTACGTAACCCTAGACAACGGCACTTCTTATACCAATGCCCGCAATGTAATTATCCGGATTGACACCAATCAGGGCATTTACGGTCTGGGTGAGTTGCGTGATGGGGCCGACCCGCGTTATGGCCTGTTCCTTAAAAGCCGTATCCTGGGATTGAACCCCTGCAATGTGGAGATGATTTTTAAGATCATCAAACAATTTGGTGGCCATGGACGCAAGGGAGCTGGGGTGAGCGGGGTGGAAATGGCCTTGTGGGACCTGATTGGAAAAGCCTATAATGTGCCGGTATGGCAACTTTTAGGTGGAAAATACCGGGACAAAGTCCGCTTATATGCCTATGTACCGGCACATAACCCTCAAAACATGGATGAAGAAAAGTTCCGGTCCGACTGTAAAGTGCGTATTGAGCAACAGGAATTCACCTGGTTAAAAATGCATCCCGGCATTCAGGTTTATGCAGATGTTCCCGGGGCTACGGTAAACACCAGGTTTATCCCGGGGTTTAAAGACAACAACCTTGATAATTATCTTTCCTACCAGAATACCCGTCATTCCAATACTTCTATTATGGTTACCGATAAGGGCCTTGGTCTGTTGCAGGATTATGTAGGTAAAATACGCGACATAGTAGGCTACGATATTCCTTTGTCAGCCGATCACTTCGGTCATTTTGATGTTAACGAGTGTATACGTGTGGCCAATGCCCTGGAGTCATATAGACTGGCTTCCATGGAGGATTTTGTGCCCTGGGACAACATGGATCAACTAAAGATGATCACCGATTCCATTAACTCCCCTACCATAACCGGAGAGGATATTTTCGGCAAGGAAACCTTCCGCAAACTTTGCGATATGCATGCAGTAGATATTGTGCACCCTGATATGGGAACCGCAGGTGGAATTCTGGAAACTAAAAAAATCGGTGATTATGCCGAAGAGCATGATATTTCCATGAAGATGCACTTCGCCGGCACCCCGGTTTGTTTTATGGCCAATGTACATTCGGCAGCAGCTACCCAGAACTTCCTGGCACTGGAACTGCCGGTCCAATGTGTTGATAATCCCTGGTGGCCGAAACTGGTAAATATGGTAGGATCACAGGAATTGTACACCAAAGGATTCGCCAACGTACCCACCGACGCACCCGGGTTGGGGGTTGAACTGAACGAAGATGAGTTGAAATTGCATCTGCACGCCGAAGATGAAAGCTACTTTGCTCCCACTCCGCAATGGAATGAAAAGAGATCACACGACAGGTTGTGGAGCTAGGGTACGATTTTGACTTGAGAAACTGGTCCTATTGTTTTCCGGCATTTCCTGATAAATAACCATTGTCATTTACCAGGCTGCTTATCAGACCCTCAAAAATAAACCCATGAAGTGGGAAAACCATATACCAATATAACCTTCCCAAAACTCCTTTGGGACGAAAGGTGGCAGTCTGTTCCAGGTACCCGTCTGTTAGTCGGAACTCCAACCAGGCCTCACCTGGTAATCTCATCTCCGCAAAAAGCAACAGGCGACCTTCCTGCTTATTGGCGTACAAGACCCGCCAGAAGTCAATGGCATTACCCGCAGTAATATTAGAGTCATGCGTCCGGCCCCTTCTCAGGCCCACTCCACCAACTAGTTTGTCAATGAACCCGCGTATCTTCCAAAGCCAGTTCGCATAGTACCAGCCGGATTTTCCACCGATTCTCCAAATTCTTTCCAGTGTCTTTTCCTTACTGCTAACCGGCTTAATGCGTTTATCCCTGAAACAACCATGAATCGGTACATTTATGAATTCTGAAAGTTGAAAATCCAGGTCTCCCGAAACAAATGCATCCTTCCAACTGGATATAATCCGGTTTTCTTCAATGGCTGCCTGGGTTTTCCTTAAAGCCTGTTCATAACCGACTGGTTGAATGTTCAGAATTTCATTGATACGGTCATCTCTACAAACCACTTCAACTTTCATACTCTCTACCAAAGCCACTGCCAGTTTGTATGAGGTTGCGGTAATGAAATATAGCCAGTAAGAGGACAGCTTGGGAGTCATCACCGGGACAATATATATGTACCTGGTCAAGCCCCTGATCCTGGCAAAACCAAGTAACATATTTTTATACGAAAGTATTTCCGGCCCGCCGATATCAAAGTTATCATCGAATGTATGCTCATTGAACATGGTTTGTTCCAGCATTCTGATCACATCAGAAATGGCAATTGGCTGAGATCGTGTACGCAACCACCTGGGGGCTACCATTACCGGTAATTTTTCCACCAGGTCCCGGATGATTTCGAAGGAAGCACTGCCAGAACCAATAATAATACTGGCTCTTAATGCGGTGAAATGATAAGATCCTTTGGACAATTCCTGCTCAACCTTTTTTCGGGAGTTTAAATGTTCGGATAGAGATTCGTCATTCAGTATCCCTCCCAGATAGATTACATGGCGTACGCTGGTGCGATTCATTGCTTCCCTGAAATTTATTGCCGAGCGGCTTTCAAGATCCTGGTAATCCTCTGCGTCTGACATAGAATGAACCAAATAATAGGCTCCGTCAATATCATCTGGGATTCGTTTTAAAGAGGTGCGATCCAACAAATCGATTTCAAGCACCGTTATATGTTCCTTATAAGATTCATTTGTTTCAAATCTGTTGGCATCTCTAACACAACAGATCACCTGATAGCCTTTTTTTATCAAGCCCGGAATTAACCTCTTTCCAATATAGCCGGTAGCACCGGTCAGGAGAATCTTCATAATACTTTGTAATCTTCAAGAATGGCCATCTAATGTTTACTGTATAACTGTAAACTCAATAAACTGTTTAAACAGGGCTCTAACGAGGTTCACTGGGTCGATTTTATAGATCGCATAATTTTGGCGATCTCAACCGGGGATTTGTCGAACGGTATGTTTGGTTCGGACACGGTGAAAATTTTCAATGTTTGACTTTTGCCCTTCGGCTTGAGTTTGCCAATATCCAGTATTTCAAACCTCAGATCTTCAGGAAGGCACTGCTTAAAGCGATGATCAAATATGACAGAATGTTTCTTTGTACGAGTATAGGATTCCAGACGGGAGGCGGAATTAACCACATCGCCAAGTATGGTAAAATCCATCTTCACCATTGATCCCACGTTACCTTTTACCACCTGCCCTGCTGAAATCCCTATTGAACAATAGATCAATTTTTCAAACGGGGAAACGGCTTTTTCTCGTATTTTTTTTAGCCCATTGATAATTCGTACCGAGGCCTGAAGTGCAGATTTTGCATGATCAATGGGGTAATAGGCCATGAATCCATCCCCCATAAGCTTCGAAACCGTTCCACCGCTGTTATTGATGGCGGCCAGGGATACCTCGAAATAATTGTCAAGTACCTTTTGTACATCGTCGATATCGGCATTTTCAACTAAGGTTGAAAAACCCACAAGATCGGAGAATAGCACAATCAATTCAGCTCTTTTCATTTTCCATTTTAGTGGATTCTGACCTTGCTGAATGCCGTCCAGAACTTCGAATGGGGCATATTTTTTAAGCTTACTGTGGGTGTTAGTTAATGACCCCAACAAGTCTCTGATTGGAGAGACCAACGGATCAGTATTCCCTTCCAGCAATACGGTCTTCATTCTCCACTCTCCGTACAAGCGCTTCTCAATATTTCTTTCTATATCAAGGATAAAAATATCCTCGTGCCTGGGATCAGACTTGATACGGCTAAGGCACTTATAAAGGGTGGTGGGGGTTCCTTCAATGATTTGATAGAATACGCCTTTAAAGCACATTAGCACACCGGTTAGGTTATCTCGGGCATTGTTGGCTTCTGACTTGCTACCGATTTCTTCTATGTCTTTAACAGTAACTCCCTGACTGAACTTACTAATATAGGTGACCCGATCCATAAGACCTTAAGTAATTACTTTCAGGCTATCATCCAAAACAATTGAATTATTTTCGAGTGATCCGTTAAATACACCAACCACCGCGGTATCGCTCTGCAGGCTAACTTACATAAAGAACCAGACAGAAGAAGTTGCACAACATCATGCTATTTGTTTATCTTACCTCATGCCTGAAACAACTCGTCAATTGGTCGCTATCATGTTTACCGATATGGTAGGTTACACCGCACTCATGCAGCGTAATGAGCAATTGGGTATACAAAAAAGAAATCGTCATCGGGAGGTGCTTGAACAACAACACCAAAAATTCCACGGTAAAATTATTCAATACTTCGGGGATGGAACGTTGAGTATTTTTTCCAACTCAAGTGATGCAGTAGCTTGTGCTGTTGCCATTCAAAAAGGGCTAAAACACCCTATTGAAGTGCCCATGAGAATTGGTATACATTGCGGAGATGTCCTGGTGTCTGAAAGCGACATTATTGGCGATGCTGTCAACATTGCTTCCCGAATTGAATCGTTTGCTAACGTGGGTGGTGTACTGATATCCGATTCGGTACAGGATCAGGTCAAAAATCAACCCCAGTGGGATTTTGTCTCTTTGGGAAAGTTTACCTTAAAAAATGTAGAGAGACCTTTTGAAATTTTCGCGGTTTCCTCGGACGGCCTGTCGGTACCAGATCCTGGATTTCTTAAGGGAAAAGGCGAAAGGTTTGCCACACTAAAGAGTACCGTTCCGGAACCTGCAACTCAGATCCTGGGCAGGGGAAAAGAAGTTGGTGATATTATTGAACTATTAAATAAACACCGGGTGGTCACCATCACCGGTACTGGTGGTATGGGCAAAACCCGGCTTTCACTGGAAATTTGCAAGCGACTCAAATCTAACTTCCAGGATGGCATAGGGTTTGTCTCCATGGCCACTCTAACTGACGCCAAGGAGGTGATGCCCACGTTGTCTTCCGCGCTGGATATAAAAGAAGCGGGTGGACGAAAGATGGTCAGAGGGGTTGCTGACCTAATAATGGATAAAAAAGCTTTTCTTGTTTTAGATAACCTTGAACATGTGATTGCGGCCGCTCATGAGATTGCTGAACTGATATCGTTGTGTCCAAACCTGAAAATACTCTGTACCAGCCGTACCCCGTTAAAAATTGAAGCAGAACAGGAATATGCGTTACATCCATTGCCTTTGCCTGCTAACAGGGAATATGTACCGGATGTTATGGGAAGATACCCCGCTATTGATCTGTTTGTTAAACGTGCCAATCGGGTAAGTCTGGATTTTGAACTGACTGAAGAAAATACCTCGGCGGTTATTGAAATTTGTCAACGCATGGACGGATTACCCCTGGCGCTTGAATTAGCAGCGGCCCGGATTCGGGTATTATCGCCTGAACAATTGCTGGAAAGGCTGGTTAGGGCATTGGACGTGCTTACTACTGGATCCAAAGACCTTCCTGAAAGGCACCAAACCTTAAGAGCCACTATTGGCTGGAGTCACTCACTACTTAATGAAGCTGAAAAACAGTTATTCCGTCGCCTGGCAATTTTTGCCGGAGGGTTTACCCTGGAAGCTGTAGAAACTATTTGTTATGAAGATGAAGATCAGGCGTTCCTGGCAATAGATAAACTGGAATCATTAATCGACAAAGGACTGGTCGAGGTTGATAGTAATAGCAACAGGTTCGGGCTTCTACAAACCATTAAGGATTATGCCACGGAAAAATTGAAACAATCCGATGAACTGCAGGCAATCAGTGAAAATCATGCACTGTTCTATTTCAAATTAGCTAAGACAATCCATAAAGGCACCCAGGGAGAGCAGCAATTGCTACGTCTTAAAATGGGCAACCAGGAGGAGGCCAATATGCAGGTAAGCCTGGACTACCTATTGGCCAGGGCTCAACAAGGTGATGAAGAGGCTAAAGAAACCGGATTGTGTTTTTGTGGTGAATTATGGATGTACTGGCATATCCGTGGTAAGCATGTAACCGCTAAGAACCTTATTAATTCGTTCCTCGAATCGACCGACGATCAAACTCCAAGTCTAGGCAAGAGTCAGGCACTCAATACTACGGTGGTATGTCACTGGATGCTGGGTGAATTCAAAAAGTGTAAAGAGCTGGCCTTGCTTCAATATTCTATCGCTGAAGAAATACAGAATGAACTGGAAATGGGCAAAGCCTCGCTAAATATGGTATTTGGCACTATGTTTTTGGACATTGAAATGGCCAAAAAGTACGCTCAAGAAACCTTGACCCGGTTCCAAAAGCTGGCAAAAGATTACTGGCTGGGGATAGCATTCTGGATCAATGGGGTAATCTCCGTATTGAATCAGGATCTTGAAATTGCAAAAACACGGTTTCAAGAGTGTCTGAGACTAAATCAAAAAATCGGGGATAATGAATTACAGGGTGGTGGACTCAGTGGATTGGCCATGCTGAAAGATCTTGAGGGAGATTATCAGGAAGCCATCAATCTATACCAGCAGGCACTCTCAGCTTATGAATTAATCGGTGACCGGGCTGAAGAAGCTCGTATTTTATATGAAGTACTTTGGGTATATCTGGCCCTTGGAGATACCGATACCGCACTAAGGCATACTTTAGAATCCATTCAAGCCTACCAGGAAGTAGGCAGCACCAGGGGGACTGGTATTTCCATGATCGGCTTAGCTGCAATCCAAACGGTACTAGGCAATCCGAGAAGAGCCCTTGAAATTGCATCTGCTGCCGAATATTTAGCGGAACAGGAAGGGATTGTTAATTTCTACGGTGCCAACAATCAGGGAATAGCGTACCTGGATAACGCCAGGAAGCAACTTTCAGAGACAGAAATTGATAATGCAGTAGCATTTGGACGAGGGATAACACTTAAGGAAATACTGGCCTCGACCGTTTATGAGTCACCGCTAACTACTTAACGGGATTTTAAATTCCTCGCAGACCAGTACACCTACCTCTTACCCCAGATTTCATACATTGGTTCACCGCGGCTATTCTTTCCTTTGTGGTGCCAGTCGTTACCTTCAATCTCATACTGAAATTTCAGTTCGGCGCCAACCCGTTCAGGATCCCTGGAAAAGAATTGAATCACCTCGGTATAGGTACCGTCTTCAGCCGTGTAACGGCCTCCACCGGTGCCGCTAAAATTCATGGTTTCAGTATGGTAGGCAACCCATTGGAAATACCCATCCTTTAGAAATTTCAGGGTTTTTCTGGGGTTCTCTTCACCGCGGCGTTCTTGTCCGGTATCGGGTCCCCGGGTGGCAAACAGCCATCGACCGTCAAGGGGCTGCTCAAGCGAAGGCTCCCGGATATATGTCTGTTGTTCATTTCCGTTGAAGATCAGTGTCTCACCATCCTGTGCTATCATTGCCCGATGCTGCTTCGCTCCATCAGTCTCAAAGTTTGAATTGAACTCCAGTTCCACCACCAAACTATCACCTTCAATATTATAGAAACCGCCACGGGCAACTACGAAATCGTTCGGATTGCTGTGGTAAACTGTGTGAATCATATAGTCCGGCGAAACAAACAAAAGATAGGTCCTGTCTTCATCTTGCTGTTCATGGGCTTTATACACCCCCGGGGTCAATTGAGCGATTAACAGGCAAGGTGCCATTACGGTAATAATGAGTACAACAGCGCTAATTATAGATTTCATTAGTGTAGGATTATACAATTAACAAATGAAGCACAATATAATAAAAGGCGCTGATTTCAACTCCTTAATGCTATTGAATGGCATTTTATAAAATATGATCCATTGCGGAGATCATTGCTTACTACCACATTGGAGAAATCCGAGAGGATCGTGAACTTAAAGATTGACACCCTGCTAATCTTTAAGTATATTTATGTAAACACGGATGCTAATTCCATGAAAAATAGTACTAATACTTCACTAATTGCGCTTACTATCATTAGCGCTGTGGTTATGTTAATGGGTTGCAGTTCCATTGCACCCGGAACCAATGCCAATTCCGACCCTGCCCCAACTTACACCACCCTGCTGGATATGCTGCGTCACCAGCCGCAACTTAATATTTCCGGGGGAGGTGAAAATGTTCAGATTCGGATTAGGGGCTCCAGATCATTACTTGGAAACAATGAACCCCTTTTTGTGTTTGATGGCACTCCTATTGGTGTTGGGTACAGCAGTGCCCGTTCCATAGATGTTAATGTGGTTGAGTCGATCCGGGTACTGGCCGGTGCTCAGACTGCAATATATGGCAACAGGGGCGCAAATGGAGTAATTCTGATTGCTGCAAAGAAATAATTCAATTTCTGCAACCACTGATACCCATGGTATTGTCGGTTAGGCAATACTAGATACGGAGCCATGTACGGATGTCCGTGAGAATTCTCGGGGTTATATGCACACCGATATTAGCCACTACCGGGGTAGACGTATCGTCCCTGTCTGAATGTACTCCTACGATGGTTCTGGTATTCTGCCAACGGATCCATATCGGACTGCCGCTTTGCCCGTTAAAGGTATCGTGAAAATATTCCATTCGGGCACCACGTACCGAAGCAATACGATTGTAGGTCCAATACATATGATCTGCACCAGGATGCCGATCTCCCGGATAACCGGCAGTATTGGCACGTCTCGCCTGTACCCTGGCATCTGACCAGGCGGCTACCCGTCTCCACCATCCTATCCGGTCTCCGATATTGGTGGCAAGTGTAATCACTGCATAATCAAAGGCGTCTCCTGCCCTTCGGTGACGGCGTGGTACATGGATACTTCTGGACATGGCAAATCCAAGGGGTTCGCTGCGTCTGGAACGACCGGTATCTCTTTTACCGGGAATCACCCGTATACTGGTTGGTGCTGGTGTAAGGCAATGAGCTGCCGTAAGTACTTTGTTTCGGCCAATCAGGGTTCCTGTGCATCCTCCCACTGATGATCCGGTCCGGATCTCCAGTTTACAGATATGCCGGAAAGGTGTAGCCATGGTTCCTTGAATCCTTCTCCGGGTATCGGGTGGTATCACTTGCTCAATCACTTCCTCTCGATCCACCGGGTCCAGGTGGATGGTCCTTGCACTGCTCAGTTCTTCTCCCGCAAATGCTTCAGCGTAGTAGTTACTATTTTCTAATTTTTCCATAATGAATTCATTTTAGACACTTAAAATTTATACTGTTACATCCTTACCTACCAATAACCATTATACATGGGCTGGTTTTCCG
Organism: Cyclobacteriaceae bacterium; assembly: GCA_021604845.1. Classification (GTDB taxonomy): domain Bacteria; phylum Bacteroidota; class Bacteroidia; order Cytophagales; family Cyclobacteriaceae; genus SZUA-3. Next base: position 17,430 of record BQJT01000070.1, read on the forward strand.
GATCTGGCGAATCGCCTGCTGCCGGTGGTCAATGATTTCCGCCGCCCCAGGGTTCGGTTGTATTTTCTAACACTTTTCAAGGCATTTTGTAAATTGAGCAATCCACTGCCCATCCGCATCTTTTCATTTCCGGTAGGGGATAATTCGTCAGTACTCCCCAGCAGAATATTGCGGATCTGATGGATCTCCACTGGCTTCCTTATAGTTTCCAGCATCAGCGCTACGGTACCGGTGACATGCGGAGCCGCCATACTGGTACCAGACATCCGTGTTAAGCCGGCACCCCCTTGTTGACTGGTACGCGGTGCCGAACGAGCTGCCACAATGCGTACTCCCGGGGCCACCAGATCAGGTTTAACACGTCCGTCGGTAGTGGGGCCCATGCTACTGAAAGGGGCCATTCTGGTCTCATGTTGCAGCTCTCGAACCGCTCCTACAGCAATAGTGTTGAACCCATTGCAGATGGTGCCGGTAGTGTGCGATGGATCCGTATACTTTTTGAGGAATCTTGACTGACATCCCGGGCAGGCTCCATCTCTTTCAATCCAGGCATGATACCTGCCATCAGTAATTTTTTTACCAAACAATCTTACCTGCCATCTTCCAGCGGGCGCATTCGGGTACAGGAATAGGTTAATATGGTTCAGCCCGGTATTGGGTTCGGTGTTTCGGTGGTAAACCTTTCCAACCAACAGTCCATTTATCTCAATAGCGGTATTTTGTTGGGGGTCACATCTCCAGCCCACCGGAATTTCGGGATGGTGCAATTCAAAAATGAATTGATCCGATCCGGGATACCAAACTTCCAATTCGTTTGGCGTACGGTCGGCCTGGTCATTCCAAAAAAAGAATTCTTGAGCCCGCCCGGGCCGGACTATTCCACTGGTATGGGCCTGAGCCTTGTAGTAATTGCCGGTACTCTGACAAATCACCGTATTTCTTCGCTGCTCAAGAAACCGGTCCATTCCTTGCTCTACTAAGCTGGTACCTCGATGATGTCCGCCGTGCCGCCCGACACTTAAGTTAATTACCAGGGGCCGGTCATTGGCTAATCTGGATACAAAATCAATTGCCTCCAAAATGCGCACTGAATCTCCCAGGTTAGCCAGAGGTCCGGTTCCTTTTGCCGCCAAATGGACAAATACCAGGTCAGCCGCCGGAGCCACCCCCATATAACCCACCGATCCATTCCCTGCAGCAATATCCATAACATGCGTACCGTGGGCGCCGGTATTCCGGGGATCTCCTTTTGCCGGATGATATCTTAAAGCCCGGTAGGGCTGTTTGGAAGCCAACGCCTGATTAATTTCCTGTTTTAAATAACAGCGGCCGTAACCATACGGTTGAGTCATTGGATCCCAGGTTTGTGACTGGTCCCATAAACCTAGCAAACGACTACCCCCATCCGCATCTCGAAAATTGGGGTGGGCAAAATCGATACCCCAGTCAATAACCCCCACCACTACTCCCTTTCCCGATGGCAGTGTACTATTTTGCCTGGATAAAACAGGTAGTAAAGTTTCAGATCTATCGGCAGAATGGTACCTAAGCAACGGCTCGTCTACAACATATTTGGAAGCTTTAAAGCTCTTTACCCAGGGTGAGTGGTAAGTTTCTTTGATATCTCCTCTACGGATGCGACAGGTAACGATATTTCCAAATTGGGTAACCATTTTAAGTTTTTTGGGCAACAGGCGTGGGTCTTTTAACCTGACAACCACCTCTACTTGATCGTCCTGATCAAGATCGCTCCTTATCAGTTCTTGTAATGCAGGATCCATGGATTACGAGTCATCCAGGGAATCAATTGCCAGCATCACCTGCTTCATCCGTTGCAGTTGATCTTCCACTTCGACAGTCAGCGCATTCCTGACAAATTCAGCAAAATCACTCTTTGACAAATGCTTCACTTTATCATATAAATGGTTTAACGCGGCCACAGTTTCTCTGGAACTCTCACTTTCTTTGATCAGGTCTGTCTGATGGTTTTCCCAAATGGCAGTGATCAGCTTTTTTCTCTGCTTATACATTTTCTCAAAGGTCTGCGCTGCAGAATCATCACTGCCAGCAAATGGCTCCATGAAATGCTTCCATTCATCGAGGGTGAGTTTACCCTGTTTGAACTCCAGGGTGGAGTGGGTTTTATGGATTTTCCTAAACTCCCGGATCAAATACTTTACCGAAGGAATCTTCACTCCTGCCGGCAGTTCATTTTCAAATTCGGCTTCAACTCCTAAAACCGACTGTTCTAAAAACTGTGTCAGCTGACTCTTTTTGATTTCGGACAGATAATCCGCCGGCAGCTTTTTGTGTAAAGCATTCTTAAGGCTAGCAAGGAAATCCTGGGCCAGAGCATCCTTTTCCTGAAGCGCCTGCTGAAGCTGCTTCCGGTGTTCTTGTTGCTGTTTATGGTACTCCGTTAACTCTTCCGTTAGTTTCTCCAGCTTTTTTTCAAGATGCTCCTGTGAAGTGGTAAGTTTTGCAACTTCCTGTTCTAACTGCAGCTTTTCGCTTTGTAGTTGCTCGACCAGTTGTTCCTTTTTCACCAATGATTCTTCCTGTTCCAATTCCATTCGTTCCTCCATGATAGCGGTATAGCTAGTGGATTGGCCGACGAGTACTTGCTGAAAATAACGCTGCATGTCACGCAGTATTTCCTGGTGTAACACTTCCTCCAATTCTTTCAGGGATTCCTCCACACGCAGCATGGTTACCTCCCGGTTGAGTAAAGAATGGCTGGGCGAATGTTGGTGGCTGATACCTTCACTAAACTTTACATCGCGCCCCTGAGCCCTAAGGTTAAGGAAGACGGATAAATCCGCCTTCCTTACTCCACAATGATCTTCAGGAATTTCATTTATTGCCCGCTCCAGCCTTCTGGAATCAATAATTGACAGTTTCATAATCCGATTCAGTTAAAACAATTTCTCTACCACAGCCTCTTTGATATCAGCATTGTTTATTAGTTTAAAGACCGGTAAACCAGCGACTTTGGGAAGCTCTATTTGCGGGTAAACTTTTTTAATGTACCCGGCAACTATCTCCGCTTTGGAGTCATCATCGGCTGCGGCCTCCATCAATTCAATAACGTATTCATTCGCTTTGTTCAAAGACACTGCCAGTACATTCCGCTGGCTTACTGCCTCGTCCCTTTCTTTCTTTGCAGCTTCCTTGTCCACCAGGGCGATGGGGGTTATAATTCCTGAAAAATTATCCTGGGGTAACATAGCTGCCAGAAAAGCGTTCTTCTTACGGTCGTTGCTGCTGATATTTTTATTTTTCCCTCGTTGTAGGGCCAGCAGAAACCCGGTAGTATTCATATTAAAACCGTTCATTTGTTGGTGGTTTATAGATTTAACATTTTAGTTATTTATCAAAGGCCTGGACCATGGCGAACATCATCATCGGATCCATACCTCCTCCTTTGCTGCTTCCGGACATTCCTAATAATAATGGAAGGAAATTAGTCTCGAAATCAGAATCCAGTACTTCCAGTTGGTTTTCAGCGCCTGCAGTGATATCCAGACCCGCATCGGGAATCTTGACCTTTATAGTCTCAAGTTCTGGCTGCATGAACAAACTGAACATGGCCTGTTGCTGGGCTTTTTGCTGTGCCAATTCATGCGCCTTCCTCAGTGAAACCACCCGTTTGTTGATGGCATTGGTTACCTTGGTTTGGCGCAACGTTACTGCACGATACTTTTTATCCATGGTGGCCACGCCTTTATTAGCTTTTCTAGCCAACCCTATGGCACTCCTGATACCCGCCGCATTTTTCTTAATCGCCACACTGTTGAGCCTGACGTCACGCTTTACCTGTACCGCTAATCGTTTGACATCTGTCTTGGTGGCTAGGTTGCTGGGAAGCCTGAACGGAATCCGTCTCCGTCCGATACGCAAACTTCCACTCATTCTGCTCCTTGATGGGATACGGAATCTGCCCCGGCCTAACTGGTGGCGCAAAAAGTTGCGTGGTCGGAAGGATTTAAATGACCTGCGCCTACGCGGGCGTCGCACTAACCTCCTGATACCTCGAAGACCTTTCCCAATGAGTCCAAACGGTAGAATTTCTCCTCCGGAAGCAGCTGAGTCATCGTCATCATCAAATTCAGCTTGTTCATCATCGTCGTCAAATTCTGCCTCTATTGAGTCGTCATCATCATCATATTCAACCATTTCATCATCGTCATCGAATTCAGCCTCTATTGAGTCGTCATCGTCATCGAATTCGGCCAATGCTTCATCATCATCGTCAAATTCGGTGGCTATATCCTCCCATTGCTCTGCTGCCGGGATGCCATTTTGTGTGTATTGAGTCATTTTTTCCTCCTTTAGTTTAATGAGTTGTGTAAATTATTTTTGCCATTATTCAATTGAGAATCATTAGCCGGTCCGGCAAATTGCTGAATGACCGGCTGAATAAAATTCATAAAAGCCTCTTCATCGATTTCCATCTTACCTGGACTGCCTTGTCCACTGCAATTTTTACAGGATATATTCTCGCCCCAGCACTCCGGGCAGGAACCGGTGGCTGCCGCCAGCGCATCGTTAATTTCAAGCCGGTAGTTTAGATTTTCCACCAGCAGTTTGATCTTGGCC
>BQJT01000071.1 GCA_021604845.1 Cyclobacteriaceae bacterium
CTTGTTTTTTAGCTGATCTACAATGATTACATCATTGGGCCGGATATAGTAGTAATTTGAATTGGGCAAATTACCGTCTAATAAATTTACTCCATGTAAAGTAGAAATTCCATTATCGGTTCTTAAAACTTTAACAGTTTCGAAGTTAGCGAATTCGGTTAGCCCGCCGGCCATGCCCACCGCTTCCAGTATGTTTATCCTGTCTTCCAGAATCTCATATTTTCCCTGTCTTTGAACTTCGCCAACTACAGAGAAATGAAAACTAACCAGGCGGATATCGGCGGAGGGTGTGTCCAGGTATTCCTGAAGTACCGTCTTTATCTTCTCCTGAGCCTCCCTGGTGGTTAATCCAGATATGCGTACTGCACCCACTGCTGGTAATATTACTGTTCCGTCCTCGCCAATTAAGGTACCAGTAAGTAACGGGTCAGTCCTAAAATCTATATCAGACAACTCTTTGAAAAAGTCAAATTCACCCGGAGTAAGACTGTAAACCTTGATCTGCACAATATCTCCGGGTTGCAGTCTATACTCAGACAGCTTTTCGGTATATGTACGCTCATGAGGAGTTTCGTTAAAATAGGTCTGCATATGCGCCGGGGCACATGAGAATATAGTGGCTACTAGTAAACTGAAAGCAAATAGATTAATAAAGAATTTCAAAACAGTATGGTGAAGTTTGTAAAAAAAGTCCAACAAAAATAAGTATAAAATTATAAATTTATAATAAAAAATATAAATTTTTCAATAATCATTGCTTAAATCCGCGTATAAGCAACATTCTTATCCCCACAGGAATTCTATCCAATGCTCATTTTCATAAAGTGACCGCCCCAGAAGCACGATTCTGGGGGCAAAATATAATTAAAGCAATATTTATTTTTGTTATTTTAATAAATAACCCTAATTTTGAGTCAATTTTTTAATCTAACCCATGGAATATTCCTGCAAGTAAGCATGAAATATACTAATTCACTATATAAATTGCTTGATTCCAAACCCACCATTTTATACTTGGCAGCATTTGTGCTTTTTGGTGGCCTGCGATTAATAATGCTTTATTGGGATCCTATTGGCCTGCCAGACGATCATGATGAGTTCGCCAATTTGCTTCAGGCAGAAACCTTTGCTCAGGGAAGGTTGGCTAACCCTGCACCTGGTTTGGCAGAACACTTTGAGTCATTTCATATACTGGTAAATCCAACCTACGCCTCCAAGTATCCACCGGGTCAGTCGTTTTTCTTATACCTGGGAATAAAGTTATTCGGACACCCGTGGTATGGCGTACTACTGAGCTGTATGCTGATGGTTACCTGCCTGGTTTGGATGATCCGAGGCTATTGTACAACAGGTTGGACAGTGGTGATTGGGGTATTTATTATACTTCGTTTTGCGCTTTGGAACTACTGGGCTTCCAGCTACTGGGGAGGTGCGGTAGCTGCTATGGGTGGGGCTTTAATATTCGGATCGATACCCAGATTTTCATCAGGTAAAAAGGGGCAATTACTGTTTGCTTCTTTATGCTTTGGACTTGGGCTAACCATTTTATCACAAACGCGGCCGTTTGAAGGCCTATTGGTGTCGATAATACCTGGGATATACTTAATAACGCTGGTTGTAAAAAATTTGCGAAAAGGACAGACAAGGGTAGCTGCTCAAATGATTACCCCGATGGTAATAGTTTTGATGTTTAACTTTTCCTTTTCTGCATATTACAATTATAAAATTACCGGTGATCCGTTAAAACTTCCTTATCAATTACATGGTGAACAATACAGTATTCAGCCTGCTTTTCTATTTCTGAGCCAACGTGAAACACCCCCAACCTATAATCACAAAATGTTGCAAAGACAGTATCAGGGCTGGGAGCTTATAAACATCAAAACCGTTAAAGACTACCTAAAACTTAAAAGAGTCCATTTTAAGAAATTCATGAGGTATTTTTATGGCTGGCCCATTCTGGTTGTGGTTTGCCTATTTTTTATTAATCGGAAAGGGATAGAAGTTCCTTTTTGGTCGTTTATTCTATTCCTACTGCATTTTCCGTTTACTTCCTGGTTTCATCCCCATTATTTTGCTCCCGCTTTGGCAGTCTATTATCTACTGTTAATAATAAGTGTCAAATACTTGATATACCACAGAAATAACCTGGTTCAACGGGTAGCAAGAATTGGCCTCCCGGTTTTCCTTATTATTACCTTAGCCAACTCCAAGTACTTTGCCACGCGTGATTTAGGTTACATCAACGGTAGCCAACCGTATGTACAGGAAAAAGAAAAAATAATAAACCAGTTGAACAGTATTGAAGGCAAACACATTGTAATGGTTAAATACAGCGACGAACACAAGTTGCATGAAGAATGGGTTTATAACGGTGCGAACCTTGATCAAAGCAAAGTATTATGGGCGCGTTACATTTCAGAAGAAAAAGCCGATAAATTAAAAGAATATTTCAACGACCGAATGGTGTGGGAAATTTACCCGGACGCATCGGAGATAAAACTTTTAGAATATTAATTAACTAAAAAATAATGGCGGAGACATTTAACAACCATCAATTTGAATTATCAATAGTAATGCCATGTCTGAACGAGGCGGAAACCCTGGCTATATGTATTAAAAAAGCTATGGGTTTTCTTACTTCTCATGATGTTTCAGGTGAGGTGGTTATTGCTGACAATGGTAGTACGGACGGCTCTCAGCAAATAGCCGTTGACCATGGCGCCAGAGTAGTGGATGTCGAGGAAAAGGGGTATGGCAATGCCTTAAAGGGAGGTATCGAAGCTGCACAGGGAAAGTTCGTAATTATGGGCGATGCGGACGACAGTTATGACTTCGAAAATCTAATGCCATACGTGGAGAAACTAAGAGCTGGATACGATCTGGTTATGGGCAACAGGTTTAAAGGTGGAGTTCAGAAAGGTGCAATGCCGTTCCTGCATAAATATCTGGGCAATCCGGTTTTAAGTCTGGTTGGTAAGGTTTTTTTTAACATTCAGCAGATTAATGATTTTCATTGTGGTCTGAGAGGATTTCAGAAGGATGCATTTAAACAAATGGATCTTAAAACCACCGGTATGGAATTTGCCTCAGAGATGGTAGTAAAAGCGGCGCTGCTGGATATGAAGATCATGGAAGTACCTACTACGTTGTCGCAGGATGGACGAACCAGACCGCCGCATCTTAACACCTGGACCGATGGATGGAGGCACCTGAGATTCCTGATGTTATACAGCCCAAAATGGCTCTATCTGATACCGGGAGCAATCCTTATGGTGTTAGGAATCTTATTGTCAGCACTAATTATTCCTTCTGCATTTCAGTTGGGAAGCATTACCTTGGATATCAACACCTTAGTATTTGCCAATGGCTTTATTATCGTAGGGTTTCAGGCGGTAATTTTCTACTACTTAACCAAGGCCTATGCGCTTAAAGTTGGGTTACTTCCCAATATTAAAAAGCTGTCGAGGTTTTTTGACAACTTAAACCTTGAGATCGGCTTGATCCTGGGAGGGTTAATGCTGCTGGTTGGTCTGATATTGTCGTTCCTTTCCATTAATTTCTGGGCGGAACTTGGATTTGGTAATATCAATGATATCGGGGAGATTCTGAGATTTGTGATACCCTCAATTACTTTGTCGATTCTTGGTGTGCAGGTAATATTTTTCAGTTTCTTCTTAAGTATTATAGGGCTGAAAACCAAGTTGCTGAACTAGCAGCACACAGTACGCTCACTAACCTGGATGTTTTTTGGCTTCCCTTTAATTCTTAACCCCAAATGATGCAGAGAAGATTGTAGGTATAAAGCTTAATCTGGCCAGTTGGATAATTTATCCGGATTTCTCTTATATAAATAGGCTACCCCAACCTCCTGATAATTTTTTAGCACAAATTCAGTCAGTTCAGGGGATAGGTCTATAAGGTCTTCATCAAGATTAATAAAATAGGGAGCTATTTTTCCACTTCTCAGCTCAGTTAGCAAAAGTTGTATCTGGTCTTCCGTCAGCATCCCTCGTATCTCCTCGTGCAGCATCCAGTAAAAGTATGCGTGTGGTCGAAAAACCCCGATTCCCTGCCAACCATCCAGGAAGGTGGCATCGGGTGGCGAATTTTCAACTACGTAGTGAATGTTGGCCAGTTGTTCCTGGTTGTTGATGTTGTATTTGTTGATGAACTTCTTAACCACCGGTATGTGCACCGCTGCAATTAAGATAATAATTGCCAAATCCCTTTTCTGAAAGAACAAAGGTATCAGACCACAGACGATAGCCATCATTACCAGGCCTTTCTTCAGGATGGTGGAAGTTGAGATCGCTTGTTGGTCAGGAATTGTGAACCAGGTTAACAATCCGCTTATTAATAGAAAAAGTAACACATAACCAATAAGGGCTTTAGTCTTTGAAGGCAAGTCTTTGATAGTATCTGCAAGAAGGTTCACTGTATTTATCAGAAATGAAGCGGCGAATATCCCCAATAAAGGAAGGAAAATGAGATAGTACTGACGCCAGGGAACTGGAATTATAAACAGACCAACCAATAGACCGATCAAATTAATTATCAATATATAGTCACCTCTTTTGAAGCTTTCAGAACTAAACGTTTTAGTAATAGACCAAACCATACCCAGCAGACCAAACCCAACTATAAATGGATTTTGTTCCATCAATTGATTGATGTATTGTTCAGGAGAGAATCCCGCTTTCCAGCCTAAGTTAAGCAGCAGGTTGTACTCAATAAAGGTGTAGGCTCCGTCGTAGAGTTGGTAATATCCAAGCATCAACAATATAGGCAGGAAAAATCCCCCCAATTGATAAAGGACCAATATAAAGCGTTGCTGAAATGTTCCCGTGGACCCTTTACTGAACCAAAAGACGAACATGGCTAATGTAAAGCCAGGCATAGCGAACAGCATTTTCTGGGTACAGAGGATCGAAAATCCCAGCAGAAAGCCACATAGGGCAATAAGCCACCGTCTTTGATTTGTTGACAGGGAGTTTGGCTGAACAACTTTCAGCAGCAGCGCCAAACAGCCTAGCCAACTTGGCAGTGATAACAGGTCCGGACGGATTTCAATGGTTTTTTCCTGGAACATCAAGGTGCAGACCAGGAAAACGGTTCCCAATAAGCCTATTCTCCAGGACTTCCAGGTTTTTCCCAGCCAGAAAGTTGCCAATAAAATAATACCGGATAAAACCCACATGAGTTTTCGGGTAAAAATCAGCATGGCACTCGAATCGGAAGCTTTTGTCTCTACCTCGAAAAATGAATACACAGGGGCTATAATAAAATGCAATGCCGGTGTATGATGCTCAAAATAGTCAATATAGGGTAACTGACCTTTGGAAATCATCCAGGCGGAATGCATGTGCTCGAACTCATCATTGTCGAAAAAACGTGTCTCGAGCAGCCAGTATCGTTGACCGAAAACCACCAGGATAATTAAAACTCCAACTGCTAATAGCGCCTTCTTGTGAGTACTTGTTTCAAGGATTGATCTACCGAGCAATTTCGATTATTGTATGGGTATAAACAGTATAGTAATTGTTGCGAATATAATAAATATATCAATAAATAATATGAATTTAGAAAGAATTATACACTCATATTATAACTTATATCACTGCAGATCACCGCTGCGGAATGTTTCATTTATTATGAAATAATATCTAATTATTGTAACTTTACCGGTCTTTAAAATTTTCTAGTAAATCAAAAATTTGATTCGGGTTGGGCCTGTGCATAACCATTTAGAAAGGATCAATTTTAAATTGGCACAATTTGTTTTTTGAACTTTTTAAATAAATAATTGCACTATAAGGGTTACTTTTTAAACTTTTATCCTATATACTCCAAAGAAACGTCACGTATTTTAAGAAACAACGCTTAAACGAGATATCACGAATCTGGTGTTCGTGTGCTTAATGTTTTGATAATATTCAATGTTAAATTTTGATTTTATCGTTGGATTTTTTGCAGAGTTTAACAGGTTAATTCATGAATACCATCATCCTAGTGAAACATATATTTTGGTCCCTACTTTTGATATTGAATGTGCTTGTTTCCTATGAAACGAATGCCCAATTACCAGATGAGTTTCAAAGAGTTGAATTAGTTAGTAATCTCACCAATTCCATCAGTATTGAATTTGCTCCGGATGGTCGCATATTTATTATTGACCGCTACGGTGAGATATTGATCTATAAGCCTTCTACACAATCTACCGTTTCTGCAGGGGTTTTGAATGTATCCCATACTTTTGAGGACGGGCTGCTTGATTTGGCTTTTGATCCGAATTTTACCAGCAACAATTATGTATACATACACTATTCGGTAGCTGGAGTCTGGAAAAATCGTGTATCGCGATTTACTATGAATGGAGATGTTCTGGATACTGGCTCTGAGGTAATAGTGATTGATTGGGACACACAGCGCAACGGTTGCTGTCATGCCGCCGGGGACCTGGATTTTGATTCACAAGGAAATCTGTACATCGCAATCGGAGATAATACAGCTCATTCTTTATATGCAACACTTAACGAAACGGATTCTGATAAAAGCTCGGAAAAGTCCTCCTCCAATACCAATGACCTCCGCGGAAAGATCCTTCGAATCAGACCTCAATCTAATGGCAGTTATACAATCCCGGGAGGAAATTTATTTCCAGGCGGGATAGGCGGACTCCCTGAAATATATGTTATGGGTGCGCGTAATCCATTTAAAATATTTGTAGATAAGCAGAGTACAGATTGGCTATTTTGGGGTGAAGTAGGCCCTGATGCCAATAGTCCGGGACCGGCAGGCCCCGTGGGGATGGATGAGATTAATTTAACCAAGTCGGCGGGAAATTATGGCTGGCCCTATTTTTCCGGGAAGAATGAGCCCTACTTAAATAATTATGCAACCCCGCAGTTTTATTATGACCCCCAAGCGCCGGTAAATATTTCTACCTGGAACACGGGAGCCACTAATCTTCCACCCGCTAAGCCTTCGTGGCTGGAGTTTTTTCATGAGAGTTATTTAGCTGGCCCGCGTTATTATTTTGATCCCACCCAAACCAGCAAGCAGAAACTACCCATAGAGTTTAACGGGGCATTTTTCTACTACGATTTCAATACCAGCCAGGTATGGGCGGTAAAGATGGATACCGATGGCACCGTAATCAGTAATGATCAGATGGCCCCTGCGGTATTTCCGTCATCAGAGGATGGGTTTATAGATATGCAGATAGGCCCGGATGGGCATATGTACATTCTGGAGTACGGGGCAGGATGTTGCCCGGGGAATGTTGGTACCGGGAAACTGGTACGGGTAGACTACACGGGTGTTGTTTCAAATTCATCACCGGTAATAAGTATGAGCGCTAACCCTAACAATGGTTCATTGCCACTTATGGTGGATTTTTCAAGTGAGGGAACTTTCGACCCCGATGGAGACCCACTGACCTATGCCTGGGATTTTGATACTGACGGGACTATTGATTCAAATTTAGAAAATCCCAGCTTTACTTATACCAGTTCAGGTACTTTCAATGCCCAGTTACGGGTAAGTGACAATCAGGGAGGCTTGAGTGTGCAGAATATTACCATTTATGCAGGTAACAATGCAACAGCCTATGAATTTAATTCTCCGGTTGATGGCGGGTTTATTACCTGGAATCAGGATGTTATGTTCGATGTTGCGGTGTCAGACGTAGAGGACGGTAATATTAATTGTGCTGACGTAAACATGGTGCCCTCTTTAGGACACTTGAATCATTTTCATGATGATCTTACCATCGATGCCTGTCCGAAGACCATGAAGATGGATCCACTTGATCATAACATTCATGGTGAGATGGATGTATTTTATGTATTAGGAGTGAACTTTACCGATCAGGGTGGCTTGACCTCATTTGACCAGATCAGGCTATATCCCAAAAGAACGGAAGCGGAGTTTTATGATGAAAAACAAGCTGTTGAAGTACTTCCGAATAATGATCCCTGGGGTGGCGGTGCCAGCACCATCAGAGTAGATCATGACAGCTATATTGCTTTTACCGGAAGAAACTTGATAAATATAAATGCTATAAAATATCGGACAGCTTCAACCTCAGCGGGTGGGATGATAGAGTTTCGATTGGACAGCATCGACGGTCAACTAATTAATGTAGCAGAGGTTCCAGCTACGGGGAGCACATCCCGTTGGGTTGACTACGAAGTAGAATTTGAAGCCCCGGAGGGTATGCACGATCTTTATTTTGTCTTCAAACAAAGCCCTGGCGCCACCGATATTCTTGACCTCAATTGGATTGAATTCATGGGTAGCGGTGTTTCACAAAACGAAGCGTCTGTTATGGCCGAAAGCGTGGAAGCTCTAACCTCAACCATCGTTTCCGTGGTTTATGATCAGCCGATAGATGAACAATCTGCAGAAAGATTGGAGAATTACTCTATCGACAACGGTATTGAAGTAACCGGAGCTCATCTACAACCTGATCAACGTACAGTATACCTGATTGTTTCTCCATTGACAGTGTCTGTGAATTACAATATTGATATTGCCGGTGCATTTCAATTCCAATTCAGTTATGAAAGTTGCAGCCAAGATTTTCCAGTTCAGTGGGAAGAGCATTTAATTGATAACGCTTTGCCATATCGGTCCGTTTACATTTTGCCTCAGCAGGATATCGATGGCGATGGTCTTAAAGATATTGTTACCGGTGGTTGGTGGTATAAAAACCCTGGTACAGCTGGAGGTAACTGGGTAAAAAACACCATTGGCAATCCTTTCAACAATGTGACCTGGATTTATGATTTTGACGGCGATGGAGATCAGGATCTTTTTGGTACACAGGGACAATACGAATCCCTTGATCTGGTTTGGGCAGAAAATAATGGTTCAGGTAATTTCACCATTCATTCAAATCTACCATCGGGTACTTCAACTCATGATGAGATTTTTATAGCCGGTATTGCAGGTGGAGTTTTTCAATCAGGCGGGCCCTATCAAATGGCTATCACCTGGAACGGTGCTGAAGATGGAAGTTCAGAGGTTCAAATGGTAACGGTTCCTGCAGATCCTGTAAATGGCACCTGGACCATTGAAAGTATTCATCCCACATCGATCGGGGAGGGTCTTTCAGCAGGAGACATCGATGATGATGGAGACCTTGATTTATTTCAGGCTGGTAACTGGCTTAGAAACGATGCGGGTACCTGGACCTTATTCTCTACCGGGATCACATTTAATACTTTGTTTGACAGAAACAGTTTGTCGGACTTTGATCAGGACGGCGATTTGGACGGAGTTGCCGGTCAGATTGGCACTAACGAGGAAGTTGCCTGGCTGGAAGCCCCTGACGACCCAACCCAACTTTGGACCAAGCATGTGATAGATCCGCTTATTGACGGAACGCTAAGTCTTGGAGTAGCAGACATGGATTTTGACGGAGATGAAGATATAATTATAGGCGAATTCCTTGGCGAACATAAGTTGTTCGGATTCGAAAACGATTTGAATAATAGTGGTTCCTGGATAAAGCATATCTTAGATAATGGTAGTTCGCTGGATCATCACGATGGCTCTCAATTGGTGGATATCGATGATGATGGTGATCTGGATATAATGACTTTAGGGTGGTTTCAAATCGTACCGCGTATATTTGAAAATAAAAGTCAGGCAGCCAATTGCTCACAATTGATTGTAGTCAACCCGGGCAACCAGTTTTACGATGAGAACGATGAAGTAGAGCTTCAGATTATAGCAGGTGATGCCGATCCTGGTGGAACTTTAACCTACGCTGCCAGTGGGTTGCCACCTACGCTTTCAATCGATGCCGGCACCGGTCTAATTACAGGCACTGTAACCATCTCAAGCGGCAGCTATTCGGTTACTATCACTGTGGGTAATGGGACGGTGACTTCTGAGGAAACTTTTCTAATTCAAGTTGGCTTAGTAACCGGCATTCCTGATCCGCCAAACATTGGACAACTGAAAGTTTATCCAAACCCAGCAAATAACCCTGATGCCATTTTGGAGGTGGATCTTAATTCTGCCGAGGAACTTGATATTCATGTTTATGATATGATCGGCAAGCTGTATAATTTTGGTTCAGCACAATTTGCTGCTGGAAAAAACCAAAGAATGCTGAATTTTTCTCAACTAAATAATGGCGTATACTATTTACGATTGGTTTCTAGGTCTTCTAATACTGAAGGAATAAAAATCGTGATTAGCAAATAAACATTGACTTTAACCCCTGGGGGACAATTCTCAATTGCAGAAATTCGTATTTTCCTGAAATTTTCCGTATATTGTAATTTTGTTATTTTAATAAATATTATAATTATTTCAAGTCAGGCCGGATTTAGTTTACAAAATTACTTTGTTGGTTAAGTCTCACTGGCAGTAAGGATAACGATAGAAGTGCTGCATTATCAGCAGATTCGACACTCATGCTAGATTACTTTAATAAGTTGATTGCCAAGCTTAGCTTATACTGTCTGCTGATAATAGCTGTCACCAATGTGCCGTGCTTTTCCCAATTACCAGATCAGTTTCAAAGAGTTGAATTAGTCACCAATCTCACCAATTCCATTAGTATAGAGTTTGCTCCGGATGGTCGCATATTTATTATTGATCGATATGGAGAGTTGCTAATATACAAGCCAGATCAACAGCTAATGGTATCCGCAGGTACCATCCAGGTATTTCATGATCTTGAGGATGGACTATTGGGCATTGAATTTGATCCTAATTTCCTCTCAAACAATCATATATATCTACACTATTCTCCTTTATTCTCGTCAGTAAACCGGGTGTCCAGATTCACAATGAATGGTGATGTGTTAGATTTAAACTCTGAAATCATAATGCTGGAATGGCCCACGCAGCGTGAAATTTGCTGTCATGCGGCAGGAGATCTTGCATTCGATTCTCAAGGTAACTTGTACATAGCAACCGGAGACAACACCAATCACAGCCTCTATGCAACCTTAGACGAGACTGACTCAAACCTTAGTTCAGAAAATACTTCTTCCAACACCAACGATTTACGGGGAAAAATTTTGAGAATTACCCCACAGCCCAATGGCAGCTATACCATACCACCGGACAATCTATTTCCCAGCGGTGGAGGTTTACCTGAGATTTATGTTATGGGTGCCAGGAACCCCTATAGGATCTTTGTTGACAAAGAAAATACAGATTGGTTGTTCTGGGGAGAGGTCGGCCCTGATGCTAACGTTGCGGGTCCTGAGGGCCCCCATGGATATGATGAAATAAACCTAACCAAAAATGCCGGTAATTTCGGATGGCCATATCTTTCCGGTAAGAATGAAGCCTATCGCAATGACTATGCGAATCCATCATTCTATTATGATGCTGCGGCCCCGGTTAACCTCTCAATTTGGAATACCGGAGCCACTAATTTGCCTCCGGCCCAGCCGGCCTGGATTGATCTGTTTCATGAAAGTTATCTGGCTGGCCCAAGATATTACTTTGACCCTGCAATTTTGGATCAGCAGAAATTGCCCATAGAATTCGACCAGGTATTTTTTTACTACGATTTTAATACCAGTCAGATATGGGCAGTAGAAATGGATGACCAGGGCAATATTCTAAGTAATGAACAACTGGCACCCTCTGTTTTTCCCGTGGATGAAGCTGGGTTTATTGACATGACGATTGGCCCGGATGGCCATATGTATATCCTGGAATATGGAGCCGGGTGTTGCCCGGATAACGTTGGTACCGGGAAACTGGTTCGAGTGGATTATATTGGTATCGTTACTAACTCATCCCCGGTGGTAGTATTAACTGCCGACCCGGATAATGGGTCATTGCCCTTAAATGTAAATTTTTCCAGCGCTGGTACCTTTGACCCGGACGGAGACCCATTGACCTATGAGTGGGATTTCGATGGCGATGGAACATTTGATTCCAATTTGGAGAATCCATCATTTAACTATTCAGTTGGGGGACAATACAATGTTCAACTTCGGGTAAGTGATGACCAGGGCGGGGTAAGTACCAGCAATACCACCATTCATGCTGGGAATAATGCCACCTCATTCAGTTTTATTTCGCCGCCGGATGGTGGATTGATGGGTTGGAATGATGAGATATCTTTTGAGGTGACCGCCTCTGATTTGGAGGATGGAACTATAGATTGCTCAAACCTTAACGTGGTCCCATCAATCGGACATTTAAACCATTTTCACGATGACCTCACCCTTGACGGCTGTCTTAAAAACATTACCCTGGATCCTTTGGATCATGATATCTATGGTGAAATGGATATTTTTTATGTCTTAGGAGTAAACTATACTGATCAGGGAGGACTTGTAGCTTTTGACCAAATCAGACTGTATCCCAAGCTAAAAGAGGCCGAATTTTACGATAGTCAGAATGGGATTTCTGAGATAAGCAATAATGATCCATGGGGAGGTGGAAATGCGGCAATCCGGGTTAATCATGATAGTTATATTTCTTTTGAGGGGCGTAATCTGTTAGGTATTTCATCTGTAAAGTATCGGGTAGCTTCTGCAGGAGTTGGTGGCACAATTGAACTTCGGTTAGACGATCCTACCGGTACCCTGCTTAGTACCACTACTGTATCACCAACTGGAGCCTGGGACAGTTGGGTAGATGTGGAATCAACAATTACTGATCCAGGAGGAAAGCACGACCTTTATTTTGTGTTTAAAAACAACCCGGGAGAAACGGATTTGTTCAACCTGAACTGGGTAGAATTTACTGGTAATGGAGTGTCTACAGACAACACCCCTCCAGAGGTGGTAGAAGTAATTGCCAGTGACTTAACCACTGTAAGTATCGAGTTTTCAGAAACGGTATCACCAGGTACTGCCGAAAACCAAGGAAATTACCAAATTGACAACGGGATTGCGGTTATTTCAGCCATGCTACAGGAAGACAATAGAACCGTAATATTAACTACTGGTCAAATAGTCCAAGGTCAATCATACAATCTTACCATAACCGGGGTACAAAACGAAGCTGGAATAGCAATTATACCCGGCAGTCATACATTCAGTTTGTTCGAGTCTATAAGAATCAATGCAGGTGGCCCTCAGGTGAATGCCGGAGGTAATATATTCTCAGCGGACCAGTTTTCATCCGGAGGAGATGTGTTTAATAACGTTGTTAACATTAACAATACTTCCGATGATGTATTATATCAAAGCGAGCGTTTCGGAGATCTAACCTATGCTATACCTGTTTCCAGCCAGGGAGCCTATGACGTCAGGCTTCATTTTGCCGAAATATATCTTGGAGTGGATGTTGCCGGTGGAATTGGCGATCGTGTATTTAATGTCAGTATTGAAGGAAATCAGGTACTTTCTAATTTTGACATACTAACTGAAGTCGGGCCTGCCACAGCATTAATAAAGGAAATTAATAATGTCATTGTTAATGACGGAGTACTTAACATTCAGTTCACAGGAGTTGTGGAAAACCCCAAAATCAGTGCTATTGAGATTCTGGATCCCAATACTTTTGACGCTACTCCTAATATTACGGTGCTGTTTCCATCGGATGGAGCGGATGTAAACCAACCTTTCCAGGTTGGATTTTCCGTAGAGAACTGGGAAGTGGCTGAGGGGAGTACCCATATGCACTATTTCATCGATGGGATAATGATAGAACCGCATTATACCCTGAACCCAATTACCATCGATGACTTAAGCCTGGGCCTCCATACCATACGCATTGAGCTATTTGAAGCCAGTCATACGGGGACTGGAGTATTTGATGAGGTTACTGTCAATGTTACCGACCAGGTAGTTTGTAATACCACATCATTTCCGGATCAATGGGATGAACACTTAATTGATGATGCCTTACCCTACCGTTCTGTTTATATACTTCCGCAACAAGATATGGATGGGGATGGATTAAAGGACATTGTCACCGGTGCCTGGTGGTACAAGAACCCCGGAAGTGCAGGGGGCATCTGGGTGCAAAATGTAATTGGTTCACCATTTAATAATGTGACCTGGATTTATGATTTTGACGGGGATGGAGATCAGGATCTTTTTGGCACACAAGGTCAGTACGAATCTGCTGATCTGGTGTGGGCAGAAAACGATGGCTCAGGAACTTTCACTATTCATGCTAATTTACCATCGGGTACTACCAGTCATGACGAGGTGTTTATTGCGGGTATAGCAGGAGGTGTTTTTCAATCAGGTGGTCCTTATCAAATGGCTATCACCTGGAATGGTGCTGAAAATGGTAGTTCAGAGGTACAAATGGTAACTGTTCCTGCTGATCCTGTCAATGGTACCTGGACTATCGAAAATATTCATCCCACCTCCATAGGGGAGGGCCTTTCTGCAGGAGACATCGATGATGATGGAGACCTTGATTTATTTCAGGCTGGCAATTGGCTTAGAAACGATGGAGGTACCTGGACCTTATTCTCTACCGGGATTACTTTTAATTCATTATTTGATAGAAATAGATTGTCAGACATTGATAGAGACGGCGACTTGGATGGAATTGCCGGTCAGATTGGCAATAACGAAGAAGTTGCCTGGTTGGAAGCCCCTGATGATCCAACTCAACCTTGGACCAAGCATGTTATAGATCCACTGATTGATGGGACATTAAGTCTGGGTGTGGCAGACATGGATTTTGACGGAGATGATGATTTGATTGTTGGTGAATTTGGTGGTAATCATCAATTGTTCGGATTCGAAAACGATTTGTGTAACAGCGGAACCTGGATAAAACATGTTATTGATGTCGGGGGCGATGGCTTGGATCATCATGATGGTTCTCAGCTGGTAGATATTGATAATGATGGAGATCTGGATATAATCACCCTTGGGTGGAATAATATCACGCCCAGGATATTTGAAAATTTAAGCGGACCTCTTGTACAAAATCTACCTCCCGTAATCAATGATGTATTTGACCAAAGCTACCAGGTTGGGGCACCAGTAAACATCCAGATTACCGGGGCTGATCCCAATCCTGGAGACGTATTAACTTTCAACGCAACCGGGCTGCCTGTGGATCTTACAATAAATGCAAGCACCGGGTTAATTACGGGGTTCGTAACTGCGCTTCCCGGTGATTATGATGTGACCATCAGGCTAACCGACCAGGATGGACTGTTCAGTGAAGTGGTTTTCACCATAACAATATCCAACCTGAGCAGTTTGCTACGAATTAACTCTGGTGGTACCGGCTTCAATTTTGGAGGAGCACAGTGGGTAGCTGACCAGTATTTTACCGGAGGAAACCAATACAGTACCACAACGGCCATTGCGGGTACCAATAATGACGAATTGTACCAAACTGAGCGTTTTGCAGAGGGAGGTAGCATGAGCTATGCGATACCACTGGCGGCAGGTCAATATCAGGTTCTGTTACACTTTGCGGAGATTTTTTATACCAGTATTGGGGAAAGAGTATTTACTGTTGACATAGAAAACGGACAGGGCCAACTAAGTAATTATGATATTATTACTGCTGCAGGAGGAGCCAATACTGCTGTGGTAGAGTCATTCATTGTTACAGTTAGTGACGGTACATTAAACATAGATTTCACTAATCAGGTTGAATTGGCTAAGATATCGGGTATTGAAATAATCGTATCTCAAAATCAACCACCCATATTAATCAATCCCGGCAACCAACAGTACGGGGTAGCCGCAAACGTTAGTCTGCAACTTGAAGGTTCGGATCTGGATACCGGAGATAACCTGACTTTCAGCGCCACCGGTTTGCCTGATGGATTGTCGATTGAACCAGGAACCGGATTGATCTCAGGGACATTAGCCGCAGCACCAGCAGATTATTCGGTTACTGCCCGTTTGACGGACCAGGATGGGCTGTTTGATGAAGAAATCTTCACCATAACAGTTACAGACTTCAATAGTCTATTGCGAATCAACTCTGGTGGTCCTGACTTCACTTTCGGAGAAGAACTGTGGATTGCAGATCAGCATTTCACCGGAGGAAATAATTTTACCACTACCTCTGCTATTGCTGGTACCAGTAATGATGTATTGTACCAAACTGAGCGTTTTGCAGCGGGAGGTACCATGAGCTATGCCATACCCCTGGCATCGGGTCAATATCAGGTTCGTTTACACTTTGCTGAGATTTTTTACACGAACACCGGAGCAAGAGTATTTAACGTTGACATAGAAGCCGGACAGGCACAATTAACTAATTATGATATTATTGCCGTAGCTGGAGCTCCAAATACTGCAGTGGTAGAGTCATTCAGTGTGACAGTTAATGATGGCGTGTTAAACATAGATTTCACCAGTCAGGTTGAGTTTGCCAAGATTTCAGGTATTGAAATAAACCAGGGATCATCGGATAATCGTCCGCCACAAATCGATCCGATAGTTGCTCAGACAGTACCAGCGGGAGGCTCTTTGGAAGTGGTTGTAAATAGTAGTGACCCAGATGGTGACATCCCCTCACTTATGGTAGATGTCTTACCCTTATTTGCAGCATTTGCCGATAATATGGATGGTACGGCAACTTTATTCCTAAACCCTGGATTTGCAGATATTGGAACATATAATGTTACCGTTACCGCAACCGATGATCAGGGTTTAACTGCTTCTCAAAAGATTATCATACAGGTAATTGCTGGAAGTGGAGCTCCGGTGATCACTCCTGTGCAAGATTTGGTGGTGACAGAGGGAGATAGTCTGAGTGTAGACCTATCAGCCACCGATCCGGATGGAGACATACCCACCTTTAGCCTGGTTGAACCTCCGGATTTTGTTACTATTGTTGATAACCAGGACGGCACTGCCAAACTTCAAATTACTCCGGACTTCAATTCGATTGGTGCATATAACATCAAGTTGAGGGCCACTGATCCTTCAGGGGCTTTTGATGAAGAAGAGGTGAACATCCAGGTAACTGCGATTACCGAAGCGCCGGACTGGGAGTTTGTTTCGGAAACCACTAATGCAAATTGCCTAAACCAAAGTGGTTCGATCCAATTAACCGTCACCGGTGGGTTTGGCATCATAACCTACAAATGGTCCAATGGTGCAGAATCCAAGGATATTTCTGATCTGGTAGCAGGGATTTATACGGTTATTGTCACAGACGAAAAAAATAACTCCACCAGTAAAACCTTTGCCATAAACGTTCAGCCGGGGCCACTAAAGCCCAATATTACCAGATCTGAAAATATGTTAACCGCTGATGAAGCATTTAGTTATCAATGGTTTTTCAACGGAGTTGAAATTGACGGGGCTACTAACCAGAGTATTGAAGTGAACCTGGCTGGTAGTTATACTGTACTAATCAGTGATCCACTCGGGTGTATTGCAAACTCTGATCCCTTCCTGATCGATTTTGAAGAAAGTAGCTTAAGCTTTTATCCAATTCCAAACCAGGGTGAGCTAACTATGGAAATAGTACTCGAGTCCGATGAGGCAATATCCTTCGTACTGGTTGATGCACTTGGTCGAGAAACTCCATTAGGAGCATTTGACTTAAAAGCTGGAAAGCATAAAATACAGCTAAGTTTTGATGAAACTTTGGCCAATGGCACTTATACCATTTTGACCACTGGGCAGGATTTCCAGGATACCTATAGAATACTATTAATACGGTAGACAAGGCTGAGGTAATGTTCTAATCGATATTTAATTTTCCACAGCTATATTTTTTGCTTACTTTACCGCAATTCTTGGTGGCATATCTGCTGTTTCCTTGAACAGTCTATAAAAATCATTGTTAAAATAACTTATGAAGAAACGAGTATTAATTACGGGAGGTGCCGGTTTCCTAGGCTCTCATCTTTGTGACAGGTTTTTGAAAGAAGGTTACAGTGTATTGTGCATGGATAATCTTTTAACAGGGTCCAAGGAAAATATTGAACATTTAATTGGAAATGAAGATTTTCAATTTTTACACAATAACGTTTCCGAGTACGTTCATGTACAGGGTGAATTACATTACATCCTGCATTTTGCTTCTCCTGCAAGCCCGATAGACTACTTGAAAATGCCTATCCAGACCCTAAAGGTTGGATCATTGGGAACACTTCACTTACTCGGCCTGGCCAAGGAGAAAAAAGCAACCATATTGGTTGCCAGTACTTCAGAAATTTATGGCGATCCCCTGATACACCCACAGACAGAAGATTACTGGGGTAACGTTAATCCGGTAGGCCCCAGAGGGGTGTATGATGAAGCCAAGCGTTTTCTGGAAGCTATTACCATGGCATATCATACATTCCACGGTTTGGACACTAAAATTATTAGAATCTTTAATACTTACGGGCCCAGAATGAGACTGAATGATGGCCGGGCGCTGCCTGCATTTATCGGACAGGCGTTACGAGGAGAAGATATTACCGTATTCGGTGATGGGAGTCAAACCAGGTCTTTTTGTTACGTAGATGATCTGGTAGATGGCATACACAAGCTATTGCTAAGTGATTATAACCATCCGGTTAATATTGGTAATCCCGACGAAATTACTATACTGGAATTTGCGGAGGAAGTGGTTAAATTGACCGGGTCTAAATCTAAAATAATCTTTAAGGATCTTCCAAAAGATGACCCCAAACAACGTAAACCGGATATAACCAGAGCTAAAGAAATATTAGGATGGTCTCCCAAATATTCACGGTCAGACGGCTTAATTCCTACTTTGGAATACTTTAAGCATAAGGTTAAGTCCGCAGATTCTACCTGAAGCCATAAGTAAAAAGCCGAAATCTGTTTAGTAGGAAATGCCTTGGCTACCTATGCGTAGATAGGATTTATTTACCAACGCCTGACAGTATTACCGGAATTGTTTTCAGTAGTATCCTGAAATCCATCCAGATGTTATAGTGATCGGTATAGAATACATCCGTACTGAGCGCGTCGTCAAGTCGCATAAATTTTTTCTGGCGTCCGGTAACTTGCCATAACCCAGTCATACCGGGTTTTAACAGGAATCTTCGGAACTGCCATTCAGAATAACCTTCCAATTCGTAGTTGAAATAGGGCCGGGGTCCAACCAGGCTCATTTCTCCTTTAAGTACATTCATTAATTGTGGCAATTCATCAAGGCAATATTTTCGTAAAAACCTCCCTACCGGGGTAATTCTTGGGTCGTTTTCCAATTTGCCGGTATGAAACCCATTTTTTGTCCGAACCGATGCAATTTGTACATGTTGTGCTCCATTGTTGATTTTCATGGATCGGAACTTATACATTTTAAACAATGAGCCTTCTTTACCTACTCTGAATGAAGTGTGTAATACCGGTCCTTGTGATGTAAGCTTAATGATCAGAGCAATCAACAAGCAGGGGATAGCAAGAACAAACCCGATTAATATCGCACCGACTACGTCTAAAATACGCTTGTAGATTAAATCCAGTTTCTGGTAATCCTTGGAGATAAAAGGAACAGTTTCCAGGGCTCTTTCTTTCAAGTCATAGATCCCGGTAAACATCAGGTTGTAGTGGGAGGAGCTGATTTTTACTGGCAAGGATGTTTTCTTGGCGAGTTGAACTAGTTCCAGCAGTCTTTCTTTTGATATATTATTAATTAATACACAAATTTCATCTGCTCTGAACGATGCTGCTTGAATCGACACGTCCTGGGTACGGCCTTCCACCGGAAATCCAAAAATTGTACTCCCATGTTTATCTGAATCATCGTCCAGAAACATAATACTTTCTACACTGTTTCGATCATTAACTATTCTAGCAACGTAAAGCTTTGCTGCTTCACCAGCTCCAAGAATAATGATTCTTCTGGGAGGTTTTAATGTACTTAAACTCTTATTGTTTCTTATCAGGTATCGGAAAATCATTCTTCCGGTAAATGTGAATAGTATTCCACTGAGGGTGAACCAAATAATAAACTCCCTGAATGTTGCTGTCAATGTCGAACTCAAGAAGAAGAATGCGATTATTATAATAAAGACGTCTGCATAGAAGAATGACTTTACTATGTAAAAGAATTGTTTGGCCCTGGTTTGGATAACATGATGAATATATAATCCACTGTAAAAAAACAGGGTTAATATGACTACTACCAGGGAGGCATAAAATATTACTTTATCAATATTGGTGGTAAAGAAAGCCTCGGATCCAAGAAGTCCGGTAATTAATTTTGCCCGGGTAAATTCATAGCAGGTGAACAATACTAATGTCACCGATATTAAATCAAACGTTAAAACTGGAAGATACCTGCTAAATGATTGAAACCAGGATAGCTTTGCGCTTTGCCTCTCCTCATTGAAATAGGAACTGTTGGCCCGAATTTTATCAGGAAAGGACATGGTCTGCGGGTGATCCAGTACACTAACGCCGGTAAATCGTAGAACCTCTCTCATTAATAAAATATTACCATAGAATCTTGGGACAGTACAAATATAAAAATAATTCTAAATATAACAAACCTTAGTTTAAATATAATATTCGTAAGTTTTTGTAATAAAAAGGATAAACCAGGCCGAGTAGGCTGGTAGCGCACATTAAAAAGATAAATGATTGAGTAACAAGCTGGTAATTGCAAAAGCCAAGTTTAAGGTTTGGACTTATCTCAACCTGGCCAATTAAAATTGCCGAATCCGACAATTAGAGAATTTGTAGAAGGATGCTGCTACCAAGAAAATGAACAGGTTAACCTGGAAGAAATGCATGGAATTAAAAGCAGCAGTCTTTGACTGGACGCGTCGATCTAGATTTTCTGAAATGAAGTTACAATTCCCTTAATCAAGGCGCTGCTGAATCCCTGATGTTCCATCTCATTAAGACCGGCAATTGTGCAACCCTGAGGGGTGGTTACCAGATCAATTTCCCTTTCCGGGTGTCGTTTTCTTTCCATTACCAATGAAGCAGCACCTTTTGCAGTCTGTGCAGCTACAAGTTCCGCGGTCTTCGCATCAAACCCGATCTCAATTCCGCCCTGAATTGCAGCTCTGATAAATCGCAATGCGAAAGCAATCCCACAGGCACCCAGTGCGGTGGCAGCATCCATAAGTTCCTCGTGAATTACTGCCACTTTGCCCATATTTTCAAAAAGCGTGGTCACTTCTTCAATTTCCTCTAACGAACCATTTACCGAGCTAATACAAGTCATTGACTGCTGAATGGCTATTGCCGTATTTGGCATTACCCGGAATAATTTTACCTCGGACCCAACTTTTTCTTTCATATGGGCAGTAGTTATTCCGGTTACCACGGATATAAGCAGGGCATTGGTAGATCTGACCGCATCCTTAATATCTTCCAGTACCTCATCGATTTGATGGGGCTTGACCGCCACAATTACTACACGGGCGTTTGCAACCGCCTGGTTGTTGTCTGAGGTAATAATTACACCAAGTTCCTTAAGAGTTTCTAACCTGCCGATCTTTCTCCTGGTGACAATTACTTTTTCAGGTACTATATACCCGCTTTTAACCAGGCCCTGGGCAATAGAACTTCCCAGGTTGCCGCCACCTATAATGGCAATGTTATCCTTCATTATTTTATAATCTAATTTGTCCTTCTCCTCGAATAATCCACTTCTCGGTAATAAGTTTTTCTAGTGCAAAAGGTCCCCGTGCATGCAGTTTTTGAGTTGATATTCCGATCTCTGCCCCTAATCCAAATACAGATCCATCGGTAAACCGGGTGCTGGCATTGGTATAAACAGCGGCAGCATCCACCTCCTTTAGAAACTGGTCGCAAGTTTCCTGATTGTCACTGACAATTGCCTCACTATGTTTTGATGAATATTGCTGAATATGGTCCAGGGCCTCGTCTATACCTGACACAATTCGGATCGAACATTTGAAGTCCAGGAATTCTTTACCGAAGTCATCCTTGGTTGCCGGTTGCAACCAGGGGTATCCTTGTAAA
>BQJT01000072.1 GCA_021604845.1 Cyclobacteriaceae bacterium
TCTATTTACGTACTTTGAGAGCGCTGTACAACCGGGCAATAAGGGCTGGAATAGCGGATCAAGCCCATTATCCTTTTAAGGATTATAAAATTAAAAATGGAGTACCGGCCAGGAAAGCACTTTCAGAAAAGGAGTTTCAGACTTTCAAGACATTGGCGCTGCCGGAAGGATCTCCGTTAGACGAAGCCAGGAAATTATTTTTGGCCTCATTTTATTTGCGTGGTATCAACTGGAAAGACATGGCCCTACTAAGAGTAGAGAATGTACAAGGTGATTTCGAGCGGATTAACTACCTGCGGATAAAAACCAAGAACAAGCGATTCAGTGTCAAGATCAACCCAAAGTTAAAAGACATAATCACAAGCTATCTGGGAGATAATTATGATCAACAGGATTTTCTTTTTCCGGTATTAAAGAAATCAGATCCGGAAAACAGATACCATGATATCATCAAAAACAAGCGGAAGAAACTGAACAAACGACTTAAGGAAATAGCGGAGCTATGCGAAATTGCTCCCTTTACCATCTACCATGCCCGTCATACTTATGCCATGGCCTTAAAAAGGCAGGGAACGCCTACCAATGTAATCCAGGATAGCTTGGGCCATACTACCGAGGAAATGACTCAGAATTACTTGGATTCGTTTGAGAATGCAGTGGTGGATCAGGCGGATGAGTTGTTGTTTGACGGCAATTAATAAAGGAATTCTCAAGTTGGGCGACAACAAGATGTTTAGATAAATTCTGAATAGCTTTGACTTTAAAAGGGAGCGGTGGGAATATTTCCATCTAGGTGAGTTAATCTAATTTAGAGTGTCTCACGGGTCGCTATTCAAGAAAGCAGAATTGAACATGAAAATGGAAACCCTGTACTTGGTATACGGTACTATGATAAGGTTCCATATCTGTTGGTCTCTATCACAGTAAACCCAAAGATCCTATCCCATATAAAGTAATCTCCCTTCCAGATTGACAACCCTAGATATACCCAATATCAACTTAGTATAAGCTCGCATGACTTCAGTTTAGAGAACGGTATGCTAGTGGAATATGCACAGTACAGATTCTAAATTCCACGACAAAATATCAAGTTTTGCTAGCCCAGGAATCAATCACGACCAATTTGAAAAAAAGGTGCTTGACAAATCGTTTTCTCCGCTTAAACTGATTGTTTCAGATGCGAATATTAAATTACAAAAACTAAAGATTCCTTATAGTGATAAAACTGATAAAGAATTTGGAAATAAATTGGACTGATAAAATGCACTACTGAGGTATGAATTTCAGGGAATTAGAAGTAGAAATCGATAAGAAGAATCCATTCTTACACTGTAAATTGGAGAGAAAGCAATATGCTGATGTTTTAACAGGAATTGTAAAATCATACCCCGAGGGATTTGTGCTGGCGATAAGTAATACGTGGGGAACAGGGAAAACTACCTTTGTTCGTATGTGGGAGCGATCGTTGTTAAATAATAATTTTCAAACTGTTTATTTCAATGCCTGGGAAAATGATTTTGAAGATAACCCCCTAATTGCGCTGATGGGAGAACTTAAAAAATTGACTAATGAATCTACTAAGCCCAAATTCCAGTCAGCCCTTAAAAAGGCCTCAGAGTTGTCAAAATATATTCTACCAACGGTAGCTAAAGCAATAGCTGAAAAGTATGTTGACACGGAAAGCATAAGTGAGATGATTAAGGGAGTTACTGAGGGCATGTCAGCAGTTTTCGAAAATGAAGTGAATGAGTACACTAACAGAAAGAAAACAATTGCTGACTTTAAAGAGAATCTTACTGAATTTATTTCAACAACTAACAACGGCAAGCCGATTGTCTTTATCATAGACGAGTTGGATCGTTGTAGACCCAACTATTCCGTGTCAATTCTAGAGCAGATAAAGCACTTCTTTTCAGTACCGAACATTGTATTCGTACTGGCTATTGATAAAGTTGAACTTGGTAATGCAATACGTGGGGTATACGGGTCCGATAGAATTAACGCCGATGAGTATTTGAGACGTTTTATTGACATTGAATATTCAATCCCAGAGCCTGAACCTGATAAATACTTCGAATATTTATATTCTTACTTTGATTTTGACGATTTCTTTAGAAATCCTGAACGAATAAAACATGGTGAACTTCAATTTGACAAACGAGACTTTGAAGATATCGGAAAGCTTATTTTTGCTAGCAGTTCTGTTCCTATTCGTAAGCAACAGAAAATTCTTGTGCTCACAAGGCTATCTTTAAGATCCTTTCAGCTCAATCAGTACGTCATCCCTTTCATATACCTATTCTTAATTTTTCTTAAAATAGTAGATAATAACTTTTATGAAGGACTGAAATCAAGGAGATTGTCTATCAATGAACTACAAGAGAAGCTACTGAACATTTTCGGTCGTAATCTAAATGATAACAATACAAGGGTATTACTTATTTTGGAAGGACTGCTTATAACTCATTATAACAACCATCTAAATAACAACCATCTAAATCGAGCAACTGGAAGCTTCTCAAAACTTTATGAGCGGGATGCTGAGACCAGTGATTATAAATTACTCATTGACTCTGTCATAAGTCCAGAAAAAAATAATCAGCTATTGGACATATTGAAGCGAGCTCATAATCAAAGAAGGGGCAGTCTTGAGCTGAGTTACTTATTTCGAAGAATTGATCTACTTGAAAACCTTGAACTCTAGTAATAATAAACCATCGAACTGCTAGTATTCGGATTATCAAGGGCTGCTAAACTCCATTAGTTAATTGCAAGACCACATAAAGTGTAATTTGTCTGATATTTGACGGACATTCACTTTCGAACTTATTAATATGTTTCTCCGTTAATAAATTAACACTATCTCACTAGCTCTACCATGAATCCTTTATCAATATTTTTAAAGCTACTTACTCGGTAGAGTAGGTAATCCCTATTTCAAAAAAGAGACTCGGACGAGGTTTAAACTTTAATCTCATGCGCCCGATTTTCCAACCTTTGATACCAATTTTGTGTCTATAAATGTGGGATAGGTTTTGTTTGATTGATTTGTGCTATGGAAACAATAAAAGTAATACTTCTAACTATTCTCACTCCGCTGCTCATAAGCTCTGGCTGTGAGGAAGACTCTGGAGAGTCGATTGAATGCAAAGACTTATTTGAACTGGAGATTCAAGAGTCCTGCACGTTCAACCCTGAACGGAATACCGTTGACACTTTTATCGAAGCTAATGGAATTTATGAAACGGTTCAACTAACCTCGACGAAGACAGTTTCTGTTATTCGGCCTGAAAGTAAAACCGATAATATGCCTACAGATGTGGTAGTTCCATGCAATTTTCCTTCGTTTAACTTTAAGGAAGGCCAGGAATTAGTTTTCAGTGGTAACTTGATGGAAACCTTCCCTACGGAAAACGTAATAGGGGCACAATTGGAACTCACTTCACTCAAAATAAAATGCAAGGATAAATAGATGTTCTCACTAAACTCAAATACCAGCTATGAAAAAAAATGTACAACTCATTTTAACCCTTTTCATTTTTACTAGTATAAACCAAATTGAGGCTCAGAATAGGTTTATAGCACGTCAAGCCACATTAAGTGAACAAGATCACCTGAAGATTGAAGAATCTCTTGAAGAGTATGAGATACTCACTTTTGATTTTGTTGATATTAATCGTTTAGTCAAGAAAAATGATAAAGACATAAGATTAGACTTAAAAATCTCCAAGGATGTAGACCTGGAGCTACTCTTGGAAGAAAACGATTTAAGGTCAATAGATTATAAGGGAATTTTTACCACTGATGATGGAATAACTGAGGACAATTTTCAGTGTAACACTTATAAAGGTCACATTGCAAATAGTCCATCAGAAAAAGTGAGATTGACTATCAATAAGGACGAGTTAAAAGGATATATTCAGTTAGAAGATGACTACTTGTTCTTGGAAAATGTCTCAAGTTTTGTGGATCATCGGAGTGAAGAAATGAAACTTGTAGCCTATAGACAATCCGCCATTAAGCTAGATCCTAAAAAGGTATGTGGAGTTTCTGCACTATTAGAAAGTGATTATTTAAAAAGAGCATCGGCATGGGGTGTTACTCAACAAGCAACTGCAATACCAGGGGAAGAGCACTGGGTAGTTGAGGTTGCAACCGAAGCAGATGCGGAGTGGTTCGATACCTTTGGGGCAAATTCCAATCAAGAAATTCTTGGTGAATTGAATCTGGTTGAGGGAGTTTACGAAGATGCATTCAATATGTACTTTCTCGTAGTGTTCCAAAATGTTTGGACAAACATCAATACAGATCCATATGCTTCTTTCAATGGAAATGGAATAATTGATGAACTTACTAATGAGTGGGAAAACAACAGGGAAAATGTACATCGGGATTTAGTTCTTCATTTTACCGATAAAGATCTGGGCGGATTGCTCGGTCAAGCCGCCGGAATAGGAACACTCTGTTCTGTCCCGGAGGATTCTTATGCTTTTAACACTAACTATTTCGCTACTTTCTACACAGTTGCACATGAAATAGGACATACATTAGGAGGCATACATGGAGATGGTCAAAACTGCGGGGGAAATAACCGAACAATAATGTGTCAAGGAGACACAACAAATAATTTCGTGTTCTCCAATGCCAGTGAAACCCGAATTGGTAATTATCTTGATGCAAATGGATGGGACTGTTTAAGAGGTTATATAGCTGTTTCTGGCGGTCATGAGCGAGTTTGTGATGACCGACTAACGATTTTTACGTTATTTGACACAAATACACCAAATACTACAGTAACATGGCAAACTAGCTCAAATCTAACGGTTAATGGAAATAGTGGAAACTCAATTTATGTTAAAGCAACTGTTTCCGGTAGTTCAACTGGGTGGGTGCAATTTACAATTACAAGTAATACGACCGGGGAACAAATTCAAGTTAGAAAAGATAACATCCCCATAGGTCCAGAACCTGCTAATTTCACCATAAGTTCATTTCCATCCTGCGCAAGTGTGAATCAAGTGGTTACTCTCGTGGCGAACATTACCGGTGTTAGTTACAATTGGGTCGTGAACGGGGGTACATTATTAAGCGGGCAGGGGAGTCAGTCGATAAATGCCAGGATGGGAAGCGGTGGATTCATGGCGGTACACTGTTCGGTTTCAGGCACAGAGGATTGTGGAGGCCCTCTAGGAACCGCGTCTACGTTTATAGGATCATGTTTTGGATTCTCTTCAGCTGACAGTGCCGTGAGTATTTTTCCAAATCCAGCGTCGGACATATTGAATGTTGAATTAATTAATGAACCGGCTGATAAATCATTTTCATTAGAAATACTTAATGAATTTGGAGTATTAGTTAAACAGGTTGCGTCTAGAACTGGGGCTGTTACTAAAATTAACACAGAGGGCCTAAAAGACGGTATTTACTATCTTAAAATCATCCACCAAAAAGGGATTTTGGTGCGTAGAATTTTTATCCAACGGAGTTAGGCGAAGAACCTAAGTAAAGGGTTGATGTAATGTGATCCGGTTATAAACCTTTTTGCATTGCCCTAGGTGGGTAATAATAAGGCGCATTACATCTGTCCTCCAAAGCTGGTTTTATGACATACGGCTGTTACTGCCAGTTAGTTTGGCCATAGGAAATTTACTGACCGTCATCTTTGTGGTCAAAGCTGCCATTCGTAAACCTAATAAAAAATCTACCTGGATCAAGTATTAATGTTAGCAGTTGACTCCCCGGAGTCGCCATTCAAGAGTCTGTGTCAATCGAAACTTCATGCGGTAATAATGCGTTCGTCTCTCCTGGCCAGCAAAGTATCACGCCAGGTGGTGCCTTTGATCCCCGGATTCCCACCTGTCATGCACTTTGCATTAGCGGGCGTCGGTCCTCACGGCAGCTACCTTCCCGATGGAAATTAGACCAGCACAATGCCACATAAAATTTCCATCGGCACCGCTGCCCATGTTTGTGCTCGCCTGCGGACTCCCTCGGTAAAGTCTCCCCGAGTACTCGGGGCTCCCGCTGCCAGTCTTTCGCCAAAGGGCTCAATCCTCCTGGCAGGCCTCGTTCGAACTCGCAACGGCTTCGCCTAAAACCAACCCTTCGTTCCACTCGATTCTGCAATTGCCCGCAGGCCTACGTATTGGATGTCGCCTACCGGCGCCACGCCCTGCGTTGCGGAATCGCTCCACCCCAGGTTTCATTTAGCTGGCAATGAATTGCCTAAACAGCAATTTGTCCATCCCGCGCTACAAGTTTCAGCCAAAAATGCTTTTTGAATCCTGGCAATTTTTAGTTAAATTCCAGTATTCAAAAAAGGTTGCCAATGCTAAGGTAGCCAGACGTGTTTATCGTATACAAAAACTCGTTTTTTTTGGGCCTGAAAACCTACTTCGCCTACCTACATTGTGGATAACTTTTTAGACCCTAATTTCAGCCCAATTTATAATGGCTAGACCGGTAAAACTGATAAAGAAACGAAAGCAATTCAATGTGAGATGTACCCTGGCTAAGAGTTTGTTTATTAAAGAACTGGCGGATAAACATGGCCAATCAATATCGGAATATGCACGAGCAAAATTACTGGAAGAACGGGTTAAACCTAAGATGACTGAGGAAGAAGTAAATCGATATGATCAATTGGTGTCCATGGCCAATGACCTTAAGAAATTGTCAGACCACGCTGACGATTTACCGCAGTTACAGACTGAAATCATTGACACCCTGGAGGAGATGAACCGGATAATGCGAAAACTATGATTGGTAAAGTATCCATTGGTAAATCCTTCGGAGGTTGTGTTCATTACGTAATGGAGAAAGACCGGGCACAGGTGTTGGACCAAAAAGGAGTGCGTATTCAAAATGCTATTGTGGCCACCCAGGATTTCAATCGTATCCGATATCAAAATCAAAAAATTCAAACGGCAGTATGGCATACCTCTATATCCTTTGCCTATAAAGACAAGGTCAGCAATCAGCTGATGCGAAAAATAGCCAGGGAGTATGTAGAGCGAATTGGATTGAAGGACCACCAATATCTTGTAGTCAGACACAATGATAGCAAACATGAACATTTGCACATCGTGGCAAATAGAATCGGTTATGATGGCAATGTCACCAGTGATAAATGGTGCAAAAACCGCACTGCCAGATTATGTGACCACCTGGAACAGGAATATCAACTGACAATAGCTCGAAGACATCAAAGAAAAGATTTATCCCTGGAGAAGATTACTGGCAAGCATCGGGTGAAATTGGAAATTAGGCAAGCGATCCAGCAATTACTAAACCATGGAATTAGGAGTATGGAACTATTGAGAAGAAAACTCAGCCGTGATGGAATTGAAATGAGGTTGTATGAACGACGAAATGGTAAGGCTTACGGCGTTTCCTTCCGGAAAGATGGTATTGCCTTTAAGGGGAGCACCATTCACCGTGATTTGAGTTATACCAAGTTAGAAAAGCAATTGGGTTTGAACCGGCAGGCAGATCGTGGATTGGGATTATGAGATTTTGGATCCTCATCGATCAATTGTTTCCTCACCTTGTCCCGATGTTTATGTAGAGGGCTTGATTTGAGATTCTTAACTATGTTTCAACTTCAAACAAAATTTGAAATGAATCAGCGCCATGATTCACTTGACCAGGAATCCAAACAAATCTGCCAGTTCCTGTGATTGTTTCCATTCCGTCAGATTGTAGCTCCATGCGAAACCGTTCCATAGGATCATCCCTAAACTGATCAAATTCATTTTTTCTCTCCAGATTTAGTTGTAGTGTGAAAAGTCGACGGCCTTTGTTCTTTTGTTCTTTAATGATATCGCATTCGACATGCATTGTTTGGTTGGCATAAATCGTTAAGATCATTTCCTAGACCGTCTAATTAGTGTCAGCTACGAAGGTTCTTATTTCTTAAGAGTAATAAAAGGTATTGAAACAATATCGGTATGTTTCATTTCATTTCAAATTAGTTGAACTTTTCAGGGTAAAAATCGTTATACTTGTGTAAGTATACTTGCACACTAAATGTGAATGGAAGACTACATTGCTTACCAAGGTGAAATCTACCAGATAGAGTTTTATTATACCGAAAAAGGTAGATGTCAACCTAGGGAGTATATGTTGGAGAAGTTTACCGGATCGGATGCCAAGAAATTTGCTCATTTGCTGATGATGATGGGAGATACAGGCCAAATCCGCAATGAACAAAAGTTTAGGAATGAAGGTGACAGGATTTTCACTTTTAAGCCGCAACCGCACCGGTTTCTTTGTTTCTTTTTCGAGAAAGGAAAAATTATCATAACCAATGCCTTCATGAAGAAGCAACAGAAGTTGCCTAAAGCTGAAAAAGAAAGAGCATTGAGGTGCAAGCAGGACTATGAAGAACGTAATAGGAAAGGAACGTACTATGGCAAAGAAAAGTGAAAACCGATTGGGGCCGGCTTTTAACAAATGGAGATCGGACCCAGGATTTAAAAAGGATTTCGATAAGGAGTACCAGGAGTTTGCGCTTTCTGAACTTATGCTGGCATTAATGGAAGACGATAAGAAGAGTGTCAGAAAGCTGGCTGAAATTGTGGGGCTCTCACCAACAGCCATTCAAGATTTGAGATCCGGCAAGGCTAAGGATGTCAAATTCAAAAACTTCATGAACATCGTTGAGGCTTGTGGATTTGGTCTGGAGTTGGTGAAAGGAGACAAGAGGATACCACTTCACTTTGTAACGTAATTTTTAAAAATCAAACAGCGCAGATAACTGTCAGATAATATCGAAACTAGTTTACTTAAATAAGTCCAAGATCCTTGGCCTTTTTCACCACCTCCTCAAATGCTTTTTTGCGAGGTTCTAGTCTTTTCAACTCCTCCTCAGTCATTGGACGTTCCGTTTCTTCTTTCGTAGATAAATATGATCTTAAGCCAGTGTTGGTTCCCAGTATAAATCTTTCAGCATTTTCCCATTGCGTATAATTTGAGACAAGTTTTTGATGCACACACATTCCACCTGTATAGTTACTCCTAATCACAAAATTAGTGGATTCACTGTCATTGTGGGGCATTAACATAAGCAAATGCTTGTTGTCCAATGGGAGGGAAAGAATATTTTCAGGATCAAAGGGCATGATCTCATTTACACCCAGCCTATAATATGAGACGGGATTATCACTAGTTATAAATTCAGATTCCCCGTCATCCAATTTTATAATATTAATGCCATCCCTTGTCCTTCTTATTTC
Organism: Cyclobacteriaceae bacterium; assembly: GCA_021604845.1. Lineage (GTDB taxonomy): Bacteria > Bacteroidota > Bacteroidia > Cytophagales > Cyclobacteriaceae > SZUA-3. Next base: position 9,237 of record BQJT01000072.1, read on the forward strand.
AATTAATTTAAGTGCTGCTTCCAACTGAATTAGAACTTGAGTAGGTCTATTTTCTAACATAAATTCCTTAATGATTTCCTCCTCAGATTTACCCGCAATTGATATCTTTTCTTTACCAAAAAAGAAAGCATCATTACCAGTGGATTGAGCTAGCCGAAATGCATCTGAAATAACACGGTGCATAAATTCGTTGAAACTACTAATCCACTTACTGGTCCTATAAAACATAGTAATCACTGTAGAAATGATCAGTTCTTTTTCAGATGCTGTAATGGTCCTTCGTTCCGGATCAGTAAGAATATCATATACATCATCATATCGAGTTTCGAAATTGTCAGAGTAGAAATTCTCGATTAATTGTCTTTGTGCTTCGGAAGATCCAGGTAATGTATAAAGGTTTTTTTGAACACCAATGTTCCTAATATTTATCTCATTAATGTTTTCTTCGTTAGGTTCATTTGTGTTCAACGCGTGGATGAAATACTCATTATTTCTTAGGTCGGAAAACCTCTTCAAATATGTCCTAGGAACATAATGTTGGCGTTTTGTTTCTTGCATAGCCATAGCTATTGTACCCTAATATTTCTACCAAATTAACTAGATCGGTTGACATTGTCGACGAACTCAAATATGAAACAAGGTTTGGATGTTTTGAGGAAGTCGAGTACGACTCTTAAATCACTGCAAATTTGTTTACAAATAGTTTACAAATAAAAAGAGAGCTACGGAATATTTATCGTAACTCTCTGATTATCAAGTCGGGGCGGCAGGATTCGAACCTGCGGCCCCCTGCTCCCAAAGCAGGTGCGCTAACCGGACTGCGCCACGCCCCGAATTGAGTTTGAGTGTGAGTAGGGAGTAGGGAGTGTGGAGTGTGGGTGCTACTTCGTGTTTCTGTATAGAGCAAGGAGCATTTTTGATATCTCCTCATAACACGAATAGTACTCCTCAAATAACTCCTTCTCCATTATCCGACAATCTTTTAGTACACTAAGAATTGCCACACACTCAAACACAGAACTTCTTGCTATCGTATAAAACCGCTTCTTTTCGGCTTTGCTTACTCGACCAGTGCCTTCTGCAAGGTTCAAGACGATACTTAACGTTGCTCGTTTTAACTGATCCTTAAGATAAAGATCTATAACTGTTGATCTGTGCAGGTATTTAAGAATCGAAATGTTAAGGCTGTTGGCTTTCTGATAGACCTTCAGTTTTTCAAAATCAAACATTGACTTTTTTAAAACTAAAATACCACCCCACAGTCCCAAACTCTACACTCTACACTCACACCCACACTCACACTCAATATGCGGAGAGAGGGGGATTCGAACCCCCGGTACCAGTTATAGGTACGGCAGTTTAGCAAACTGCTGGTTTCAGCCACTCACCCACCTCTCCTCGATTCATTTGCACTACCTGACCACCTTCTGCCAACAATCCTTTTAACAATACTAAACCGTGGCTGATTTCCGCCTTACCTGCCGGCAGGCACTCACCCACCGCTACTGGATTCGCAAATGAGATGCAAATATAGCAACTTAACCAAAATACAAACTAACATTTATTGCCTTTTCTTAAGGCTTGCACCTTACCTCTTCTCTTAGGGAGTCTGCTGGCTTTCTTTCGGGGTATTATTTTCTATATATGAGCTGTACACCGCCCGCCTAAAACCGTGGTGCAGTCCCACCCTGTCATAGGGGAACAACTGTACAAACAACACCGCAGTGAGTTGATTGACAGGATCAACCCAGAACAAGGTACTGGCCGCTCCATCCCAGAAATATTCACCTACCACCCCGAAATTCTCCTCCTCGGATTTTGGCGGTCTCAGCCGCACGGCAAAGTCAATCCCAAATCCAACCTGTCCCTTGCCTGGCAGCCAGGACCGTTCCGTGATACTGTCGGACAAATGATTGGTTGACATAAGCTCGATGGTTTCAGGGTCTAGTATAGTTACTCCATCCAGCGTTCCGTGGTTGACCAGCATACGGGCAAAGCGCATGTAGTCATCCAGAGTCGATGTCAAACCGAATCCTCCGGGTTTCAAGGGCCAATGGTTGAAGTTGAAAGCATGCGCTTCTTCGTCGGGTATGCGGGTTAACTTACCTTCGTCGCTACGATTATAAGCAGCTGCAAACCGATTCCTGTCTTCCTCGGGCACAAAGTACCTGGTTTGGTTCATACCCAACGGATCCAGAACCTGCTCCCGCAGGTACTGATCAAACGGTTTACCGGATAGCCGCTCCACCAGCAATGCCTGTACATCAACGCATAAACCGTACTCCCATTGCTCTCCCGGATGAAACCATAGTGGGACCCCGGCCAATTTTTTCGCTATCTCAGTTAGGGTGTTCTCCCTGTTCCGGGTATCCGCTTTCTGAAGTATTTCACTCAGGCCCGGAACATTGTTATTATTAAGAAACCCTGCGGTATGACGGGTCAGATCCCTTACGGTAATGGACCTTCTCGGCGGTTCCAGGATTAATTCTCCAGACTCCGTCATTCCCGCATAAACTTCCATGTTACCAAACTCAGGAAGGTATTTTGCCAATGTATCATCTAATTCGAAGGCCTGTTCTTCCCACAGGGTCATCAGCGCTACTCCTGTCACCGGTTTGGTCATAGAATAGATTTTCACCAGGGTGTTTCGATCCATTTTAACCTGGTTTTCAATATCTGAATAACCAAATGCCCCAAAGTATACTTCCTGATTCTTCTCGAATACCAATGCGGACACACCGGCCACATCCCCCCTGTCCACCAACGTTTGTAATGTTGAATCAATCTGCAGAGTTGCCGATGCATCGACGATAGGTAGATCCCGGGGATTATCAGGACTCGTGCGGGGTGACTGACACCCACTGATCAAAACAATGATTGTGCCTAATAATACCAGGTAATTCATGCGCCACGGAATTGTTAATTTGCTAAATTTTAAAAGCCAATATACATATTATTGTGCACCAGCCACTACATTATGCGTTTAGCCTTTCCCGGAACCCGCAGCTTATTTCATCACTGCCTGGTTGACATTCGAAATTCCAATACTCCTGCAAATATTTGTATATTAATCAGTTGAAGACAACTACAGGCAATATGATCAGGGTACTATTGAAAAATGTTGGTGCAAATTTTTGGAGAATCACCTGGAGCACCTGCTTAAATACTTGCCTGTTTCTATGGTTCAGTTTCTACACTAATGCACAGGAAGTATTGATAGGGGAAAAGATCCACTCAAAAGTGTATTCCTGGATGTCAGGTTCCAAATCATCTGAAGGAGCCCGGTCAATTGTCAGTGGCAGCACCACACATCTTCAATTGCTGGATATAAAGGCCATCACCCTTTATGCAGGCAGCGGAGATGTCACACTCCCTGCTCATGAAGAAATGGAACTGCTAATTATTGTAAAAGAAGGTCAACTGTCGGTTACCTTAGAAAATGAATCCACTACCATTGGACCGGGAAGTGTAGCCATGATTTTACCGGGTGACAGTTATGCTCTGAATAATACTACTTCCGAAAATACCATTTACTATGCGCTTCAGTATCGCTCAAAAGCCCCGGTCAATGTCGATCGGGGAAGGAATGCAGGTGGCTCATTTATAATTGACTGGGACCAGGTAGCGTTCAACAGTCATAATAAGGGCGGAAGAAGAGATTTCTTTCATCGTGCCACTGCCATGTGTGAAGATTTTGAGATGCATGTTACTAATTTGAATGAAGGCACCAGCAGCCATGACCCACATACTCATGAAGTTGAAGAGATAATCCTGATGATCAAGGGTGATATCAGCATGCATATCGATGGCAGTGAATCTCCTGCAACCCGGGGAGACCTGGCATTTCTGGACTCGAATATATCTCATGCTCCTACCAATATTGGTAGCGGACAGTGTATGTACTTTGCTTTTCAATGGAAGTAAACAGCCTGATATACCGGCTGAAATCTGCAAAAAAATACTGATCCAATATCCATCCTCAGTTTTAAAATGGTATCTTTGATTTATACCAGCAAGGGTTTGCATACCCTGTAAGGTTTCGTTGGAAGACCGAAATTCCCCGGTTGTATCAATTTGATCCAAGACGATCCATTAAATCCTTGCAGAATTGCACCAATGGTCAAGGGGCAATTTTAGTCCAGGTATCCGGTCACCCGTTAGATAGCAAGTGTCTGGCAACATTTAAATAAACTCTATGAGTAGAAGAAATTACAACACATTCCTGAAAAAGCAGAAAGCTGAAAAGAAAAGAAAAGCCAAACTAGAAAAGAAGCTTAAAAAAGAATCCCGAAAAGATCAGGCCTCCAGTGGCAACCTTGAAGACATGATGGCCTACGTTGACGACGACGGAAATATCGTATCTGTCGATCCACCAGAGCAAGAGGAAACCAAAGAATCTGCCGATAATGAGGATAACCCTCAAGAGGCAAAAGATACTTAAGCCGTCGGTGGTTTATAAAAGTGGAAAAATAAAAGGGGCGTTAGCCCCTTTCTTGTAAGTATCGTTAGTCTACTAATTCTACTCTAACTGCGTTCATGCCTTTTCGGCCACGCTCAAGCTCAAACTTAACTCTGTCGTTTTCACGAATATCATCGATTAAGCCGCTTTCGTGAACGAATACATCTTCGCTTGAATCCGAGGGTTTGATAAAACCAAATCCTTTGGTGTTGTTAAAAAACTTTACTACTCCTTCTTTCATTTTACTTATTATTAAAACTTATTAATTATTTACTTGTATTAGATCACTTTTTACCCAGCTGATTAAGCATCTTTCCATGATCCCAAATCGCTCCTAAAAAAGTTTTCTTAATGTTGTACGGTATCCCATATTCCCTGGCAGTCTCTGCCACGATAGGGGACAATTTCTTATAATGGATATGGCAGACATCCGGAAACAGATGGTGCTCAATCTGAAAATTTAATCCACCAATCAACCAGGATAGGTATCTGCTGTTCGGTGAATAATTGGTGGTGGTAGCCAATTGATGAATGGCCCATTCATTGTCGATCCTGCCCTTATCATCGGGCAAGGGAAATTCAATGCCCGGCATTACGTGCGCCGTTTGAAACACCAGACTCATCAGGGTTCCGGTCAAAAAATGCATGCTTATAAAAGCAAGCACTACCAGCCACCAGGCTAACGGAACCATAATAATCGGCAATATCAATGCGTAGCAATAATAAAAAAGCTTCCAGCCGATCATTTCTATTAACTCATTCCGGTACTCGTTCTCTCCTTTGAAGAATCCCATTCTCCGGTACCGGTTCATACGTACAAAATCCTTAGCGGTAACCCAGGAAATGGTTGACAACCCGTAAAAGAACCAAACATATAAATGCTGGAATCGATGAACCCAATGGCGTCTGGCATGTGGCGAAAATCGCAGAAAAAACGGGGGATTTATGTCGTCATCTGCCTGATCGATATTAGTGTAGGTGTGATGAAGTACATTGTGCTGAACTTTCCATACCGCTGCATTGGCACCAATCAGGTTCATAGTATAACCCAGATACCGGTTAACTTTCTTATTCCCGGAATACGAACCGTGGATGGCATCGTGCATCACACCCATGCCAATTCCTGCCATACCAACACCACTGGTCAGATACAATCCGAACAGCAAATAGACATTGGTTACCAGGCCTATTCCAATAAGTATCAGGGGTATAAAGTAAAGACCCAGCATAACCACAGTCTTTACTTTCATATACTGGTTACCCTGTTTACTGATTTTGTTGGTTCGGAAATACTGATTGACTCTGCTTCTTAATGTGCTGAAGAAATCAGATCCGGTGTCTCTGGAAAATTTAGGTCGTTTAATATCTGTGGTGGTTATTTCGAGCTTGTTGTATCCTTGCCCCCTGCTTGTGGGTATTCAAATTGTCCGGTCAGTTTGTGAAATCCGACCTATAATCATGTTCTTTGAAGAAAATAAAAAATCCGGAGAGGCTTAGTTAACCAGGTAGGTCTTTTCTACTTTACTACTTACGATGCGTTTATTGGCAATTTTTTTAAGTTAAAACTATTTGCCGAGGAAAGAGATCAATAGTAAAAATCATAAACGACTTTAGTATGGAAGGCAACCCCAGCAATATATCTACAAAAGTACTGCTAATTATTGAAGTTTCCTTGAGATTGTAAAAAAATAGTGATTCAAAGCTATTTTACCCATTAAATAAACAGAATTACAGTACCACTTGTTCAATTTTTAGTACCTCCGAAGCGGCAAAGTACCCCAGGGCACCATTGCTTATATTGGTAGGAACATCTGCCGATATATAGCTGAACGGTCCCAACCCCTGCCATTCGGTTTCGGACATCAGCGCTCTTACAAATGCGTAATGGTGGTCGGTCATTGAATAAAATTTTTCTACTATGATAGTGCCGTAGGTTATACCTGAAACGTTGGTTTCACCATAGGCAAAAAGAGCTGGTGGTTCCAGTCCCGGATGAAGGTAATAGCCAGAATCTACGGTGACCAGGTTGCCGCTTTCAAACCTGTACCTGATCCATTCAGGCATCTCCCAGTCCGGTGGATAATAATCCGCCACGTCCTCCGGGATACTGCCTTGAACCTGATATAAATTAGGAACAATAGCCCCGAAATTTTCGCGAAAGATAAACTGGAAGTAGTCCGCTCCATCCGGAGACTGAAACTGTTCATCCCAGGGGATAATTTCCAATGGTTCCATCGGCTGAGCTGGCGGCATTTGTGCAACTGCCTCATAAGTATCCTGGCCCACCGTGATCACCAGTTGGTAAGTTGCCCCTACTTTCCCCATCAAAGTATCTGTTTGATAAACTCCTGGTGAAATTTCACTCAATGGAAATAGGATATTTCCCTCATGAATTTCAACCAGTGCGCCTGAAACCATTTCCGGCATACTATCTACAATAACCGGCTGGGTTCTACTCAACTTTACCTGGTGTACGGTATTTTCACTGGTTATCAGGCCTTCCACCACCAACCTTCCGGATGATTCATCCGATCCTTCCCAATCTATTACCTCCACACAAGAAGCTACAACCAACGAAAGCAGCAACAGGAATAAATGGTTTACGTTCTGTTTCATTTTGAGTTAAAATTTGAAGTTATAGGTGACACTGGGCACTATACCGAATATCGAAAGCTTGTGAAACGCAGATTTTCCGTTGTCTTTTACTAAATCAATATCTGCCAATTCATTGGTAACAAATACGGTAGCCGCGTTATAACGTGAATATGCATTATACAGGGAAAATGTCCAGTAGCTGTGGTTCTTCCTGCCTGGCTTCTCCTTTGGATACAAGTTGGCGGATAAATCCAGCCTGTGATAGTCCGGCATACGGTCTGCTGACCTCTTTCCATATACCGGTACGATATATCCCTGATATCGATAAGTCTCCTCCGGCAAGGTAGTAGGCCTTCCGGTAGCATATACAAAGTTTGAGGATACCGACCAGCGGGGTGACAGCTGGTAACTCGCTACCAAGGTCAGCGAATGAGGCTGATCATGAGCAGCCGGATAATTCTGTCCTCCGTTTATTTCACTGATGCTCCGCTCCGCACGGGACAGGGTATAGCTGAACCATCCGGTCAATCTTCCCAACCGACGACGGGCCATAAATTCAATTCCATAAGCTCTGCCCTTGCCGTATAGCAGCTCCCCTTCAAGGTATCTGTTCATGATCAATTGTGCATGATCTTTATAATCCACCTGGTTACTTAATTGCTTATAGTAGGTCTCTACTGAAAATTCATAAAACTTATCTACAGAGTTCATGAAATATCCCAATGAAAAGGCGTCTGCTGTCTGCGGCTTAGTTTGAAGGCTGCTGGGCATCCAGATATCGAAAACATTAAACCCCAGTGCCAGGTTGGAAAGGGACTGTAAATATTGACGTTGCCTGTTATAGCTAAATTTTATCGAAGTATGGCTACCGATAAGGTACCGGGCGCTGAATCTGGGTTCTAATCCGTAATAATTTTTGTAGATTTCTCCCTTTTTGAAATTAATGGTACCCTCAGGCTGATGGTTGTCATCATACTGGATTACCTCCGCTTCTCCGATCAGCTGAAATAAAGAGAAACGCAATCCGTACTCAAGGGTTAATTGTTCACCTAACTTTTGTTCATTGCTTAGATAAAGACCATGTTCAAGTGCATTACTGGGCGGAACTCCAGGCTGAGCGCCGCTGCCATCTTCTCCAGGTTTAAATCTGTGATAGGTAGAGCTTAGACCAAAAGACACGAAATTGTTTGGGTTGGGGTAATAGCTAAAGTCACTTTTAAGAGCGTAATCTCTAACTTCCGATCGCCAATCGCGTGGTGATGCCTCATTGGACAGATCAATGTTATAATCGTATCTACTGAAAATAAGTGAAGTATTGGAAAATAGCTTGTGGCTGAATAAATGGTTCCAGCGTAAACTACCGGTAATATTGCCCCAGTCAATAACATATTGCAATGCTCTGAATTTGTTCAGGTCCCTGCCGAAATACCCGGATACATAAAGCTTGTTGTTTTCATTCAGTTTATAGTTCAGTTTGGCATTTATATCGTAAAAATACAGACTTGAAGAACGAGTGAATTCGTCCTTTGAGAACTTCAGGAACAGGTCTGCATAAGTTCGGCGGGCTGAAACTATGAAAGAACTCCGCTCTCTTTTAACCGGACCCTCAACCGTCAATCGACTGGAAATCAAACCGATTCCCCCGGAGACAGAAAACCTTTCACTATTACCTTCTTTCATTCGAATATCCAGCAGGGATGACAAACGTCCTCCGTAAGCGGCCGGGATATTCCCCCGGTAAAACTGAATATTATTGATGGCATCCGGATTAAAAACCGAAAAGAACCCCATAAGGTGGGAAGCGTTATAAACCGGTGCCTCATCTAATAAGACCAAGTTTTGATCCGCGGCCCCGCCTCTCACAAAAAAATTGGTGGATCCTTCCCCCTGTACCTGAACACCGGGTAATAACTGGATGGCTTTGATTATATCAACTTCACCGATCAACGCCGGTATTTGCTTTATCTCCTGAATACCTATCTCAGACTTACCCAGATAGACCGATTCCACATTTTGTTCAATTTTATCATACGATCCCCCTGCCTCAATTACCAGCTCCTCCATCATTCCGGCTTGTTGTTGAAGCGCAACATCCAAATTGGTATTCTCAGAGAGGTGTACTACCTTTCGTTGTGCTTCAAATCCCACATAGGAATAGGTCAACTCATAGCTGGCTGCGGGCAGCGTAATAGAGTAGAACCCGTAACCATTGGTAACCACTCCGGTACCGCCCGAATCCAATGAGTCACTAAGGTTTTCTATTTTGATAGTAGCGGCTACAAGACTTTCCCCGGTTCCGTTTTCCCTAACATAGCCATTGATGGTAGCTTTGTAGCCTCCGGAAACAGACTGGTTCGGTGCAATTATTATTTTATTATCACGCTCTATAAAACTAAAATCTTCCTGCCCAAAGACTTCTTTTAAGTACTGTTCCACTGTTTGATCGGTGGCGGAGAGATTAACCTTTTGATTCTCCGGTAAGATCTCCGGGCTATAGGCAAAAATAAAATTTCCTTTCGCCTCCAGTTCATCCAAAAGTACCTTTACCAGCCACTGTTCCTTTTCCAGTGGTAATACTTGTGACAGCAGGCTATTTTGTGCCTGAACCACGGTCACCCCCATTATCAGTACCATCAGGCTTACAAATACTTTATTAGTCATTTGAGAAAATTCATTGGTTGTGATTAGTAATCGGGAATGGTGTGTGCTATCCAGCTTCCGGATTACAACCTGAACCTTTTATCAGGTAACCGTCGGAATCAATTTGATAGCTATAACCCAGCAGCAGGCAAACCTCCTCAAGGACTTCTGTCAAAGACGGGTTATCGAACCTGGTATTGACACGGCATGCGGCCATTGATGGATTATCCAGTAAAATTCGCTGATGATAATGACGCTCAAGGGCTTTCAGAACATCAGCGAGCGTCATTTCCTCAAACACCAGTCTGCCGGTCTTCCAGGACTGGTAGTTTGGATCATGATTCCTGCTTTTGATTAACCGGTCATCGGTTAAATGATAGATTCCTATATCCTGAGGCTGCAGGATAACTTTCTCTGATGAATTTTCTAAGTCGTAAAAAGCAACGGTACCGCTGTTTACCAGCACTTCGGTCTGACTGTCGGATCTTCTGACATTAAACGAAGTACCCAGCACCCTGATTTCGGTCTCGCCGGCTTCAATTAAAAATGGCCTTTCGGAGTCTTTCACCACTTCAAAATACCCCTCCCCGGTAAGATGTACTTTCCTCTGTGACACGCCAAAATTATCAGGATAACTTAATTGGCTATATTTATTCAACCAGACCCGGGTGCCGTCGGGCAGCAACATATCAGATACCATTGCTGACTGAGAAGAAACTTCTTGCCAGGAAGTTTGCGACCGGTAGTTCCAGATAACCAATGTAAACCCTGTTACCAGTAAAAGAACCGCCGCTGCTCGTCCGATCCAATTGCGCCAGATTATTCTTCTCGATTGTGCCTCTGACTGTTCCTTTAGGGAAACAAACCGGCCCCAGCTTTGGTTGATATCTACCGTTGGGTCATTTCTTAGCCCGCCGGACTTCTGCCATATTTTGCGAATATCCTGGAACTGTTGCTGATTCTCTTTGCTGCTTTGAATCCATTGCTCAACCTTATTTTGCTCTTTACTGCTGGCAGTTCCGTTCAGGTATGCAGCCAGTAAATGATAGTCTATCTCCATGCTTCCTGTTGATTTCATGACCTCTTATCTTTAAGACAACACGGAAAACGATTACACCCATAAATTCTCTAAAAAAATTATTGAGGCTAGTAAAATTGACGCATTGGTTAAATACCTAAAGTATGGCTTCAGATCCTTTCGTAACCGGTAAAACGCCTTATTCAGTTGATTTTCAACAGTTTTTTTGGTGACACCTGTATAATTGGCAATTTCCTGATTGCTCATCCCTTCGAACCTGCTAAGAGAAAATATCAAGCGGCATTTTGGAGGGAGCGTATCAATGGCCTTATTAAGTTTGGCAGTGACCTTTTGTCGCATGTCGTCCTCAGCATAGTTTATAAATGAGTCCGCAGGAATTTCTTCTATTTGTTCCAGGGCACCAATTACAGGGTTCTTTTTTAGATAGTTCAACGCCCCATTGATGGCGGACCTTTTCAGGTAAAAAGACAAATCCACAGATATTTTCAAATCATTCCGTTTTTCCCAAATTTTCAGGAATATCTCATGCACGATATCTTCCGCGGCTTCAGCATTGCCTACAATTCGGTATGCCGTTCTATGAAGATCAGTGTAATATTGTTCGTACAAATCCTTGAATCCACTTTCCGTGGTAAAATCCTGAGGCATTGTTAATTCGTTTGCTGTGGTAAATTAAATAAACAAATCACTGGATACGATCATATTTACACCAGCGGACGCCCATCCAGTCACTCAATTATTCACCATATCTTATGCATGTTAGAAACTCTATAAAAAGTAAAAAAAAAAATTCCCAATCTTAGTATATTTGAATACTCAGCACATACAATACAATTTATTTTAACGCTATGGATAACCAATTTGGAGTTGGCAAAATCGTCTGGGTATACCGTACTGGGTCAGAAGGGGAAATTGTTAAAACAGTTAGTATAGAACATCAAATAAAGTACCACGTTCGAATACCTTCTGAAGACGAAACCTACCTGTTCGGACCTGATGATCTTTTTCTATTCCCTCCCCTGGGTCAGGAAAATATCAGGAGAGAATGGGCGCAGGCAGTCTCGTAAATCTTAGATCTGTGAGCTAAGATCTTAGATCTGAGTTTTTAGATCTGAGATCATATCTGGTTGGTCTCTGACTTTCAGCTCAAAAATATCATCCCTGGAATAGTGTCCGGATACATCAAAATCCATACGCGCCCTGGTTATATCTGTCAGATCCAGTTCAGCAATCAATGCACCCGATTCTCCATAGAGAGGACCAGATATTACCTCTCCCGTGGGTGAAATGATCACGCTTCCTCCCGCACAAAATTCTTCTGGTTCCGTCTGTACCAGGTGCTGGTACTTGTCAGGATACATTGACTTTGTAATATACTGGTTACAACCAAGTACAAAACATCTTCCTTCCAGCGCGATATGGATCATCGTGTGGTTCCATCGTTCCCGGGCATCTGCGGTAGGAGCCAGATAAATATCTACACCCTTACGGTACATGGCCATACGGGCCAGCGGCATATAATTTTCCCAGCAAATGAGCCCCCCTAGTTTTCCAATTTTAGTTTCAAAAGTGCACAATCCATCACCGCCTGCTTCACCCCAAATCACCCGCTCAAAAGCTGTGGGCTTTATCTTTCGATGAACTCCCAATAACCCTGCGCTGGGAGAAATATAAAG
>BQJT01000073.1 GCA_021604845.1 Cyclobacteriaceae bacterium
CGGAAATGTTCCCATACCTGTATTTACAGATGCGGAAATTGAAGGGTTTAGAAGAAATGGAGGAACCGATTGGCAGGATGTAGTGTATCAGACCGGTGTGATCAATAATGCGCAGGTTGGTATAAGTGGTGGTACAGAAGGTATGAGGTACATGGTATCAGCGAACTATTTAGATCATAAAGGTATTATAATAGGTTCTGGCTATACACGTGCATCGTTAAGGGCTAATTTAACCGCTAATATTACCGATAAACTTGAATTTGGGATGGCCTGGAACTATACCAGGGAGAACGCCGTAGGGGCAGATTTTACAGGAGATGAGGAGGCATGGTTAAGCCAGGTGGTCAATACTTCTGCAAGATGGGCTCCAACTGAGCCGGTTTATGATGAAGATGGCTCGTATCACAAACACGGACCTTACGGAGCAAGTGATACATGGAATCCAATGATAGCTGTACTAGAACCTATACGTACTAATCCTGAAACCAGAAATAACGCTACCCTGTATTTGAGTTATAAAATTCTGGATGGGTTGACCTTTAGAGTTCAGGGATCTGGAATATATGATCAGCAGAATAGAAGCCTCTACCAAAACAAATTGACCCGTGAAGGAACTGGGGCGAATGGAAGTGCGCGAGTGAGTAATACCCTTGGCACAAGATATCAGAACTCCAATATTTTGACCTACGATAAGGCTATTGGCCTTCATCGTTTCACTGCTACCGGTCTGTTTGAATCGGTATGGGAGGAGTTCTCAAGCAGCAGAATCGAGGCTACGGATTTTTTAGTGGATGCTACTGGATTTAACGATTTGGGAGCTGCTAATGCGCTTACTGCTTCATCCAGTAAATCTACCAGAACATTGCGTTCCTGGATGGGCAGGGTCAATTACGTATATAATGATAAGTATTTGGCTACTGTAAGTTTCAGAGCGGATGCCTCTTCGGTATTTGGCACTGATAATAAATGGGGCTATTTCCCGTCCCTTTCACTGGCTTGGAGACTATCTGAAGAAGATTTCATGAGTAATTCGGGTGTAGACCTAAAACTGAGAGGTAGTTGGGGTATAACCGGAAATCAGGGAATCAGTCCATTTCAAAGCTTACCCAGGCTGAATAGTGGTCAATTATACCCTTACAATGGCGGCAGTAACACCAATATTGGTTTTGGAGTAGGTGCTATTGCCAACCCTAATTTAAAATGGGAGGAGACCACGCAGACCAATATCGGAATAGATTTATCCTTGTTCGAAGGAAGACTGACATCTACCATTGATGTTTATAAAAAGACCACCGATGATTTGCTAATGCCCAGGGAACTGCCCGGGTATGTAGGGATACCTTCTGTATTGGACAATGTTGGTTCTATAGAAAATAAAGGGGTAGAGGTCCAGATCGGAGGGGATCCGGTAGTGGGCACTTTCAGTTGGAACACATCCCTAAACTTCACCTTAAACCGCAATAAGGTTTTGGATTTGGGAGCTGACGAGCAAATCGCTTTCTCTACCACAGATGGTGGATACGGTCTGAACGAATTTATGGTACTTAGAGTGGGTGAACCATTTGGAACCATGACAGGCTATATAAATGATGGTGTTTGGGGTACTGCCGATGAGGCTCAAGCCAGAAGTTATGGACAACTACCCGGAATGGCGCGATTTAGAGATTTAAATGGTGATGGACAAGTAGATATAGATGATAGAACTATCATTGGAAATGCCTTCCCTGATTTTACCATGGGATGGACCAATAGTCTGTCGTATAAAAACTTTAATCTTAACTTTATGTTCCTCACATTCCAGGGAGTGGATTTATTTAACACATTGCGGATCCGCCGTGAGGTTTCGTGGGAAGGAAACTCCAAACGGATGTTAGACGCATGGACTCCTGAAAATCAGGATACGGATGTTCCTGGTTACCTCGATGGAGCAACAGTAGAAGGTGAAGCCCTGGAAAATAAATATTTTCTGGATGGGAATGAATCGTCAAGATATGTGGAAGATGCCTCCTTTATCAGACTAAAGACTATGACATTATCTTATACATTTGATCAGCCCTGGTTGGAGAGTATTGGTGTAGTAGGACTAAGGGCTTTTGTATCCGGTACCAACCTGTTTACCATAACCGACTATACCGGATATGATCCTGAAGTTTCTGCTTATACTGATAATGATGCACAGCTAGGCGTTGACTTTGCGGTCTATCCACCGGCAAAAACTTACACAATCGGTGTTGAATTCAACTTTTAATCAAATAATATTTCATAGATCTATATTTAGGTGAGATAAAAACAAAATAAAATGAAACATAAAATAAATAAAGTGATGATGTATGTGTCGGGAATTTTCTTTCTGACCGTATTTGGATGCACTGAACTAGATGAAACCCCGTTGGATTTCACCGGTCCGGGTAACTTTTACCAGGATAAAAGCCAAGTAGAAGCTGCTTTTACCTCTTCCATGAGCCGGATTTATGACCGGTGGAATGATAGTTACGGATACGGCGCTCATTGCTGTGTTTTTAATAACACGGATCAGCTTCATGGTGGAGACCTGGCCTTATCAGCAAATACCGCCAACGGAATGTGGCGTGATCATTACAGGGCCATTGCCGACCTCAATCCTGCAATTAAGGCTTTGAATAGTGAAGATTCTCCTATAAACCAGGACGATAAAGATTTACTAATGGCTCAAGCCCGGTTTTTGAGGGGGATGAATTATTTTTACCTGGTAAGATTGTATGGCGATGTACCGATCATTGATGAGGAAACCGATGTAATCAACGATGAAATAGCCAGGAAGCCAATTACGGAGGTGTATGATTTTATAATTGCCGATATGACCTTTGCGGTCCAGAATTTGCCAGATATGTGGGGAGATACTCCGGGCCGACCTACCAGCGGCGTTGCCAAAGGATTCCTGGCAAAAATACACCTCACCATGGCCACATTCCCCATCGGTGATGCATCCAATTATGCAAAAGCCAGGGACTGGGCCGCTGATGTGATGGATGATGGTGTATATAGTCTTGTTCCTAATGTCGCCGAAGTGTTTGAGCTGTCCAATCAATACGGACCTGAAATGATGTTCAGCTTTAACGCCACCGAAGATGATAAGTCAACACCACCTCAAATATGGTTGCCTTCACACATGGCTGATGGATGGGGTGATCATCGGGCCAACCGTGTTTGGTTTGCAGCATATCCCGAACAACCGCGCAAAGAAGCCTATCTGCTGATGGAGGATTGGGATGGTGTAAGATATACAGATTGGCCGAATGGTGAGGGACATCACATTAAGAAGTATTTGTACGATACCCGAGAAAACGCTGAAAGACTAGCCACTACACAGAACTATGTTTTATTGCGGTATGCAGATATTTTATTGATGTATGCTGAAGCGGAAAACATGGTCAATGGTGGACCTACACAGGGTGCAGTGGATGCGGTGAATATGATAATCAACCGGGCGAATGGTGGTGCGGTTAATCCGGATAATCCTTTACTAACAATTGGTATGACTCAGGAAGACTTCGATGCGGCAGTCTTAAATGAAAGAAATTATGAACTCGCCTTTGAATTTGACCGCTGGTTCGACCTGGTCAGGAAAAGAACTCTTTGTGATGTGGTCAACGATGAGTACAAGGTGAACTGTGATCCTAATGGTTATCTGTTCCCCATACCTCAGGCTGATTTAAGGCTTAATCCACTGCTTACACAAAACCCAGGCTATCCCACACCAGGTGGCGATTGATTTGAGAACTACTGGAATTGAAATAAAAAGACCGCTGTTTACAGCGGTTTTTTTTATCTCCGGTCTTGATAACGACGGTGACCCGAATCTGTTGGTGAATAAGACTGACCAACTTTGAGGATGAAGATTATTCAACCCAGATCTTGAAGACCCTATTATCAAAGACTACCGGCAACAATTAAGGAGAACAAATTCACTACTATGATGTTAAATGTATTCCGTCATCCGAAGGTGTCCTTCGCAACTCACTTAATATCAGGTAGCCAATGGTGGACCACCGGGTATCTGTATCGGTTTACGATTCTTTCTATAAACCGTTCTTTTAGCATTAAATTTGGCTGTAAGATATTCGCCCAAATGTATGCTTCCTTCCATGGAATCTCCGGTCACCTTACCCGCAAAAAAATAGGTAAGATCGTCTCCGGGAAGATGGAGTTGACTTCGAAATTTCACCTGGTCACCTTCCACCATACCAACCAGCTCACGAATGGCAAATTCTCCCTGATGGGAACCCTGTATCCAGTTTCCTTCCTGTTCAAGGTAAAATGACTGTTTGCTGGTACTGGTGAAAAAATGCACATCCACATCCCAGGGGCCGCCAATAACAACGTCCGCCGACTTCAGCTCAGAGGACAGTGGAGGTCTCTTTTTAGAGAGCAAGCTATGTAAACGATCCGCCACAATTTTTTCCTGGCCTTCCTGCATTTGGCTTGGGGTAATAGTGACGGAAGCCTTTTCATCTTCATCTCTATCGCCAATAGCCAATCGGGGAGGCTTGCGGGCACAATCTTCGGCCACTTGATAGCCAGTAATATTCAGTGCCATAGGATCCCAACTAATAACCAATTCCGGAGCCCGGTTAATTCTACTGGTGGGTTGTTCAACGGTAGTCTCAACACCATCTATTTTAGTCACTTTCTTGGAAATATAATCCAATCTGTTTAGCCAGGTTTCCCATTCCTTTTCATGATCCCGGGTGGTCCAGGCTTCTACCGCAGCTACCATTCCCAACATTTCTTCTTTTCCCACTTTGTTGTCTCGCCCAGGTCCATGATGGGGTGAACTTGCTTGCCAGGCAGACATTAATAAATCCTTATCACCAACTGCGATACCGGCACATTGCGGACCACACAAGGCCTTTCCGCCGCTGTAACCAACTACTGTTGCTCCTCTTTTCAAATACACCGGGGGAATGGTCAGGTCCTCTGCTGCTGCATCTACCAAAATTACTACTCCATAAGGTTTGGCTATCTCGGCAATCACTTCCAAAGAAAAGGGTTGGCCGGTTTGTACCTCATGGTCGGTAGTGAGATAGATCATAGCAGTACGTGAATTGATCGCTTTTTCCATTTCTTGAGGAGTGTCAACGGTTATCACTGTTACCCCCACATTTCGAACAGCATGATCATATCGGTTCCTGGAATACCCCGGTATGATAACTTCCGTTTTTTCAAATCCTCTAAGATCGGGGATACGGATAAGCTTCTCAGGGTTACCTCCGGTGACACAGGCCGCCGTGATGTGTTTCAAAGCACCAGCGCATCCGGAGGTCACAATTCCCCACTCTGTTTTCGTCAAAGCTGCCAATTTCTTACCAATTCCTTCTGCCAATTCATCGTATTGCACAAATTGGCCTGAGGCGGCCTCCTGGGCTTTCAAAACCTCAGGCCGTTCGATAGACCCACCAATAATGGTATAGGTTCCTCTACAGTTGACTAAAGGTTCTATCCCCAAGGATCGATAGACATCACCACCGGAATTTACCGCTGACATGGCGCTGTTGCCCAGTAATTCATCATGGTACATGAGCCCCCCCGCAAGAGGCGCTATAGAAAGGCTTTTAATGATTTCTCGACGATTCATAATTATATAAAATCCAAGGTTTATTTATTTACAACAGGCCTGAATTTCTGAATACGCTTCCCTGGTCTAACTTCTGTGGTATACAAATTTCCTTTCGAATCCATGGCAAGGCTATGAACCCAACCAAATTGTCCTGCATTTCTTCCACCATGACCAAATGACCCAATCACCTTCAAACTGGAGCGATCAAGAATCCAAACTTTCATATTCATTCCATCCGCAATGTACATGTTGGTTTGATTGGGGTCCGGAGACAGTTCGATATCCCATACTGCTCCAACTCCGAGAGTCTCTATGGCTACAAATGCTTCCCTAACAAAAGAGCCATCTTTATTAAATACCTGGATTCTGTTATTCACCCGATCTGCCAGATAAACCAGGTTATCAACCGAGATCCGTACTGCATGTACTGGAATTCGAAACGAGTTGAGTGGTTCTTCTCCCGGCTGATATGCAGGAAGTTCATCATCATGAGGCCGGTTACCATAGGCACCCCAATGTCTTTTGTAGTTACCTGAGGTAGCATCAAAAACAATTACCCGGCGATTAAGATACCCATCTGCTATATAGACCTCATTTGCCTGCTTATCAAGTGCTATATCGGCTGGACCACCTAGCAGGGTGGTGTCATTACTGCCGTTTGTTTGGTCATATTCACCTAGTTGCAAAAGCAGTTTACCAGTATTGGAGAACTTCAGTACAACCTGGTCCGGGTCACCCGCAATCCAAACATTGCTATCTTCATCTACAAAGATTCCATGCTCACCGGTGATCCATTGTTGAGTTGTGTCGGGGTTGCCCCAGGCTTGCAATACATTTCCATCGGGATCAAATTCAATAACTGAAGGAGCTGGGGCACAACATTCAGCTGCTCGAGGGCTTTGGAAGGCACCGATTTCCCGTTCATCTAAGCTCCCTGGTCGTTGTAGGATCCATACGTGATCATTTGCGTCAGTAGCTACACCTGCCACTTCGCCAAGTACCCAATTGTTTGGTAAACGCTTAGGCCAGAACGGATCGACTTCAAATTTAGTAGGTGCGAGTAAACCATCAACCTGGTGGTATGTGGTTTCATTTTCAGGGCTATTTAGTTTGGGGCTATCTGAACAAGTTGAA
This sequence comes from Cyclobacteriaceae bacterium, assembly GCA_021604845.1. Taxonomy (GTDB): domain Bacteria; phylum Bacteroidota; class Bacteroidia; order Cytophagales; family Cyclobacteriaceae; genus SZUA-3. Next base: position 6,731 of record BQJT01000073.1, read on the forward strand.
AATATCATCATTCCCGGTATGACCGACAATAGTATTTGTTTTTTAATCTGGATCATTCTGGTTGTTTCATATGCTTAACTGTTTTCTAGATATTTTTTACGCCTACGGTCTATAAGAAATTAAGTAATTTACATTACTCAATTTACTGAAATGCAGGATTCACAATTTTCGCCTCGGGTCAATACAATCGACTCTAAACGTATCCTTAGTATATCAAAAACTAGTCCCTGGTAATTCGTGCAGCCCATCCACCTCCCCCAGCCATATGTATGGAAATTTTATCTTGGTTCGTTACAGTGGTTTTAATCATTTTGTAGTCACTTGCATATCTTTCCGCATTAACCCCATCCTGGTAATATTGTATAGTGTATGAACCAGGGGCCAGAAAGTCAAGATTCAGCTCCATATCACGGGCGCTCCAATCGGTCATAGCCCCAACATACCACTCCTCCCCACTTCTCCTGGCCACAAGCACATAGCTTCCAAATTCTGCCTCCAATACATGAAGATCATCCCATACTGTTGGTACCGCTGCAAGAAACTGCATACATTCATCTTCATTCAGGTAATGGCTGGGATTATCTGCAAGCATTTGCAATGGACTCTCATAAATTACGTACATAGCCAGCTGGTGACATCGAGTACCAAGAGACATCGGCCGGCTGTAACTCGGATGAAAGTTCTGCTTTTGAGCATTGCGCATTGCCCCGGGGGAATAATCCATGGGGCCGGCTACCATCCTGCTAAACGGGATGATTAGATTATTTTCAGGATTGGTACCCTGCCCTTCCCATTTATTTTGTTCCTGTCCACTGACGCCCTCTGTAGTGATTACATTGGGATATGCACGTCTTAATCCTGTTGGTTTATAAGATGAGTGAAAATCGACCAGCATCTTATGTTCTGCTGCTGCACGGGCCACTTTTTCATAGTATTTTACCATCCATTGATCATCCCGCTGCATCTGGTCCACTTTGATTGCCTTAATACCCCATTTTTCGAACCGATCGAATGCAGGTTCGAAATTATCTTTAAGCGCCTTCCAGGTGACTCCTAATATTAAGCCCACGTTTTTCTCTTTACCGTAGGCCACTAAAGACTCCATATCCATTGCGGGTAAAGGGTGGATCAAGTCATTGGTTGTAATATCGTACCACCCGATTTCCACAACTATGTAAGACAAACCAAATTGAGAGGCAAAATCAATATAATATTTGTAGGTATCGGTGTTGATACCCGATTCAAAATCCACTCCATATATGTTATTATCATTGTACCAATCCCATGCCGACTTTCCCGGTTTGATCCAATCGGTATGCTCCAGTTGTAGCGGTCTTGACAATTTATATACCAGCTCATTATGAAGTAATTCACTGTCGTTATCGGCAATGGCTATCAAACGCCACGGATAAACCCGGCTACCGGAACCATGTCCCAGGTAATCTTCCCGCTCTACCGGTATCACGTCCTTGTCATTGGGAGTTGAATAGGTCTTGGGATATTTCGGAAATATAGCCTGCAAAGATGTGCCACCTTCTCCAGGTTTAAGATAGAAGCCGGGATAGTCATACAGGTCCGCCTCGGTGATCACCATCCTGTAGCCATTCTCAGGGGCAATCAGTACAGGCAAACAACTGAATTTATCGTTGGCAAGCTCACTTACTTTCTGAATGACATGTGTTCGCTCATAATGAGTGAAGAAATCATCTGCAATAGGAAAAGCTGCCCGGTGATCCTGGGGGAAATTGTAAATAATCTGTTCATCATTAACTACCACCGTATCTTTCAAGGAGGTGGTTATGCGATAGGCGATACCGTCGTCGTAGGCCCTAAAAATCACTGAATAGCCGCCACGAAAGGGTATCTCAAGCTCATTAAATTCATCCTGAATTAGCGCTTTTTTTACTTTAATCACAGGTCTAATAGTTTGCTCCACTGACCTGGATTGTGGTCTCCGTGGTTTTGGATTAACACCCAATTCATTGCCATCGATAGTAATGGATATTGGAGACTTTTCTAAAACCAGTACGCCCCGATGCCATACCTGATAGGAAATTTGCTGATCTGTGTAGACCTGGATCTTGTTAATCTCACCCGGAGAGTTCAAAGTGAATTGCTGAGCATACAGTATTATATTATTGCTCAAAAATATAAGTAGTAAAAATTTAAGGTTTTTCCCTTTGCGCATTTCTATAGTTCTAATCGAATATCATTTTACTCAAACGAGCTCCAATTGCGGTGATAGCAACCTAATACCATAGTTCGAGGCACTTCGTTGGTATTCCATGGGTCATCAACAATCAGATAGGATGCACTCGGCGAATAGTGATAAATGCAATTTGTAATCTCTATGTTGTCACTATTATTACCGGTGATTTCAATATAATTCTGTTTATAGGAACCAAAGTGGGCAAAGTCCATCACGTTGGTAATAAAAATGTTATGGCTGTTGTCAATGGTGGCATAGGGTTGAGAGGTTTCTGTCTTTCCCCCGAATATCCTGATATTCGAAGCGTTCTCAATCTCTAGCATGGGAAAGATGGATACCGGGCGTTCACTACCACCACGCTCCAGGTTGAGGCCGTAAAATGTAAGCGGTTGTGAAGTTCCCGAAACTTTAACTTTGCGGTGGGAGGAGTTACTCGGTCTGGTACCTTTCTCGTCCTGATAGTTGAAAATACGCCCTCCCCCATTTCCGGAAATAAATAATCTGATGTAATTATGCTCATAATTGAGCCAGTCAATATCGCACCATAAATTGCGAATAATTGAGTTGGCTCCAGCCTGCCAGTGCACACTTCCTCGATAATCCTCATCTCCTGCCTTTGTGGTGATATCAAAAAGGTATGTGGTAGCACTGGGGCTGTTCACTGTCTCGATTAACCAGGATGGTTTTTCCGGAGTCCAGCCGTATTCGAAAATTGTACCTGATCTCCCTCTACCGGGACAACCAATTAGTATGGTGTTCTCTTTAAGTATAATGGGGGAAGATAAAGTAAATGTTCCTTTAGGGAGGCACACCTTGGTATTGTTATCAATGGCCTGCTGAATCCCTGCAGCGGTGGTTGAGGTTATTAAAACAGCATCGGGATCTTCAAACGATGGCGTAGCTTTCCAAAGGTGTTTTGAGACCAAATCCTCCGGGGGAGCTGTTACTTTTACAAAGTCAACAATATCGGTATTGCTTTGTACAGCTGTTATGGCATCATAGTGCATTGACAACATTGGCACCCCTCTACTGTTTGTTTTGGCAGCTTTATTAACGTAGTTGTATTTTCTTAAATGTGTCCAGTCATTGGCTTTACCAGAATTTTCTAGGTTCCCGTCACCATTATTATCAACTAGGGTACCCGCACCTTTTACGTAAACGTTGCGTAAAGAGATCAGACCCTGACCGGAGTTTAAAACTGCAATGTTTGCTGAAGCATGTGAGGTGAACTCAATTTTACAATCAATCATAGAGAATGGAAAAATTTCCACTGCTGAGCCTGTATTCAACTTTATAGCAGTTCCGGCGGCCTGTACTATAGAAGACCCAACAAGGGTGATCCCGCCCCAACCACTTAGAACCAGAGCTGCCTTCGATTGATTGGTAAAAATACATCCGGTAATGGTGTTTTGATTGGCTGCCGGCATTCCCCAGGCTACTTCCTCGCTTTTATTGGGAAGATAGAAACCGTATTGCCCGCCATCTACATGAATGTTTGCCGTTAAACAATTGGCTCCTCCAATACCAGTCATCCCTGCAAACCCATCACGGGCGTTTATACTGATATCTTCAACGTAACAATACTGCGCGGTGGACCAAAATATACCAACAGCATTGCTGTTGCCTTTGCCAAGATCGATATTAAGTCCCCGGATTCCCCCCTGCATAACCCAAGCCGGATCATACGGTTGGCCTGGGTTATAATGCCGACTGGGTAAAGACTGGTCGGTCATGTAATGAAAAATCGCTAATGGGTTTGCACCGTTGAAAACTGGGGTATTATCGGTAAGAACAATAGTTGGACGATCAACTGCGGACCCCACAATATTTACCGGCATATTAGGATAATTATTACTCGTTATCAGTGGGTCGTGCGTCATTTCACAATAGATTTGCGACGACACCTTGTAGGTGCCCGATGAAATGAATAGTGTTTGACGGGCATCACGAGCAGTATTTACCGCAGCTTGTAATTTCATAGTGATATCCGCAATTCCGTTCATTTCATCCGCGGTCAATGCCTGATTTTTTGCAAAATCATACATACCCATCTGTGTTGGAGTTATTTGAGCATATCCGGGTAGAAACAACAGTAGAAATACTACAGTAGGCAGGCAGCAGGTAGCAAGTGATTTCACACTCATTTATAGGTATCTTTGGTTACTTTTAAATTTTAGCGAACGAATATTATTATTAATCAACATCCACCAATCCGCTTATGAACTGATCAAAGCCTGTTTATTCAATCAGATCTTGATAAATATCCTCCGCTTGTATAGCCAATAGCATATATACCACAATAAAAAAAGTACTATAAAATTGGTCCCAATTTTGGCCGCTGATTCTCCGATTAACCCGGAAACTGACATGGTAAATGGTGCTATTACAGACCTGATAAGTCCGGTTCCTCCTACATGCGCAAACAGGTAGATGAAAAGTGAATTCATGCCTACAATAGCAAAGAATAAGGTCCAGTTCTTATATTTTTTGATGTCAATCAACCAATAGGAAAAAGCGAGTGCTAATATGGTCCAGCCACCACTCGCCATTACAAAGGTGGAAGTACAAATCCTTTTAATAATTGGTGTTACAGGAGAGAGTGCGTACCCGGCAACCATTAAAACCACACCTGCGATTAACAGTACCTTGAATTTTCGCATAGGCTGACGATCACTCATCAATAGCTGAGCGGTTAGCACCCCCCATATTGTATGGGCGGTTGTTGGAATGGCATTGAATGAGACCCAGTGTCCCACCAGATTTGCTCCCCCGTATTGCAAATCAAGCCAGGTCCCGAAATTCTCATTGGGAACAAACGGATGATTAAAGCCTTCAATTGGAAAACCCCGGTAAAGTGCCTCCGTAACTGCTAACAACAAGAATGAAATGATAATTTGGGTAGTTGCTGATTTCTTCATGATCAGAAATGCCAGCAGGTAAGTAACAGAAAGTTGAGCAAGTACATTTTGAAAGTAAAACACGATCTTTCCTTCGCTGATACATGCTAAGGCCCAACCAAACAATAGCAGTAAAAAAGCACGCTCGAATACATGTTTTCTGATTTGACCATGATTCAGCCCTCGCTTTATCCGGTTTGCATAAGAATACGGTATGGCAACCCCCACGATAAACATAAAAAACGGCTGAATTAAGTCATAGAACCTCAGTCCTTCCCATGCAACATGCTGAAATTGCAATCCTACGCTGTAAAGGAATGTGCCCTCATATTCAGGCGCCGTTAAAGATGAAAATAGGTTTGTAAAAGAAGCGACCAGCAAAAACATGGTTAAACCCCTGAAAAAATCAAGGGAGATTAGCCGATCACCGGTGTGGATGGGTTTTTCAATAACGGACATCTAGTAATGCATTTAATTTAGCAAACAAAGTTAAAGGTAACTCTGTGATTTATAATGTTATGAAAGATAAATAGAAAGCAGTGAAAGATAAAGCAAAGTATAAAAAATTATTGCCCTTTTAATTCATTACTGATCAAAGTAAGATACGCGTTGGTTAAAATGATTAATTTTTGTCACCAGCAGGACCCTGGAGCGTTCGTTCAATTCCCGTATAGGAAGTTATCTTAATGGTGGTCATATCATTTGTTATATGCATCTTCCTGGAAGAACCGGATAAATAACCGTTCCCAAAGTAGAACTCCTTGCGTTCTGTTTTTCCCGATTCGTAAGTTACTTCAGCCATAAGATCATCAGCAGCAAGGTCCAGGTACTCTCCCCCATACATAATCGGTTCAAATGCTTTCAGGTCTCCCGAATTTTGAGCAACCAACACCAGCGGTTTTCCGGAATTGGTAATGATCAGTACGGTACCTTTAGTATCACCATCTGCGAAAAAATTACTTTCGACTGCAGAGATTGGGACAAACCCTCCATTTCCATCTCCTGCTAATACGGTTCCGATAGAAGCGTCATAATTTCCAGTTTCAATATCCGAGGAATATGAATTTCCCGTTAGCATAAGGTCCTGGTTACCATCATTGTTGAAATCGCCCGTTAGAATGCCATAAACAGGAGAAAACTGAGCTTCGATTGGAAGTGGTGCAATTTCATAGGAACCGTTTCCCTTGTTTTCAATAAAAGCGGATTGAAAATATCTGGCATCCGCCCGATAAACGGTGTCCAGCGCTTCGTTTGGAAAGATCTGGTATAAATCCGACCGGGCAAATTCCTCGTAAAAGATCATATTTTTTCTTAGCACCGGAAGCTGCTTGATCAGCAAGTCTCGATTATGGATTGGATAGTTGGTCCCTTGAACAAAGTAACTCGCGATTGGGTCCAAAGCTCCGTTGCGATCAAAGTCTCCGGCAAATATCTGCACGGGTTCGTCCTGAGAGGCTTTAAAACGAGAATTGAGTCCTAAATTTCCTGCAACGTAATCCGTGTCACCGTCTTTATCAATATCGGCTCCCACAATACTATTCCACCATCCGGTAAAACCCGCCAGTCCGGTTGAAGATGTTACATCGGTAAATTGTCCATTATTGTTCTGTAAAAATGTTATCGGCATCCATTCTCCTACCAGCACCAGATCAACCCACCCATCAAGATTGAAATCCGTCCACAAAGCATCGGATATCAGGCCAATCTGGCCCTGATCGGGACCTAGTACCTCTGCCGAAACATCCGTAAACCTCACTTCTTGTCCTTTTGAATCATTGCGCAGCAAATAGCTTCTGGGAGGTATTGGGTAGTTTTCCAGGTCAACCCGTCCGCATACAAAAAGATCCAAATCGCCGTCTCTGTCATAGTCGCCTGCCGAGACCTTTGATCCGCAAACACGAAGATCCGGGAGCGCTTCTTCGTCCATAGTAAAACCGCCCTTACCATCGTTTATATATATTCTATCACGATATAATTCATTTCCCGCGGGCAGTCCTGTCCCGCCGCTAACCACGAAAAGGTCCTGATCTCCATCGGAATCCGCATCAAATAGCAAAGCCCCCATGTCCTCGTAATTTTGATTGCCCGGCAGTGGGTTGGAGTTAAACACTCCGGTGTGGTCCTGCAGGAATATAGTTGCCGCATAACTGTTGCCATTCCCCACAAAAAAGTCTTCCAGACCATCTCCGTTCATATCACCAACAGCAATTCCAGGGCCCTCCTTAGAGTATTGGTGGGTAATCAGGGGCTGAATCAAAAAATCAACGAATTCTCTCTCATGATGACTGAATAACAGTCCTTTCGCTTCCGATACCTCTTTAAACCATTTTTCGCCTTTTTTTACCTGGTCCTGGCGGTAATCAATCGTTCCCCCCTCGGTATATTTTAAAGTGATCTCTTCAGTAGTCTTGACCTGGTAAAGCATTTGTTCTTTACCATCTGGCCATCTTATGTATAAAGAATCAATTTCCTCCACTGACCCCAGTCCAAAGTGTATTTTGGCATCTACCGTTGACTGAAATCCTCTGACTGGGAAATGCTCATGAACCTGCTGCTGGTCACCATAATATAACCGTATCAAAGACCCCAGACCTCCGGTATTCATTGGGGATCCGGCTAGCTTGATTTGAAGAGAGGCCCCGGTTTCAGGGGTCTTTTCAACCAGGGTATTTCGATAGATCATCGGTGGATCGTTGAGATTGTTAACAACCAGGTCTAAATCACCGTCGTTATCAAAATCTGCATAGGCTGCTCCGGTAGAATAAGATGGTTTACTCAGCCCCCACTCTCTGGTCTTATCTTTAAAAACCAGGTGGCCGGAATTCTGAAATATGTAGTTGGATAGTTTAACATCTCCTTTACCCCTAAGGTCCTTCATTAGCGCCTTACGATAAAAATTCCAATCGGCATTTGGGTTTTCATTTACCAGCTCGGCCCATACTGTTCCAAAATCCATATTTGTCAGGTCATGGGGTATCCCGTTACCTACGAATAAATCCCGGTAACCGTCATTATCAAAGTCAGCAAGTAATGGAACCCAACTCCAATCTGTTTCATGTATTCCGGAAAGTTGCCCGATTTCACTAAATGAAACCCGTCCATTTATCAGACCGTTGTTCAGTTGTAGGGTATTTCGGATATTTTGAGGACTATAGCCTGCATCCTCTTCCATTTTTACCCGATTGTATTCTCTGTTGTTGCCCGCCATGATTCTTTTCCGAAAGTAATCTGCGGGTAACATATCTACGGTTATAATATCCTGGAGCCCATCATTATTAATATCGGCAATATCGGTTCCCATAGCGCTATAACTGGTGTGTTTGAAGTAACTCCCGGCCATATCAATAAAAGTGCCGTCACCCTGGTTCATATAAAGCAGGTCATTGGTAACATAATCATTGGCCACATATATATCCGGCCACCCATCCATATTGACATCACTTATAGCTAACCCCAGACCAAAGCCACCCCACCCAATGCCTGCTTCCCTGGAAACATCTTTAAATCTGGGCAGGTTGGTTGTCTGATCTATGCCTTCATTCCGATATAGCCGGTCAGTGTTGCGCATTGAGCCATCGGACCTCCGTGTTCTGATTCTGTTTTTGTTGGGAATGGTCATTGAAGTAGTAACCACATACATATCCAGATCACCGTCACCATCGTAGTCAAAAAATGCCGACTGGTTGGAATAGCCACGGTCATCCAGTCCCATAACTGCTGCCTGTTCTTCAAAAGTTAAATGATCCGGATCCCCATTATTTATGAAAAACATATTACGGTAGTCAGCATCAATATTTCCTCCCACGTTCACATAGATATCCAACCAGTTATCCTGGTTTATGTCAACCAGGCTAATACCGGTAACCCAACTCCCCCTGGTATCAATATTGGATTGCTCGGTTACATCATCAAAACTGAAATTCCCGCGATTTATGTAAACTCTGCTATCCACCATATTTCCACCAAAAAAGATATCGCTTAATCCATCATTGTTGAAATCACCTACAGCTACTCCGGACCCATTGTAGTAGTACTCATAAAATAATGCGTTAAAAGTATCCGTCTCCTGAAGTTGATTGTTGAATTTGATTCCAGTGTGGCTGGAAGGTATTGATTCAAACAAAGTCTCGCGGTAGGTATCCCCGGTGTTGTCTCCCTGTTGACAACTGATAACGATCCCCAACAGGAAAACACCAATAACTATTACCCTTCTTATCATGTAGATTATTAAACTCATTGTAGAGCTAACCACTAACCTAAATTGTACAATATTTTCCTGTACAACAGCCTTCAGTATATTCTATAAAGAATATTAAATATATTTTATTTGAAAAGCATTTACAAGGTATATGTTTATATAATGGCATTATATCCTTTCTTTTATCGATTATTTGATTCTATAACTAAATTAATCGTAACTATTTTTTACTATACCTGGCAAGGTATAAGTTGGGTATAATAAGCATCGAAAAAGGATCGGATCTAAGAAGGGTATGTCAACCAATACCCGACTGAGCATAGCATTGCATGTACTCAGTAGGTGTCATCCCTTTCAATTGTTTAAATTGACGATTAAAGCTAGCGATGTTTGAAAACCCCGATTCAAAACAAACCAGCGATATAGAAGAGTGGTTTTGGATCAGCAGTTTGGATGCATGTCCTATTCGCACTTCATTTATGAATTCAGTTAATGTTTGATTGTGTACCTTTTTAAAATACCTGCAGAATGCTGCCGGATTCATACAGGCGATGTCCGCAAGTTCGGCCAGCGTAATCCGGCTTTGAAAGTTGTGAAATATAAAGTCGTATACCGCTTCAAGTCTGCTATCTACATCATCTCGAAATTCATGATAAATCCAACTGGAAATGGTTCGCTGAGTTTGGTCCCTGGACAAAATGTTCAATACTTCCAGCATGGAAATCAAGGACAGAAAGGGTTCTGTGTCTTCCAGTATTTGAGAAGCAATATCACTGGCCTTGACACCATTAAATATTATTCCACGTGCTGACCCATGTATTAGATTATGAATCGGTTGTAGTTCAGGTAGATTATTGGTACACCCTGAAAACAATTCTTTGTCTAGATGGATAATTAAGATTTCGGGTTCAGGAGAAGTTGGCTCGTTATCAAATAACCACAAGTGCGGCAAGTTTTGTCCAAGCAGCACCACCTCATCTTTGACTATGGGACTCTTGTCATCACCTACAAACCGTGTCCCGGATCCGCTAAGCACAATTACCAGTTCCAGCTGTTTATGACAATGCCAGAAAAAATCACTATGAGAATCCATGTGTTGAATGGTGAATGATTTTGCTTCACTATTAGCTGTCCTATCGATCAACAGAGGTCTCATATTGAATTAACTGATTCTACCGGGGATTCCAACAACCGGTAATGGGGATCTTATTGGGTGAAGCTAAAGATAGGCAAAATTTTCATAGCCGGGTACAATCTACCGCTCACCGCGTGGTATCGATTGGAAATTTGCGACTTTGGGATGAGATGATCTGGATTTTCAATTGGGGTTAAGCAATATTTTTATTGCTTGCTTATCCCACATCAGATTAAAGGCTTCTTCCCAGTCTGTTATATCAAATTGATGTGTAATCACATCACCGAGGTTTACAATATTTTGGTCCAACATGGTTATGGCCCGACGCCAGGTATCCTTAGTATACCCCACAGAGCCATGAATACGTAACTGTCTAAATGCCACCAGGTCCCAGGGAACGGTCAAATCTTTTCCGAAATGTCCTACCTGAACATACTGCCCCAGGGGTCTTAACGCATTTAAACAATTTACTACCGAGGCCTCTGCTCCGGCACATTCGATAGCCAAAGCCACTCCCAGTCCATTTGTTTGAGACTCGACATGATCGGTAATATTATCCCGCCCGGCCACCAGGGTCGCACTTGCGCCATATTTTTTGGCAGTTTCAAGCCGCATCTCATCATCTGCGGTGCCGACCACGATTACCTTTAATCCATGAGCAGCTAATACCTTAAGGCATAACAAACCAATGGGACCAGGCCCCGAAAGCAGTACCGTATCACCCAGCCTGAATTTTGCGATCTCTTCCACCACGTGGACCGCAACGGCGAATGGCTCTACCAAAGCTGCCTGTTCAAGAGGCACTCCATCAGGAATCGAAAACAATTGATTTGGCCTGATAGCAGTATACCTGGTGAAAGCCCCGTTGACGCCATGTCCCATGCCTCTCCTATTTTTACAAAACATGAACTCGCCGCTTTCGCAATATTGACAGGAACCACATTGTACTGCGGTTGCCCCAAGAACACAATAGTTTTCCCCGATGTTGACATTTTTTACATTTTTCCCCACCTCGACAATTCGGCCGCTGAATTCATGCCCGAGAATCACCGGCGGAAAGTTTCTGAACGTATCATGATAAACATGCAGATCTGTACCGCACACACCACAGTGGGCCACTTCCAGAATAACTTTATCATCGGTACATTGTGGTTCGGGCATCTCACGAACCTCAACATTTCCTGAACCTTTTTGATATTTAACTACTGCTTTCATGGTATTGTGTTTTTAACAGAATTAATCATTTCGGCTTTTTCAACAATATTACTTGCCCTTAATCCAAACTTGTCAAAAAGTTCTTGTGCTGGTCCGGATTCACCAAATACATCCATCATGCCCACTCTTTGTACCGGACAGGGGTAGGTCTCGGCAACTACTCCGGCAACGGCCTCACCCAGGCCGCCAATTATTGAGTGTTCTTCAACGGTAACAATGCCACCGGTTTCCTTAGCAGCGCTAATAATTATTTCACGGTCCAGTGGTTTAATCGTATGCATATGAATGAGCCTCACAGAAATACCCCGTTGGGAGAGTAGTCCTGATGCTTTCAGGGCTTCAGAAATCATTATTCCGGTACTTATTATAGTAATATCATTCCCATTTTTAAGAAGTTTTGCCTTTCCAATCTCGAAAGAGTCGTGTATCTCGGGAACTACAGGGTATTTATCCCTTCCCAATCTCAAGTAAACCGGTCCAATATGCCTGGCTGCAGCTTTAGTAGCTAGTTTTGCTTCCTGATAATCACCGGGAACCAAAATGGTTAAGTTAGGAAAGGAACGCGTAATGGCAATATCTTCATTTGACTGATGGGATGCCCCATCGCCCCCAACACTTAACCCGCAATGAGTAATTCCCAACTTTACGTTCGCTTTCGGATAAGCGATCGCATTTCGAAGTTGATCACCAGCTCTGCAGGTAGCGAAGACCCCAAAAGTACTTGCAAATGGAATTTTCCCTGCCAACGACATCCCGGCGGCCACTGCTAGCATGTTTTGCTCCTGTACCCCACAATTAAAGAACCTATCCGGATACTTTTCCTGAAACTGAAGCGTCAGGGTAGCTTTCCCTACATCAGCATCTAACACCACCAATTCCGGAAGTTCAGCCCCAAGTTCAATTAAGGCGTCAACGTATCCCTGCCTTGTTTGTTTAAATTCCATTTTCTAACTCTTTTAATGATTTGGCTGCTTCTTCCTCGGATGGAACCCCTCCATGCCATCCAACTGCATTTTCCATGAATGATACACCTTTGCCTTTTATAGTATTTGCGATGATCATAACCGGACGGTCGCTTTTGTCTGCATCGTTTACCGTGTTGATTATTTCTTCCAAATTGTGGCCGTCAATTTCATAAGTGGCCCAACCGAAACTATTCCATTTTTCAGCTAAAGGATCCAATGGCATAATGTCTTCTGAATTTCCATCTGTCTGCAGGTAATTTCGGTCAACAAATGCGATAACATTGTTTAGCTTATACTTATTTGCAAACATTGCCGCTTCCCATATCTGCCCTTCCTGGAGTTCGCCGTCGCCACAAATGATAAAATACCGTTGATCTTCCCCATTCATTTTGGCAACCAGTGCCATACCAAGCCCTGTTGAAAAACCTATGCCCAAGGAACCGGTAGTAGCTTCTACACCTGGAGTCTTTGGCTGATAAGGATGACCTTGCAGATGGGAACCTGGTCTTCGAAAGGTCAATAAGTCTTTTTCAGGAAAATAACCCAAATCTGCCAATACAGCGTACAATACAGGTGTGCAGTGCCCCTTTGACAGGATGAACCGGTCACGCAGCGGCCACTCCGGGTCATCCGGATTATGTTTCATTATGTGGTAATATAGGGCAACCAGCAGTTCGGTTGATCCAAGGCTACCTCCTATATGTCCGGATCGTGCGTTATACACCATCTTAATAATTTGCCGTCTGATATGAATGCACTTACTTTTTAGTACTGCAAGTTTATCTTCCATTATCCCAATCTGATTTTATCAGTTATTTTAATATTCTATTAGGAGCACAAAACGCTCCAGCTTCATTCATACCACTGCGATCCAGTGTCGATTCCTCAACTAAAGCTGATCCCATTTCGTTCACAGATCACCGCTGTAGTTTCAAGCCTCGAGCAATTTGGGACGAACTTGCCACCTAATCCCCAAATTTTGACTGAGTGCTTTATTTGTCCTCTATGGGGGTAACCAGTACATCACCAAAAGTAACATTGGTATTATGTGCAATCAAAGTAACGCTTCCGGAAGCCAGGTTTTCCTCCTGTTCGATACCGTAAAAATCCCACTCTTCCGGTTCCGGCTGGTCAAACGGCCACAATTTTACACTGTATCGAGTACTGTCGGCAGCTATTGATTCCACCCGGTGTTTCATCCCATATTTACGGTTTAATTCAATACTCCTATAGGCTTCAACCGGCTGTTCGACATAAAAATCGATCGATCCCGGCTTTGGTCCATCGAAGATTCTCCATCGGCAACTATCCAATTCCGTGGTTAACCTGAATTCTGAAGTAGCTCCCAAGGGATACCACTGCCTATTGGGTTGGAGTCCATCAAAGCCGTGTCCAGGCCACCGGCTGGCAATTGCCGCATGTGATACTTCATAAGTTGGCGGCCCGTCAACTGGTGGTGTGAAATCGTGAAAAATAACGGTGGTGGATACTTCATAGTTTACCCAGGATTCATCTCCAAACGCGATCATACGATCGTAATAACTATCGACATTCCTTACTCCGTTCTCAGTGATTTCCCAGAAGCCATCGACAACCTGTGCAACCTCCTGAAGATTAGACACTTTGGACCATTGAATTGAATACGGTAAAGGCCATTGTTTGCCCATTTGTACTTCGATATCCACTACCCTTGAAACCCGGTTTCCCGATGAATCTATAGCTACGATTTCCACAATATTTTCCCCACTATTACAATCTTCGACTGAAATATCAATGTTAAAATCACCATCTGCCGCCAGTCTGTGTAGATCTGAGCCTAAGGTCAGCTGAACAGGTGCCCCCTGGTTAAGACTGTAAAACGCTTCGCGAATTCCTTCTTCTGATTTAATATCGCCCAGAATGTTGATCCATTTTTGAGGCAGGCCCGTAAAGCCAAAAGATTGATGGTCCCCATACCATACATTAATGCTGACAGGTAAATCCTTAGCCTGCTCTGGTTTTAAGTTACAGGCCGCCATCAAATAAACCGTAATGGTTATAAAGAAGCAGCTATTGGTTAATTTTCCCATCATTGATCCATATATTCAAGTTCGGTGCTTTCCAGG
>BQJT01000074.1 GCA_021604845.1 Cyclobacteriaceae bacterium
AAAAACATTAGGTTTCAATTCGTTGCGAATTGTTGGGAATTCATTGCAGGATTCCACGCCGGCCAGAAAGACCGGGTATGGCGCACATGACATACTGGATAGTGTGCGAAATTTTACCAATTTGAACCAGGCACTTTTCGATGTGGATTTATCCATTGGGACCACCTCCAAAGGTAGAGTAAAGCGGTATGACTATCATACACCGAAGCAAATCGGAGCGCTGTGTGGTCGAAAGCAGAAAATTTTGGCAACTACAGGGTTAGTATTTGGCTCAGAAGAAAACGGGTTATCCACAGATGACCTGGACCGGTGTGACCTGGTCAGTACTATTCCATTGTCAACCAGTTATCCATCATTAAATCTGGCACAAAGCGTGTTAATTTATGCCTGGGAACTTAGCACCCATATAGGTTGCATGCATCTGGCTTCAGAAAATCCCCAACTAAATCCTCAAGCGCCAGTTGCTAAGACCCAGGACCTGCTCCGAGTGCAAGCAATAGAGGCATCAAACTCCAACCCTACAACGCAAAATACGCACCCCGGAACCGGTAACGAGTATCCCGCAACAAGGCCTGGTATCAGTGCTGGCAACTCCCGGCTTCAGGGGTTGCTAAAAGAGGAAATAAAGGAGTTGTTGAATCAATTGGGAGTTCTGGATAAACCACTGTTGGCCCAACGAATCATGGATCGGGTAATGCTGTTAAATTCTAATGATTCGGAATTATTAATGATGATACTTGCAAAAATTAAAAGGGGGCGGTGGGCTTAATCTTCAAGCACACCGTACAGCAGTGCATACAGGCGATCCCAAAAATAGCCATATTTAAAGCCACTAATCTGGGTCATACCCACAAAAATAAGCTCCTCCTCAGGATCAATGAAATATTTGGTGTTGAAATACCCACCCCATTCATATGTCCCCGGTGACTTGATATTGAGTCCCCTTGCATCGTCGGTATATACCATGAAGCCCAATCCAAAAGTAACTCCAGGTATGTCACTAAATCCATTTCCGGTTTTATTTAATGTGATCATCTGATCGGTATTGATGAGGTCGATCGTTTGAGGATTTAACAGACGGTTCCCATTGAAGGATCCATCATTCAGTAACATTTGAATAAACTTAGCATAGTCAATAGCGGTAGAAGAAAGCCCACCACCTCCTGCATAATGATTTTTATCCTCAGCTATAGGATAATTGATAAAACCCACCAGGGCATCATCTGAAACCGGAGCATAAGTACCATCATCCGATTGTTGATAAATTGGTACTAATCGTGAATGTTTGTCCGCAGTTAGATAAAAGTATGTGTCCTCCATTCCAATTGGTTCAAAAATATGACGCTGAAAATATTCACTAAGGGTCTCACCAGACACAACCTCAATTACTCTTCCAAGCACGTCCATATTCAGTCCGTATAAATACCTGGTTCCGGGTTCAAACACTAACGGCACTTCGGCCAGCCTGTTTATAAACTCTTCAGTGGTCCATTTGGGATTGGAAAGTCCCTGACCGAGCATATCAAATTTTGAATAGACTGCCATGACCTTTCCCGGGTTAAAGTCCCCATAGGTAATCCCGGAGGTATGGGTGAGCAGGTGCCTGATGGTAATTTTATTTTCAGCCGGTTCCGTTGTATATGAAGAATCCTGCTGATTAAAAGTGTCCAGGACTTTCATCTCCTTAAATGCTGGAATGAACCACTCGAGCGGATCATCAAGGCCCAAAAGGCCTTGCTCATACAGTTGCAAAATTGCAATACTGGTTATGGCTTTGGTCATAGAGGCAATCCGGAAGATATCCTGGTTTTTATAGGCAGTATTACCGTCGCGGTTTCCAAAACTTTTGTGATATACAATCTTTCCTTCCCTGGCCAGAATGAAAACACCGCCAGGGATGACATTCGTTTCAATGGCTGACTTAATGTAGTTATCAACTCTTTCCATACGGGTACCCGAGATGTTGACTGACTCTGGGGTCGCCGTATCGAACTGTTGGCCAAATAGCATTAATGAATTCAGACTAAGTAGCAGACAAATAGGGTATTTCATAACAAGAAAATTACAGGTTTGGCAATAGGTCAATTTAGTCATTCCAGTCAATTATTTTGAAAAAATAAACACACGTTGACTAATATCAGGATTTAACTCTATTGATTCAACTTTCAATGGTTGCGGAGGTGCGTCTTTTACCCCTTGCAGCATGGAAAAGGGAAAAAATAACCCGTCAACCTGTCGGTAGTCCTCAAACTGAATTAGCATGGTCGAACCTTGAATAGGACCGTGTTTCATTTCGAATTCTTTAGCGAACGGAAGAAATGTACTGGTG
The DNA here is from genome assembly GCA_021604845.1 of Cyclobacteriaceae bacterium. Taxonomy (GTDB): domain Bacteria; phylum Bacteroidota; class Bacteroidia; order Cytophagales; family Cyclobacteriaceae; genus SZUA-3. The sequence continues at coordinate 2,330 of BQJT01000074.1, forward strand.
TTAAAGTAGTAATAAACCAGATCATCTGATTTAACACCATTGATAGTAACCGGTTCTTTTGTCAACTTAATTTTAAAACACGGAACGCTGTTTAAAGTGGTTTTTCCAAGCAGCTCTACGGTATAATTCTTCCTCTGATATCCCAACAGGTCATCCGGAAAATCGTTTGCATCCAGCTTTACATTTGCGGTGGTTTCCAGGTCGGCCTTTTCAGGAGTTTGGGTTTGGAAATTTGTACTCCATAGTGTCTCTCCGTCAAAAACGCCCTGCATGATCTCGGTTTCCTGAAAGTTAATTTTGGTATATTGCCGCCCATCTTTTAGCTGTACAATTTCCAAAGGAAAATCAACCCCACCCTGGTCGAACCAGGCAGTTATTCGAAATCCATTAAGGGCGCCCCAATTTGACAAACCACCGGTTTTTTCAATTGCGGTATCAATGATCTCCCGGGCGGTCTGCCCGTTTACCGTGGTAACCATTAAAAGAATGGTAACCAAATGGCACGCCAGCGTTTTCATTGGTTTATAGGTTTGTACTAATTTAATCAATACTGGCAAACAATTAGCTGAGCACTTCGAAGGTTCGGCCGTGCATTCAGTACCCTGCTCCCTGCTCCCTGCTCCCTGCTCCCTGCTCCCTGCTCCCTGCTCCCTGCTCTATGCTCTATGCTCTATGCTCTATGCTCCATGCTCCATGCTCCCTGCTCCCTGCTCCCTGCTCCCTGCTCCATGCTCCATGCTCCATGCTCATGCTCATGCTCCCTGCTCCATCTAAAAACTAAAAACTCAAAACTAAAAACTATAGAAATCTTCTTATATTAACTTTTCAAAATCTGGAAACCCATGCAAATAATAGAATCACCTGAAACTTTTGACGTAATAGTAGTTGGATCCGGGGCCGGTGGTGGCATGACCTCAAAAATACTGGCAGAAAGTGGATTGAATGTGGCGGTAGTAGAAGCAGGCCCCATGTTTGATCCCAAAAATGATGAACACCGCACTCAATTGCGCTGGCCCTGGGAGTCACCCAGAAGAGGGGCAAGTAACGTCAGGGCGTTCGGTGACTTTGACAGTGCCTATGGAGGGTGGGAAATTGATGGAGAACCTTATACCAGAAAAGATAATACCGAATTCGATTGGTTTCGATCAAGGATGCTGGGCGGCCGTACCAATCATTGGGGCAGAATATCCCTGCGATTTGGCCCAAAGGATTTTAAGCGCAAGGACATTGATGGATTGGGCGATAACTGGCCTATAGGTTACGAGGATGTTGCCCCGTATTATGATAAGGTGGATAAACTCATTGGGGTTTTTGGAACTAAGGAAAATTTCGACAATGAGCCCAATGGTTACTTTCTGCCTCCGCCTAAGCCAAGATTGCATGAACTGTATTTTATCCAGGGAGCAAAAAAGGCTAAAATACCCGCCATACCAAGCAGGCTGTCAATTCTTACCAAACGGATAAACAATGAACGTGGGGTATGTTTTTACTGCCGTCAATGTAGCCGGGCATGCATGGCCTATGCAGATTTTTCCGCAGGAACCTGCCTCATTCTTCCAACCCAACGGTCCGGCCATAGCCTCAAAGTGTTTACCAACGCCATGGTTCGGGAAGTATTGACCAATGACCAGGGCCGGGCAACCGGAGTTTCTTACATAAACCGGGAAGACCGAAAAGAGTATTCAATCAAAGGAAAAATAGTGGTACTTGCAGCTTCTGCCTGCAGCAGCGCACGAATTCTGCTTAACTCAAAAAGCTCGCTTTTTTCAAATGGTCTGGGTAACGGCAGCGGAATGATTGGGCGCTATGTCCACGACTCTACCGGAGCCAGCAGGTCTGCCATAGTACCTGCAATGTTCAACCGCAAAACCTATAACGAGGACGGGGTTGGTGGCATGCATGTTTACACACCCTGGTGGCTCGATAACAAAAAACTCGATTTCCCCAGAGGCTATCACCTTGAAGTTTGGGGGGGTATGGGTATGCCGTCCTACGGATTCGGTTTTAATGCATCGGACCTTAACGAAAAATTTGGAGGGACTGTGGGAGGATACGGAAGTAAACTGAGAGAAGATGTCAAAAAATACTACGGCTCGGTGATGGGTATCAGCGGCCGTGGCGAAAGCGTTCCACAATACGATAACTATTGTGAGATAGACCCGGAAGTGGTAGATGAGTATGGTATCCCGGTGTTGCGGTTTCACTATAAATGGACTGATTATGAACGTCAGCAGGCTAAACATATGCACGAAACTTTCGAACAAATATTCGAAGGAATGGGGGCGGAGCCCTTGGGAGACAAACCCGGAAAGGACAAAGACTATGGTTTACTGGCACCGGGCCGGATTATCCATGAAGTAGGAACCACCCGAATGGGAGATGACGCTTCAAAATCTGTAGTAAATAAATTTCAACAACTACATGAAGTAAACAATGTATTCGTGACAGATGGTGGCCCGTTTGTTTCACAGGCCGATAAAAATCCTACCTGGACAATTCTGGCGCTGGCCTGGCGTACTTCAGAATACATTATTGATGAATTAAAGAAGCAAAATATTTAGATATGGACAGGAGAGAATCACTAAAGTCATTACTGGTCGGTTCGGTAGCGGGTGGGCTGGTGCTCAACGGTTGTGCCCCGGCAGAGCAACCACCGCAGGAAACAGATTCCGCAGCACAATCAACAGGATACGGGCGAACTCCTGAGGAGAAGGAGCGAGATGAAAAGCTACGAAGCCAGCAGTATTTTAACCATGAAGAATTGACCACTTTGGCTGTTCTGTGCGATATCATACTCCCGGCAGAAGCTGATTTTGGTTCCGCTACAGATGCCGGAGTTCCGGAATTTATAGAATTTATGGCTAAAGATATGCCTAACCATCAACTGCCACTTCGTGGGGGTATTATGTGGTTGAATAACCAAACCAATGAAAGATTTAACCTGGATTTCAGCAAATGTTCCGACGACCAGCAACTTGCAGTTATTGATGAAATTGCTTACCCTGGCAAGACCCCGGAACATCTCAAACATGGGGAGAAATTCTTTTCATTGATGCGTAACCTGACACTTACAGGCTATTATACTTCAGAAATAGGCATAAAGGACCTGGGTTATGTGGGTAATCAACCGAATGTATGGGATGGAATACCACAGGAAGTACTGGATGAGCACAATTTGTCCTATGACCCTGAATGGATTGCGAGGTGCGTAGATCAGGAAAAAAGAAACGATATAGCAGAATGGGATGAGGAGGGGAATTTACTAACCTAAACCTGATAACATTAGATCCAACCTAAAGAACTCCGATACGCTTGAACATTTCACTATCCGAGGCAGCGGCGGTAGTCGGCTGGAAGCACTTAGCGATGGTGTATTCGCGTTGGCAATCGCAATACTGCTGCTGTCCAGCAGCGTTCCGCGGAGTTTTAACGAGCTTTGGCTTTTCATAAAGGATTTACTCCCATTTGGAGTGTGTATTCTGTTTATTTACTGGATTTGGCGACAGCAATGCATATTTTTTTTGAGGTACGGTCTGGTTGATTCCACCATTAGCATTCTCAATCTTGCCCTGTTGTTCTTTCTGCTGTTTTACGTTTATCCCTTAAAATTTTTGATGACCTGGTTGTTGAAATATTTATTTGCAGCAGTCACCGGTAATTTGAATGCTGTTTTTGATCAACTAACTCAAATGATACCTATGGAGAAACTACCACATCTCATGATCATTTACGGTTTGGGTTTTGTGCTTATATGGCTTTGCCTGTACTTAATGTACCGACATGTACTTAAGAAAAGCGCAAGCTTAAATTTGGATTCCGTTGAACTTTATGAGACCCGCTTTTCCATGAATGAAAAACTCTATCTGGCTTTGATAGGGGCCTTTTCAGTTTTATTGTCAATCATAAGTATCCTTTTAAACTTTCCAATGGGGGCGGCACTGGCGGGCTGGGTATACAATTTAATTTGGGTTATCACCATAGTCAGGGTCAGGAAAAGGAAGAAACAACTTCAAATACTTTTAACGGACCATTAGATAAGTTTCACTAACTTGAGTATATCATAGATCACCAGAAAGCATGAACACGAGATCAAGAAGGAAGTTTTTAAAAATAACCGCGGTCAGCGGTGCCGCCTCGCTTTTACAATTGAAAAGTGAAGGCATCAATCAGCCGGGAGAACAGGTACAACTTAAACTGGGACTGGCTTCTTATAGCTTAAGAAAATTTAATCAGGAAGAAACTATAGCCATGACCAAAAGGGCCGGGCTTGACTACATTTGTTTTAAAAGCATGCATTTGCCCATGGATGCTGCCCCGGAGGAATTAAAAGGGAGCGCAGCCAGGGTGTCTGCTGCAGGTTTGGTGCTGTATGGTGCAGGTGTGATTTACATGAAAGATAAATCTGAAGTAGACCAGGCATTTGAATATGCAAAGAATGCCGGAATGTCAGTGATCGTTGGTGTGCCGGGTCATGATTTACTGGATTATACCAATGAAAAGATCAAGCAATACGATATCCGGGTAGCCATTCATAATCATGGTCCCGGAGATGATCTGTACCCAAGCCCTGAAAGCATTTATGAAAAAATTAAGCACCTGGATGAGAGATTCGGTATTTGTATGGATATCGGACACACCGAAAGAATTGGGGTGGATCCTACAGAGGCTGGTGAGAAGTATTTCTCCCGCTTATTTGATATCCACCTGAAAGATGTTGATAAAGCTGCTGAGGATGGCAAAACCGTAGAAATCGGCCGTGGTGTTATTGATATTCCAAAGTTCCTGAATATGTTGGTGAATAAAAATTATCAGGGGGTAGTGAGTATTGAATACGAAAAAGACGCAGACGATCCTTTACCCGGCCTTGCGGAATCCGTGGGGTATGTAAAAGGATGCCTGAAAGCAATGTGTATCTAGCTGGTTACCGAGTCCAGGTAATTATAATTATATTGTACGATGGATACTTACAGAGAATTATGTAAGCTCGATAATTAATATGTCTAAGGACCATAGAGAATATAAGCAAGACCCATTTCAATCCATGGACGATGTTGCATTGTGGCAATTGTTCAGAAATGGAAATAATGGGGTCTTTGAATTGATATATAATCGCTATGTCAACCTTCTGGCAAATTACGGACGTCGAATTTGTAGTGATGACGAAACTTTAAAGGACGCAATTCAGGACCTCTTCATTGATTTGTGGAAAAACCGTACCAATCTTGGGTCCACTAATTCCATTCAATATTATCTGGTAAAGGCTCTTCGAAGAAACCTGGTCAAGAAACTCAAAGCGGCCAGGAAGCAAGTTTATACCAGTGATGACCCTATAGGATTCGAGTTGTCACCTGAAATGATACTTATCAACAATGAAAGTGACAGAAAACTAAAAGAACAGCTTCATGAAAGCCTGAATACCCTGACATGCCGTCAAAAAGAAGTAATCTATTTGCGTTTCTATTGTGGAATGGACTTCGCGAATATATCCAAAATCATGGGTGTTAACCCGCAATCAGCTTATAACACGGTATATCGGGTACTGAAGGTGCTTCGTGAACAAATGCTGCACAAAATTCCTATCCTGCTGATCTTTCTTTTACAAGGGTAGAAACTATTTTAAAAAATAAACTCATTTCAGTGAGTAGATTTTTGCCCTCCCATTCCTTTTAAGGAAAGAAGCACTCAACAGCTTCTATTTTAATCTTTATGAAATCCGAAAACTTCCAGACCGAAGACCTGTTGATGAATGAATCTTTCTTCAATTGGGTAAAAAATAATAACCCTAACGATTCAGAATTTTGGGAAGCCTGGTGGGAAGAGAACCCACAATATCACGAATCAGCCAGGGAAGCAATCCGTATTATCGAATCACTGTCATTTGACGACACAGGTTTTAGTGCTAACGACCAGGTAGAACTGTGGAGGAATATCAAATCGGAAACAATGGATAGCACGCCGGTCCATTCAATGAAAAGGGCTCGGCTTTCAAAGGTTTGGAGTTCCTATTTAAAGAAGGTAGCAGCAGTCACCATCCCAATATTACTGGGTACTGTGCTTTACCTGTATCATGAAAAGGCGGCCGAGGAACAGAATTATTTAGCACAACAAATGATTGTAAAAGAGATCCCCTCAGGCCAGAAATTGACAGTTTATCTGCCTGACGGATCAAGGGTAAAACTTAATTCGGAAAGTAAAATTAGCTACCCAAAACCATTTGATAAAAATAAAAGAATGGTTTCTCTGGAAGGAGAGGCTTTTTTCGAAATAACACCCGACTCCTTAAGACCATTCCTGGTAATATCCAAAGGAGTAGAGACTCGTGTGGTTGGCACTTCCTTTAATGTAAACGCTTATTCTAATAGCCATGTAGAGGTTTCTGTGGTTTCAGGGAAGGTCTCTGTAAAAAAACTTTCAAACGATAAATCCACTGGGTCTGCTTCCACAGAGCCTGTTTGGCTATCACCGGCAGAACAAGCCATCTGTTTTGTTAATGAGAGTAAGTTAACTGTCTCCGGTTATAACGCGAACGAAGTTTTAGGATGGAGCGATGGAGTATTGCATTTCAACAATGCATCTATGGAAGAGTTGGTAATTGAACTTGAGAGATGGTATGGGATAGATATTATAATTGAGAGAGAGAAACCCATAAAGAAAGGGATTGTAGGTGAATTTAGGAATCAATCACTAGAGGAGATAATGATGGGTTTACATACTACTTCAGAGTTCGAGTATGAATTTAAAAATGGAAAACTAATAATAAAATAACTTCCAATAATATGATAAAATGTAATACTAGTTAAAATAGCCAGCTTAAAAGCCGGCTATTTTAAACCTCAAGTGACTCTTAATGCCATTGGATCTGTCATAGATTCATTTGAGACATCAATCTTGTTAAACTAAGTTCAACAAAACCTTACTAAGTTATGAATCGAAAAATACTTAGACAAATTCTGATCATGTCAAAATCAGTATTTTATGTACTAGTGGTTCAATGCGTATTTGCCGGACTATTAATAGCTAACGACGCTAATAGTCAGAGTTCCAGCATTGAAGATATCCTGGTTAGCCTGGAGCTGCCGGATAACAACCTGCGGGACGTTTTCACGGATCTTGAAAATCAAACAATTTTCAATTTCAGTTACAATCAGGGAGTGATTGACATCAATACGGAAATCAGCATTGTTGCAACCAATCGAACTTTGGGTGATGTCCTAAGAAACCTTGCGCAGAAGACAAAGCTTAATTTCAAACGAATTGATGAAAATATATTCGTAAGCAGAAGAAAATTACTTCAGCCGATGGTAACTGAAACGCTCACCACTAATGCTCCGGTATTAGATAAGATTGTTACCGGAAAAGTGACCTCTGCTGAAGATAACTCAGAGCTTCCGGGCGTTAACGTACTGGTCAAAGGAACCACTACAGGAACAGTTACCGATATAAACGGCAATTTTTCATTAGAGGTGCCAGAAGGGACCACGCTGGTCTTTACTTATGTTGGGTTCAGTGCAGCGGAAGTAGAAGTTGGAGACAGGAATGTAATCAATTTCGCGCTGTCACCTGACCTTACTTTGTTGGATGAGATCGTGGTAGTTGGTTACGGATCAGTAAAGAAGAAAGATTTGACCGGAGCGGTAGTTTCTCTTGGGAATGAGGATATGACTACTGGGGCAGCAGTAGCTTCGGCAGCGAGTATGCTGCAGGGGCGTGCGGCAGGAGTCGAGGTTTCCGCGAATGATGGGGAACCAGGCCGGAACCTGAATATTGTTATCCGGGGAAATACTTCAATATCCAATAGCAACCAGCCTCTATATGTGGTGGATGGCTTTCCATTAGCTGCTGGCGTTTCCATCGCCCCCGAAGATATTGAGTCCATAGATATTTTGAAAGATGCTGCCTCAGCGGCAATTTATGGATCAAGAGGCTCATCCGGCGTGGTACTAATTACCACCAAACAGGGGAAATCAGGGAAAACCGAAATAAGCTTGGATGGTTATACCGGAGTCCAGTCGATAAACGGAAGCTTGGACTACATAGACTGGGATGATAACGCAAGAATTGTTAACGAACAGTACGCACAAGGTGTGAATGATGGTAATCCCTGGTATAGCGCCGAGGATTTGGCTTCACCTTATAATACGGATTGGCTCGACGAGGTAACCAGGGAAGCCAAGATTCAAAGTTATACGTTAAGGGCTTCAGGAGGAGATGACATTTCCCGATTTTCATTATCCGGAACTTACTTCGATCAGGAAGGTTTATTCTTAAATAGTCAGTTTGAACGATTTTCAGTACGGCTGAATGCAGACCGTAAGTTTGGAGAAAGGACCAAGGTTGGAATGAATATCTATGTATCCAGAATTAGTTCAAGTTTCATGGATAAAAGACCAGGTTCCAGGACAAACGCACCCCTATACGCCACATTGAGAATGGCCCCGGGATTGCGGCCTTATAATGAAGATGGTACGCTGGCCACCGATTTGGCTTTTTCCAGAGATGTAAGGACCAGGATCAATCCAATTGGTCTGTTTACAGAGATGGAGAATGATTACACAGAATGGAGAACCTATTCTAACCTTTATATCGATCATGAAATAATCGATAACCTGACTGCCAGAGTCAATGTTGGTTTTGATCATTCTGCTGGCACACAAGGAATTTTTGAGCCTGGCTATGCAAGGAATCAGTCTGAATCAGTGGGTAGTATTGAGGAATCAAAGTCCACTTCTTACCTGGTTGAAGGTACGCTTAACTATTCATTTGAACTTACCGAAGAACACAACCTGAGTATATTGGCTGGGGGGTCCACCCAGATTGATGAATTCTCTAGTTTCGGTTTATTTGGCTCAAACTTCCCAACTGATAAAACTTCGTACAATAACTTGGGTTCGGCGGCAAATCAGACCATAAGTAGTTTTAGGTCCGATCAACGGATCATTTCATTCTTTGGCAGGGCAAGCTATAATTACAAAGAGAAATTTCTGGTAAATGCTACCGTAAGGGCAGATGGAGCTTCTAAATTCGGAGAAAATGAAAAATGGGGAACCTTCCCTTCAATTGCCGCTGCCTGGAGAATTGCTGAAGAGGATTTCTTGAAGAGCTCTAATTTGTTCAGCGATCTTAAGTTGCGCGTATCTTATGGAGTTACCGGCAACAACAATTTCTCACCTTACACCTCACTTGAAAGAGTGGGCACTGGTAAAAACTATACCTTCGATGGCGGAGGGTCTGCCGTTGGCCTTGGCACAGCAGGTATTTATGCGCCAAATCCTGATCTTAAATGGGAGACCACCAAGATGTTCAATATTGGGGTCGACTTCGGATTCTGGGAGAACAGGTTATACGGATCTTTCGAATACTACAGCTCAGATACGGAAGACCTGATAATTGATAAGCCAATATCATCTCCGTCTACCGGTTTCACTTTGATAAGGGCTAACGTAGGAGAAATATCAAATACCGGATTTGAGCTTACTTTAGGAGCCAGAATTATTGATGGATCCAGCTTCAAATGGACGGCAAATGCCAACCTTTCTGCGAATGACAACGAGATTACCGCATTGGCCGGTGATAATCCGATCAATCTTGCAGTAGCCAGGCAGCCATACGGAGAAATAGGAGAGCGTACTTTCCGGCAATTAATTGAAGGTGGAAAGATTGGAGATTTTTACGGCTATACTTATAGAGGTGTATTACAGCCTGGGGAGCAATACGGACCTCAGCCAAATACTGCACAAGCTGGAAGCGCCTTATATGAAGACATCAACAATGACGGAATAATCAACGATGATGATCGCAGTGTAATTGGTAATGCGAATCCTGATTTTATCTGGGGTCTAAACAATCATTTTGAGTTTAAAGGTTTTTATGTGGATATGTTTTGGCAGGGAGTTGTTGGTAACGACATCTTTAATTTTAAAGCCATTACTTCTGACATGACATTAACCCCCAAAGCACTCGAAAGATACAGCCCGGAGAATCCTGGAGGAACCAGGCCTGGTATTGATTATTTTGCCAATGAGTACGGTTCCTATGTGAATACAGAGTTTATCGAGGACGGCTCATATGTCAGACTTAAAAACTTGACTTTAGGTTATACCATTGATACTAATAATTTATCCTGGCTGGGTAATATTAACATTTATGTTCAGGGTCAAAATTTAATAACCCTTACCGATTATACCGGACTTGATCCTGAGGTAAGCTTTAATTATTCAGGCTCACAAAGTAGTGTGAACAGAGGTGTGGATGATTACGGTTATCCCAATTACAGGACTTACACAGTTGGACTTAAGTTATTGTTTTAAAAAAAACTAATTAGTAATGAAAAATATAAATATTTCCTTATTGACATTATTGACGGTGATGGTGAGTATGATCTCATGCGATGACCAGCTGCAGGAAACTGTTTATTCGGAGCTGCTTGCTACTACTGCTTATGAAACAGAAGCTGATGCTGAAGCACTAATTGTTTCGGTATATTCCGGCCTCAGGGGAACTGAATGGGGGACCTACTACGAATACGATTATTTGATGGTAAGCGAATCAGGTACTGATACCTATGGCCTCGATGATTGGGATCCGGGTAATCAACCTCTGGAAATGGGCACTTATAATAACAGCTATGACTTTATTCTAAACCTGTGGGACGGCGCCTATAAGGTCATCGGAGCCGCTAATTTTGCATTGCGCGTATTGGAAGATATGCCCATCGACGAAACTGTCAAGGCGGGTTATATTGGCGAAGCTAAATTCCTGAGAGGATTAGCATATTATGACCTTGCTTTTAACTTCGGCGATGTAATCTTAAATATTGGAGAAGGAACAGGTAATTTACCACTGAGTCCTCAATCGGAAGTAATCGCACAGGCGGTTGCGGACTTTACAGATGCTGCTGCAAAATTAGATGGTGCCACAACACCCGGTCGGGCGAGTAAAGGTGCGGCTCTTGGACTAAGGGCAAAGACTCATTTAAACGCCAAGAACTGGGCGGAAGCAGCGGCAGACGCCAAGGCGGTAATGGATCTGGGAGACTATGCGTTAGCTCCCGATATTGTGGCCTTATTCGAACCTGGTAACAAAACGGCAAACGAATGGATATTTGCGGTGATGTCTGCGGAAGATGGCACCGGACATGAATCACAGCTTTCCTGGTTTGCAAATAGAGGTAGTTATATGAATGGAGGCTGGGGCAGGCTCACGCTGTCGGCTGATTTCTATAATTCCTTGGAAGCAAATGATGCCAGAAAGGCTCTTATGCCAAACGGATACCAGAATGGAGGCATGGCTCAGAATGATGGTAAGGATATATATTATGCACTTCCCGGTACTCCGGAACACGCTGCTCTGTCTGCTGACCCCAATGTAAGCCTCGAAGACCTTACTTCTATTGCTACCTCCAAGTATATTGAGGGTAATGATCGATTTGTATATACTAATGCAGCTTATTTCGGTCATAACTACACGGTTTTAAGGTATGCGGACGTATTGCTAACCAGGGCTGAAGCGTTAAATGAGACTGGTAGTACCGCTGAGGCTATACTATTAGTAGATGAAGTAAGGGCCAGGTCAAACTTGACACCATTGGGCAGCCTGGACCAGGACGCTTTGCGTGATGCTATTCTGGATGAAAGAGCTAAGGAATTATATATGGAAGGTCATAGAAGATTGGATTTGATAAGAAGTGGGAAATATCTGGAAAAATGGAGAGCAAACCTGGAAAGTAAATATCCGGGAGAAGATTTCAGCTATATCAATGACTCAAAGATCTACTTCCCGATTCCACAAAAAGAGATTGACGCAAATGATCAAATAGGCAATTAGTTTTATAATTAGTTCGGTTTGGAAAAGGCAACCTGGTCGTGATCAGGTTGCCTTTCCGCTAGATAATAATTAACAAAGTTAGTACGCATCTGTAATCCTAAATTCCGTAGCTATTGAAATTCACCTGTCAGAATGTCATTTCCTGCACATCAAAGCCTGATAATGTTTAATAGGGATACCAACGCATATTTGATCTGTTCCTGGTCGCTCTGCATTATATTATTCTGTGCCTGCACCACTCCGGATAATGACACCGCCTCCTTGTTTGAATTAATGGATTCCAGGTTCACCGGAGTTGAATTCCGAAATGATGTTGATGAAGACCTGGAGAACAATATTCTTTCTTATACCAATTTTTATAATGGGGGTGGAGTCTCAGTAGGCGATATCAACAATGATGGGCTGGTTGATATTTATTTAAGCGCTAACAGTAATTCCGGCAAGCTATACCTCAATCAAGGGGGCTTTAAATTTAAAGATATTACCCGGGGCTCCGGTTTGGATTCCATCCCCGGATGGAAAACCGGCGTAACCATGGTTGACATAAACCAGGATGGCTTTCTTGATATTTACATTTGCCGTTCAGGAAGAACCCGGCCGAAACTAAGAAGCAACTTATTATATGTCAATAACAGGGACCAAACTTTTACAGAACAAGGCAATTTGTACGGGCTTGACAGCTGGGGTACCTCGGTCCAGGCTACCTTTTTCGACTATGATCTGGACAATGATCTGGACATGTTCTTATTGAATCATGCGGTCGACCCTACCAGAGAAATTTTCAAAGACTTTCATGACAAGGATATTGATCGGTACACTGGAGACAAATTGTTTAAGAATGAAAACGGCCGTTTCACCGAAGTAAACGAGTTTATCGGTATTAACCGGTCTAAACTCGGTGATGGGCTTGGAGTTGCCATTGCTGATCTAAATAACGACGGATATCCTGATATCTATGTATGTAATGATTTTGCCGGCCGGGATTACCTGTACTTCAATAATACCGACGGAACCTTTAGTGAGAAAGCGCTTCAGGCAATGGGGCACATTTCGTATTCCTCTATGGGAGTGGATGTCGCGGATATAGACAATGACGGTTGGCAGGATCTGTTTGTACTTGACATGAATTCATCTACAAACTATGGAAGAAAGACCAATATGTCTTCTATGAACCCTGAAGCTTTTCATATTCTGGTTGAACTGGGCGGACATCACCAATATATGCGGAACACCTTACACCTGAATAATGGGAATGAGTCCTTTTCAGATATTGCACCTGCAGCAGGGGTATCAAGTACGGATTGGAGCTGGGCGCCACTCTTCATGGATTTTGATAACGATGGCTACAAGGATTTGTTTGTTACCAACGGCATGCGTAAAAATACCAATAATAAAGATTTTGAATCCCGTAGAACAGAGCGGACAAAGATGGAGCTAGATAAGCCCAACCCGGACTATGAATCCATGTTAAGGGATATTCTAGATATGATTCCACCGGAAAAAGTAGTAAACCTGGTATTCCAAAACATTGAAGGTCTCAACTTTGAAAGAAGAAACGAAGAATGGGGAATTAATTTGCCCTCATTTTCTAATGGCGCCGCCTATGCTGATTTCGATAACGACGGAGACATGGATCTGGTTATCAACAACATCGACCAGAAAACACATATTTATCAAAATCATGCAACCCGATTAATTGACAACCACTTTCTGAAGATCAAGCTGCATGGCAATCCTTCCAATCTAAATGGAATTGGGGCAAGGGTGGAGGTAAAGGTGGGAAATGAAAGCCAGAATATGGAGCAACAGGTAAGCCGGGGCTTCCAGTCCAGCGTAGATTTCACCTTGCATTTCGGGTTAGGGCAAACAACTGTGGTAGACATGGTTAAGGTCACCTGGCCTGATGGTAAAGTAAGTGAACTGCTGGATATAGCGGTTGACAAGACCGTCCAGGTGGATTACGTCGACTCAAATTACCCGGCTCAGAATAAAGCAACCAATCAATTATTATTTACAGACCTTACCAAAGCTGTTGATCTAAACCATAGGCACCTGGAAAACAGCTTTGACGATTTTCAAAGAGAAGTTTTGTTGCCTCATAAAATGTCCACCTATGGACCTGCATTGGCAGTGGCCGATATAAACAACGATGGGCTTGATGATTTTTATATAGGCGGGGCTATGGGAAACGAAGGGGCATTATATACGCAGCACTCAAATAATTCATTTACCGAATCGTATCAACACGATATTGTAAGAGATAAATACCATGAAGACATGGATGCCCTATTTTTTGATGCTGATGGGGATGGTGACATGGATCTTTACGTGGTAAGCGGAGGAAGCGAGCGGCCGGAAGGCAATAGCTACTATCAGGACAGATTGTATTTGAATAATGGCAAGGGTGATTTTCATAGAAACAGCACTGCATTACCTCTATTGAATGCCAGTGGAAGTGTGGTACGGGCCGGTGACATGGATCAGGATGGCGATCTGGATCTGTTTATTGGTGGCAGATTATCACCGGGAAAATACCCCAAACCAGGGCGAAGCTATTTGTTGGAAAATGTGCAAGGGCAGTTTAAAGATGTAACAATAGCACACACCAAAGATCTTCAGTACCCCGGTATGGTAACAGATGCACTTTGGTCCGATTACGACGGAGACGGCGATGATGATCTGGTCATGGTTGGTGAGTGGATGTCAATTACCATTTTTGGTAACCAGGAAGGGAAGCTTACAAAAATTGAACCGGATAGTACTTTGGCCAATAGCGAGGGTTGGTGGTTTAGTATTGCCGAAGCTGAGATCAATGGAGATGGCCGGATGGATTATATTGTGGGCAATCTTGGGGAGAATTATAAGTATAAAGCCAAGCCCGGAGCTCCATTCAGACTGTTTTCCAACGATTTCGATAACAACGGATCTCTGGATATCGTACTTAGCTATTATGAAAACGATACCTTATATCCTTTAAGAGGCAAACAGTGCTCAACACAACAGATCCCCGACCTCAAGAACAAATTCAAAGATTACAATTCATTTGGTTTGGCTACCCTGGAGGATATTTATGAGGCCGGGTCACTGGCAACGTCTGATTCTTATCAAGCAAAGACATTTTCTTCAAGTTTGATTATCAACAACACCGATGGATTTGAACTGAACGCACTTCCCTGTATGGCACAAATATCCGCTGTTTTCGGGATAGTATACGATGACTTTGACAAAGACGGCTTTAACGATATAATCATAGCAGGAAACCTGTATAACTCAGAAGTAGAAACTCCTCGTAACGATGCGGGTCAGGGGCTTTTTCTTAAAGGTGATGGATCCGGAGGATATATTCCTATTCGAGGTGTTCACTCCGGACTGTTTATTCCGGGTGATGTAAAGAAACTAAAGGCCATTCGGTTAGGTGCAGGAGTTTCTGCCAGGAAGGGGGTTATTGCCGCAGTCAATAACGGTTTTGTTAAGTTGATCTCTTTACAACCCTAATATGTTTCTTTTAATCGGAAAAATGTTTACCACGGAATCTCAAATGTATCCAATCATCGTTCACCAGCTGCAAAAAGCGCTGTCGATTTTCATGATGGCAGGATGCTGCCTGACCCTTAACGCACAACAACATCCAGTTGAAACCATAAAAGTTTATCCGCGTGAGCACCATGAGCTGTTGCTGAACCCCGGTATTGGGTTTACAACTTTTCAGCGATTCAACGGAGACACACTCAACCCGGGCATCGGTTGGACAGAAGGATTTCCTATTGAGTATCAAGATTTCAACGGAGACCTAACCAACAAAAACTACCCACAGACCACCATCGCCTATCACAGGATCAACTGGCGATTTATTGAAACCAGTCCTGGCGTTTACCACTGGGAGTTAATCGACAAAGCCCTGAGAACCGCAGCAGAGCGAGGTCAAACCCTGATGCTGCGAATCTCACCCTACGAAGGAGACAAAGAAAAGGATGTGCCAGGTTGGTATCGAAAGATGGTGGGAGATGAAGGGGTCCTCATGTCCAAAAAATGGAATGTGGATCCGGAAAACCCCGCGTATCTAAAATATTTCGGCGGAATGATAGCACAATTGGGGCAGCGGTACGATGGACATCCTGACCTGGAAGCAGTTGACGTATCGTTTATTGGCTATTGGGGCGAAGGGGATGGAATGCACCTTTTATCAGAAAAAACCCGATTGGCGCTTATCAATGCTTATTTGGACAATTTCAAGAGAACACATCTGATTTTTCAACCGCTTAACGGTGATGCACCCAATCCTGAAAGGTTGGTACGGGGGACTGACATTGCGGCATATTGGCCCGATGGCAACCACAATGGAGAGGGCCCACAGATGCGACACCTGGGGTGGCGCATAGATTGCCTGGGAGACATCAGCAATTTTCCCGATTGGGGTTTCAGTCATATGCTGGATGTATACCCGCAAGATATTGTAAAAAGCGGGATGGCCGACGCCTGGAAAAAAGCACCCATTGCCATGGAAATATGTGGCACATTTTTGTCCTGGATGAAAAATCAGCAGTATGATAATAAAACGGTAGCGTATATTTTCCAGCAGGCCCTCAAATGGCATGTTTCCACTTTCAATGCCAAAAGTTCAGCAGTCCCCGAAGAGTGGAGTCCATTAGTCGAGGAATGGCTGAAGAAAATGGGTTACCGATTCGTACTAAGAAAGTTTAGTTACCCGTCCACGATGAAACCGCAGGCCGGTTTAGCAATTGCCACCTGGTGGGAAAACAAGGGAGTGGCGCCGATATACAAAGAATATAAATTGGCTGTGCGTTTAAGCAGTAACCAGCAAGTGGTGGTACTAGCCACCAGTGCCGATATACGCAGCTGGATGCCTGGTGACGCGATTTTTGAAGAAAAACTATACGTTCCTCATGATATTGCAGCTGGGCAATATCAGTTGGAAATCGCAATCGTTGACCCGGTTACCTATGAGCCCCGGGTTAAATTAGCTATCGAAGGGGAAAGTGAAACGGGTTGGTATCCAATGGGAGATATTACGGTTATTAACTGAGTAACCCACGATTTACTTTGAATCATCAACATCACGAATAAAATTTACATGAATATAATTAATCTAATAGGATTGGGTACGGCATTCATTTTCATTATGGGTTGTCAGGACAACTCAAGTAATCCTATAAGTAGTGATGACCTAAATATTAATCTGGAAAGTAATTGGGTACGTTTGGGTCCGGGTGGTGGCGGCAGTACTTTTATCCCCACTTTTTCCTATGCCAGTCCCGATCAGTTCTTGATTAAATGTGATATGACCGGCGCCTATTTGACCAAAAATGGCGGAGACTCCTACCGCATTATAAACAATCCTAACGGATCACAGTCGTTTGCTTTTGACCCCATGGACCAGAATACATTGTATATAGGTAGTAACTGGTTAAACAGATCCGTAGATGGGGGGAATACCTGGCAGAGAATTTTTCCACCGGAAAAAGACATCAAGGAGGAGGTTTTCAGCGGAGATCATGCCAACTACCGAATAATTATGAATCCCGATTCCCAATTTAGTGATATAGGTGACCAGGTGATAAGAAATATTAAAGTAGATCCTAACTACTCGAACAATGTCTACTTCAGTATTAAAAACTACTTTTTCTATTCGATTGACAAAGGTCTTTCCTGGAATCGAATCGAGGTCGATCAAACCATTGAATATATTTATACAGATACCAATCAATTGAAGACCAAAGTAATGGTATTCTCACCCAATGGGGTGAGTGTTTTTGATAAGAATACCTGGGAGTATTCATTCAGTACCTACCCGGACCAAATGAGTTCGGCATTTTCTTTTACCGGCGGAGTCACAAAAGCATCCAATCAAACTGTATTCTATGCATTACAGAATAACCTGGAGAACAAAACCATTGGAGAGACATCGCCAACCTCCATTTGGATATCCAGGGATTTGGGTTCAGGCTGGGAGCAGGTAAAAGATCCAGTGATAATCAATGCAAATGTTGCAGTTCCAACTTACTCCAGAATATCCACCGCCGAAAACGATGCAGCACATGTTTATGTAGTCACCAGCGACCACCAGGAAATCAAGGAAGATGGCAGCATAGCCCATTGGTATGGTACACTCAAATCAGATGACACCGGGACTAGCTGGCATTGGGTGTGGAAAGGCGGAGGCGGTTCCGGTCAGTACGCGGTAAAGGATGGTAAGGATGCCTCTAATTTAACAGATACCTGGGTCAGGGAAGCGTTCGGTGGCGAGTATATCAGGCTAATCGACGTGGGAGTAGCCCCAAACAATGGGGAGGTTGCCATTGTGACCGACTGGTACCGGACCATGAAGACCATGGATGGAGGAATTAGCTGGGTAGAGGTATACAGTGAGCAGCAACCGGATGGCAGTTACACCACCCGCGGACTCGATGTAACCACCGCTTATGGAGTACATTTCGATCCATTTGACAGCGAGCATATTGCCATCAGTTACACAGATATCGGCTATCATCATTCTTTTAACGGTGGTAAAAGCTGGATTCGTTCAACTAATGGAATTCCTCCCAAATGGCATAACACTTGCTACTGGATGGTTTTTGATCCTGATGTAAAAGATAAAGTATGGTCTGTGTGGTCGGGGCTACACGACTTCCCCAGAGGAAAAATGACCAGAAATCCCAAGTGGAAGGATTATGGAATGGGTGGCGTAGCGTTATCAAGCGATGGTGGGAAAACCTGGCAACCTACTGTTGAAGGAATGGGTTTTGACTCTCCCTCAACATCAATTGTACTGGACAAAAATTCTCCGGTTGACAAAAGAACACTTTATGTGTCGGTTTACGGTAAAGGTGTGTTTAAATCTATCGATGACGGAAAGTCCTGGGACCTTCGAAACGACGGCATCACCGGAAGTCTGGCGGCATTCGAACTTACCTTACTTCCTGATGGGACGTTATTCCTGATAACCAGCCCTATTCCACAGCATATTAATGGTAAAGCCGGAAGGGAAGTACATATGGGAGCTGTTTATAGATCAACAGATGGGGCCGGTACCTGGGAAAGACTGTCAATTGGAGAACGGGTACAATTTCCAAACGGA
>BQJT01000075.1 GCA_021604845.1 Cyclobacteriaceae bacterium
TATTCGCCTGGTGGTAGGTCAAACTTATCAAACTGAGAGCAGCATTGATTACGCCTGGCAGGTAATTCAGGACATTAGTCAGTCGCTCACTACGAGCTGACCATCTGCTGGCTGTAGGCCTCTATCGGGATACAGCTGCAAACAAGGTTTCGATCACCGTAGGCGCTGTCGATCCGGCTAACCTGGGGCCAGAATTTCGCTTCTCTCACAAATGGCAAGGGATAAACCGCATCCGTCCTTGAATAAGGATGGTTCCATTGGTCACTTAACGCTTCTTCTGCAGTGTGCGGAGCATTCTTCAACAAATTGTCGTGAGCATCTGCGCTGCCTTCTTCTATAGCTTTAATTTCCTCTCTTATGGCCAGCATGGCTTCGCAGAACCGGTCAATCTCAAGCTTAGACTCACTTTCCGTTGGCTCGATCATCATGGTTCCCGCTACCGGGAATGAAACTGTGGGTGCATGGAATCCATAATCCATCAATCTTTTTGCAATATCCGCCACCTCTACTCCGGTCGATTTAAAAGCTCTGCAGTCTACTATCAGTTCGTGAGCACAACGTCCGTTTGAACCTGTGTAAAGAATTTCATATGCCCCTTGAAGACGGTTTAGAATGTAATTGGCATTTAAAATCGCTATTTCGGTAGCCTTTCTAAGACCTGAACCTCCCATCATGGCGATGTAAGCATAACTAATAGCCAATATACTTGCACTACCCCAGGGAGCGGCACTTATCGCTCGAATGGCGTTTTCCGGTCCCATATTTATCACCGGGCTGCCCGGAAGGAATGGCTTCAAATGTGCTGCCACACAGATTGGGCCCATACCGGGGCCGCCTCCACCATGTGGTATGCAAAAGGTTTTATGAAGATTAAGATGGCAAACATCTGCCCCGATTTGTGCCGGGCTGGTTAACCCTACTTGCGCATTCATATTAGCTCCATCCATGTAAACCTGACCACCCGCCTGATGTACTACCTGGCAGATTTGCTTAATATTCTCTTCAAAAACTCCATGGGTGGAGGGATAGGTCACCATTAGCGATGACAATAGTTCACCATAGGTGGCTACTTTTTCCTTCAGGTCCTCCAAGTCGATATTGCCGTTCTCATCGCAGTCAACTATCACCACTTTCATACCGGCCATTACCGCGCTGGCAGGATTGGTTCCATGAGCCGATGAAGGGATTAGCGCAATGTTTCTGTTCCCCTGTTTATTATGTTGGTGATACGCTTGTATAACCATCAACCCTGCATACTCCCCTTGTGCTCCTGAATTGGGCTGCAGAGAAGTAGCATCGAAACCAGTAATTGTGCTTAGCCATGCTTCTAGTTCAGTGAACATCTCCCGGTAACCCAAGGCCTGATCCCTGGGTGCGAAGGGATGAATAGCTGCCAATTCTGGCCAGGTAATAGGCATCATTTCTGCCGTAGCATTTAGTTTCATAGTACATGAACCCAGGGGTATCATACTATGAACCAGCGAAAGGTCTTTATTCTCCAGTTTTTTCAAATACCGCAACATCTGATGCTCCGTTTGATTTGAGTTGAAAACAGGATGAGTAAGGTAATCGGATTGTCTGTTGAGGCTAACCGGCCAAACATAGTCCAGGTCTTCGGAAAGCTCCTCTATACTCAAACGGTTTTCCTGCTGGGTAGCTTTTGACAGAATATTTAATATTTGCTCCACATCTTCCCTACTGGTGGTCTCATCAAGCGAAATACCAATGGAGTCATCTCCATCGTAACGGAAGTTGCACTCGTTTAACATGGCCAGTACCTTTATACTTTCAAGTAAAGCGCTATTGGGCATTTTAATAGTCAGGGTATCGAAAAAATTACTATTAATCACTTCAAACCCCAATTGTCCAATTCCTCTGGCCAGGATAGCAGTCAACCCGTGAACCCTGGTGGCAATTGACCTGAGTCCACTTGGTCCGTGATAAACCGCATACATTCCTGCGATAACCGCCAGCAATACTTGTGCAGTACAAATATTTGAAGTAGCCTTCTCTCTTCTGATGTGCTGCTCGCGGGTTTGAAGTGCCATTCTATAGGCGTTGTTGTTTTGTCTATCGATCGAGACACCGATGATCCTTCCTGGAACCTGTCTCTTAAACTGTTCTCTGGTGGCAAAATATGCAGCGTGCGGGCCGCCATAACCCATTGGGACCCCGAATCGCTGGGTAGTGCCTACCACAACATCTGCTCCCATGGTTCCTGGGGCCTTCAGTAAAGTTAAACAAAGCAGATCCGCAGCTACCACCGACAACACGCCGTGTTTATGCGCTTCAGTAATTACTTCCTGATAGTCGTTAACTCCCCCCTCCAGATCAGGATATTGGATAAGAAACCCGAAATAGGCGGAAGGGTCTGTTTCAAACTCAGCTATAGGCCCTATTTTCAGCTCAATATTCATTGGTTTTGCGCGGGCAGATAATATGTCCAGAGTCTGTGGGAAGACTTTATCGTGTACAAAAAACCGGGAAACTTCCTTGCGGTCGCCTTTTCGAAGATTAAACAGCATACTCATTGCCTCTGCCGCTGCGGTTCCTTCATCCAAAAGCGAAGCGTTAGCAATATCCATGGCTGTAAGGTCGGATACCATGGTTTGAAAATTTATCAAAGCTTCGAGCCTTCCCTGAGCAATCTCCGCTTGATAAGGCGTATATGCCGTATACCATCCGGGGTTCTCCAAAACATTCCGTTGGATTACCGGAGGTAAATAACAGTTATAATATCCTAATCCAATATATGACTTGAAGACTTTATTCTTCTTCATAAGACTTGAAAAGGATTTCAGGAAATCATGTTCTGACTGAGCTTCCGGTAAATTGAGCGCCTGCTCCAACCTTATATGGGAGGGTACGGTCTGATCTATCAACTGGTCCAGGTCATCTGCACCGATTTGCTGTAACATCTCCGCAACTTCATTAACATCAGGACCATTGTGACGCTGAACAAAGGAACGACTGTTGTTTATTTTTATACTCATGGATACGTGGTAAATTGACCGCCAAAAAACGTTACAAAGGTAAAATAATATTGCCAGTTTTTGATAGGAGTATTTGTATTATGGATAATCTACCGCTTATCAAATTACTATTGAGGTCTGGGGAAGGAACTTATTATATTTGGCCCTGGTAAATTCTGATTCTTCGTGAGAAATTTTAATTTAACTGTAATCTTTTTGGGATGTTTCATAATGCAGGTACATTCTCAAGCTCCAGCCAATGGTTCTGAGACACTACTTCCAGACAGTCTGGCTTTGTACTATGCCCGGTCAATAACCGTAAGTGATCTTAAGAATTATCTCAGCATTTTGGCTTCAGATGCTTTAGAAGGACGAGATACTGGCAGCAGAGGACAAAAAATGGCCGCCGCCTTCATTCGTGAGCACTTTAAAGACAACAGCCTATTGCCGATCATCCAAAAGGATAGTGACAGTTTGTATTTTCAAAAAATGAAACTGTACCGGAATTATTTGGACGATGTTTTTATAGCAACAGCATCGAAAAAATACCGCAATCAGCAAGAGTTGGTTTATTTAGGCAATGCCAATATCACCTCCACACAGGAATTCAAAATACAGTTTGTTGGTGATGGAGAGGAAAATGACTACAGGGATATGACGGTTGACGGGGCAATGGTAGCTTTTTTTGCAAAGTCACCCAATGAACGACAGCGGAAAGTCAAAATATCCAGGGATCACGGGGCAGAAGCCTGTTTTGTGATCAACGCCGATGACCAGGAGGAATTTAGCGCATATGTTCAGCGGAATTCAAAGTATTTTGAAGCTGTGACAATAACCCGGGAGCAAGTCAAATCAGGCAGCACGATCACGTTCCTCAGCAGCTACCAAACGCTCTCTGAGTTGTTAGCGGTGGAAAGGCAAAAACTGGATCAGGCTGTGAAAAAAGCCGGCCGAAGTTCCAGGAACCCATACCGTAAGTTGAGTACCACCATAAATGTTAAAGCTGAAATGGTTTCAGAAAAATTCGAAACTGAAAATGTGCTGGGTTTGGTAGAGGGAAGCGACAAAAAAGATGAGCTGTTAGTCATAACTTCGCATTACGACCACATCGGAAGAAACGGTGATAACATCTACAACGGTGCAGATGATAATGGCTCAGGTACATCGGCGGTTATGGAACTAGCCCAGGCCTTTGCCAGCGCGAAGAAAAAGGGTCATGGCCCTAGAAGAAGTATATTGTTTATGACGGTTACTGGAGAGGAAAAAGGGCTGTTAGGATCTGAGTTTTACTCCAATCATCCCGCCTGGCCGCTGGAGAAGACCGTTGCAAATCTGAATGTTGACATGATTGGAAGGGTAGATCCCCATCACGAAAGCACTGGTCCATATGTATATGTAATTGGATCCAACCGGTTGTCGCTTGACTTGCATCAAATAAACGAACAAGTAAATGAATTGTATACCGGGTTAGAGCTGGACTACAAATACAATGCAGCGGACGACCCCAACCGTTTTTATTATCGATCGGATCATTACAATTTTGCCCGACACAACATTCCCATTATATTTTACTTTAACGGCACCCATGCTGATTACCACCAACCCACGGATACTATAGAAAAGATCAGGTTCGATCTTCTGAAAACAAGAACTGATCTGATATTTTATTGCGCCTGGGAATTGGCAAACAGGGAAGAAAGAATTCGTTTGAATAAATAGCCTGAAAAAAAAAGAATCTTGAGGGAAGTAACAAGTACTTGCCCCCAAGATCTTCTCAACCAGCTATGGAAAGAAAGATTTAATCCATCTTTCTTGCTTACAAATATAAAAGATAAAATGAATAATGCTACTTAAATTATACCTGGTTGGAATATTTACCGACAGCTACTTCACGATAGCCCCGCTGCCGGCTCACCTTCGTTTTTGTCTGGAAATTCCTTTGCTGGTTCGCTTACCACTTTTTCTATGGAATGCTCCCAGGTAGTTAGGATCATCCAGCTGCTTTTGTCTGTCAATAGCCCGGTCTAATAATTGTTGTTCATCCCTGGAAGTACTTTCTATAACCACTTCTGGTGGAATTGTCCGTTTGTCAATTTTTTGACCGGTAAGCTGCTCAATCTTTGCAATATGATATACTTCAGCAGGGTTGAAAAAAGTTATTGCAACTCCGAAATTTTCTGCTCTCCCAGTCCTTCCAATGCGATGAACGTAGTCTTCATAAACCAATGGGACATCAAAGTTAATGACATGACTTACCATGGTTACATCAATCCCACGAGAGCCAACATCGGTACTTACCAGTACCCTAACTTCATCGTTCTTGAATGCGCTAAGGCTATTCATACGGGCATTTTGGCCTTTATTACTGTGAATTACCCTGATTTCACCCTCCGTAGAGCGTACCAGGTATTTGTAAATATTATCTGCCACTTTTTTGGTTTTAACAAACACAATCACCTTACAGAAGGTCTCAACATCCTTAAGCAGATGGTGTAGCAGATTCACTTTTGTTTTAAAGTTAGGCAACTGATAAGCGTATTGTGTAACAGTTACAGCGGGTGTAGCAGAAGGGCTCGCTTCAATTATTTCCGGAAATTCTAAGAATTCCTGAGACAGCTGAAGGACTTCATCCGGCATGGTCGCCGAAAATAACAGGTTTTGTCTCTTAACAGGTATAACTTCCAATATCCTCCTGATTTGAGGCATAAAGCCCATATCCATCATTTTATCAGCTTCGTCCAGAACCAGCGTATTGAGCGCCTTAACCTTGAGATCTCCCCTTAGATACAGATCGAGAAATCTGCCAGGTGTTGCAATAACCAGGTCCACCCCTCGCTCAATCGCTTCAATCTGCGATTTTGGACCGATTCCTCCAAATACCGCCAGCGACCTCAGATCCGTAAAGGCACTGAGTTTTACCACTTCCTGATGTAATTGTAATACCAATTCTCTGGTTGGGGCCAGAATTAAAGCCCTGGGCATCAATCCCTGTGCATATTTGACCTTCATTAGCAACGGGAGTATGAATGCCGCTGTTTTACCGGTACCTGTTTGGGCAATGCCCATTAGATCGTGACCTGCTGAGATTAGGGGGATAGCCTTTATTTGAATAGGCGTTGGGTTAGTATAACCCGCTTGGGTAATTGCTTCCAGTAACTGTTTGTTGAGCTTGAAATCTTTAAACGAAGTACTTTCCACAATCATTTTTGCTGTTTATCAAAGCTAAAAATTTTAATTCTAATATATTGTATAATTGCAAGCGATGACCTCTATACTAATAACTAACGGCAATCTGGTAAATGAAGGTAGAATTTACCTGGCGGATGTACTGATAAAAGGAGACAGGATCTATAAAATAGGGCAAAACCTAAACCATCCCGGTGCCATGGTGGTTGATGCCAGAGGCCAGTATTTACTCCCGGGAGTAATCGATGATCAGGTACATTTCCGAGAACCCGGACTGACCCACAAAGGCAGCATTGCTACCGAGTCAAGGGCTGCGGTAGCTGGCGGTATAACCAGTTTTATGGAGATGCCTAATACCAAGCCTCCCACACTCACTCAGGCTCTGCTGGAGGATAAATACGATATTGCAGCGAAAGACTCAATGGCCAATTATTCTTTTTATATGGGGGCCTCAAACGATAACCTGCAGGATGTTCTGCAAACAGACCCCGGAACCGTTTGTGGGATTAAGGTATTTATGGGTTCCAGCACCGGAAATATGCTGGTTGATGATGATGAGGCGCTGGAAGCCCTTTTTTCCAAGGCACATATTCCCATTGCAACTCATTGTGAAGATGAGGAAACCATTAAGCATAACCTTGAAAAGCACCTTGAGAAATATGGAGAAAACATACCGTTCAGATGTCATCCTGAGATCCGTTCCACGCAGGCCTGTTATCTTAGCTCTTCCAAAGCGGTAAATCTCGCCAGGAAGTACCGTACTCGACTACATATTTTACACATCTCTACCGGCAAAGAAACTCAATTATTTGAATCCGGAAAATCATTAAACGACAAACACATTACCTCTGAAGCCTGTATCCACCACCTTTGGTTTTCAGACCAGGATTATCAATCAAAAGGCAGCGCAATAAAGTGGAATCCTGCCATAAAAACAGCTGATGACCGCAGTGCCATATGGCAGGCATTACTTGATGGGCGGATAGATGTAATAGCTACCGACCATGCTCCCCATACCATTGAAGAAAAGGAAGGCACTTATTTGAATGCCCCGTCTGGTGGTCCACTTATTCAGCACAGCCTGGTAGCAATGATGGAGTTTTATCATCAGGGTAAAATTTCCATGGAAATGATCGTAAAGAAAATGTGCCACAATCCGGCGCAGATATTTCAGGTTATGCAGCGGGGATACCTTCGTGAAGGCTATTTCGCAGATCTGGTTCTGGTGGATCCCAACAATCCATGGACGGTATCAACTAAAAACATTCTGGCCAAATGCAAGTGGTCCCCTTTTAACCAGGTTTCCTTCAAATCACAGGTTACGCATACCTTTGTATCCGGTACTCTAGTATATCAGAACGGAGTTTTTGACGAATCCGTACGTGGCCAGCGACTGACTTTTGATCGATAAAATTTGAGACAGATTGTTTGTAAAATGCCCCCAATCAGGTAGCTTTGCAATCCAATATTTATGGTGGTTGTAGCTCAGTTGGTTAGAGCGCTGGTTTGTGGCACCAGAGGTCGTGGGTTCGAACCCCATCTTCCACCCAAATTTTCCCCATCGAAAAGTATTGGACTACTTTTTTCTCCCGTTGCGTTTGGAGATTTTATACAACTGGTACCGCACCTTTTCTATGGCCTCAACCAATCCATTTTCATAGCTGTTGGCTTTGTATTCAGCAAACAGGTCCGGGCCGGGAACATTGAGCTTTAGTTTTATTGTTTTGTTATCTTCTTCACTTCTGCCTGGCCTCAGGTAGACCTCCGCTCCTATAATTTGATTAAACTCTGCCTCTAAATCGTACAACTCGTTTTCAATGAATTGCACCAGGTTCTGAGAAGCATCAAAATTTACAGTTTGTATGTCCGTTTTCATGGTAATTAATAGGTGAAATTACTCGTTGATTTATGGCAATTCCAAATATTGATTTATTACCGGATTTGTCACAATCAAAAGGCGGTAATAACTTACATCTGCTTTTTATTGGGTGAAAAAATATGTATTCTTGTTTTGATATGAATGGTATTACCCATGGTGAATTTAATGCCCTGCCGCTCAGGGAAAAGGTTAAATTACTGTTTCAAAACGGTAATTTTATCGTTGCCATCAGGTACTATGGGTACAAGATCAATCTATACCTGCTCAACAACTTTTATGTGGAGGTTTTCTACAATCACAAGCAGGACATGATAGAGAGAATTGAATTACTACCCGCTTTTCATTCCCGAATGAAATTCTATTCAGACCAGATTCAATTGCCAAACGGATTACTTGATTAGTTGGTGGTGTAATTTTAGTACCTGCTGGATCAAAGGCCTTTTATCATCATTGTGCAGCACATGGTCCGATTTCGATATCAATTCCGATTCCGGCAGTTGTTTTGCTATAATTGACTTGATTTGCTTGAGGTCACGATGGGGATCCCTGTTCATCACCCGTTTAATTCTTAGGGATTCCGGTGCTGAAACAGTAACCACATAATCCAATTCCAGGTATGAGCCTGATTCAATCAATAGAGCAGCTTCCTTAATCAAATAACTGTTGCCATTTTCATTGTTCTTTACCCATTGTTTATAGTCACTGGCAACTGCTGGGTGTACCATCTGATTGAGCTTATCGAGATTCTGTTGATAAGGAAAGACCCGGCTTGCCAGGTAAGCCCTGTTTAGTTCACCGGATTCAGTGTAACTCTGTTTACCGAATTCTTTAATTATTTGCTTTTGCAGCACAGGATATGTTTCCATAAGCTGCCTGGCTCTGCTGTCCGCATCGTATATGGGAATTCCCAGAATACTAAATATTTTACAAACGATTGACTTGCCTGATCCGATACCGCCTGTAATACCTATCTGCATTTTGATAAAGGTAAAACCACTTTGTAAATGCCCTGCAAATCAGTTTGATTGGCTGAATACCCTGGCTGCCGTTGGATAAAAATTAAGATTCCTTGGTGTACTGCTTACTTGCTTCCAGGGATAACGCTGATTTTTCCATTTTGATCTTCGCTCCCCTATCCACTTCCAGAGTCACGGTATTTTCATCCATCGCGGAAATTTTGCCATGAATACCACCCAGTGTTACCACCATATCTCCCTTTTTGATTGCGCCAATGAATTTCTTTTGGTCCTTCTGCTTCTTTTGCTGGGGGCGAATCATAAAGAAATAAAATACCAACAGAATCCCACCAATAAAGATCAAATTCATGGTCCCTGCGCCTCCACCCGGAGCCTGTAATAAAATGATGTCGAACATACTTTTTTGTTTAAACCTTACCCTGCATCAACGGAGCCTTTCAATCTTAGTTTGCGAATTTTGGGGTAGGTATTTGCGGTTACGGTTACCGTCGGTGCCTGATTTCCCTTTTTACCCTTACTATTGAACCTAACCGCTATTTCTCCGGTAGACCCCACCGGAACAGGTTCCTTCGAATACGAAGGTACGGTACAACCACATGAGGCAGATGCGCTTTGAATTATCAAAGGAGCTTCACCGGTATTAGTAAAAGTAAAAGTGTGCTCTACTACTTCTCCTTCAGGAATTGCACCGAAGTCGAAGGTCTCTGAGTCAAAATTAAATTCAGGTAAAGGGCCCTCCGGTTTCACCTCAGGTTCTGTAGAAGCTACGGTTGTAGCAGTTGTTGAAGGATTCAATGTAGTAGTTGCAACCGCGCCACCATTCTCCAATTTAGCAACCCTACGTTCCAATTCTGAAACTCTTGATTCCAGTACACTATCACAACTGACCGCTACCAATGCCAGTGCTACCAATATCAAGCTTAATTTTCTAGTTCTCATAACAAAATGATTTATTTCCCATTCAAATTATTTATAACGGCTTTTGTAAACTCTTTAGTACCCAAGGGCCCACCTAAATCTGCAGTGCATAGCTGAGGATCCTTTAGTGTATTATTCAGCGCATTGTCAATACTTTCTGCAAAAGTATTCAATTTTAGGTGTTTCAGCATAAGAATGGCGGATCTAATTATTGCGGTTGGATTGGCTTTATTTTGGCCGGCAATATCAGGTGCTGATCCGTGGACCGCTTCGAAAATAGCAATGTCATCACCTACATTCGCGCCGGACACCAAACCTAATCCACCAACCAATCCTGCGCATAAGTCCGATAATATGTCTCCAAAAAGGTTTGTAGTAACAATAACATCATAATCCTCGGGCCGCAACACCAGTTGCATACACATATTATCGATGATCCTGTCATTCATTTCGATATCAGGATACTCCTTGCTGACCTCATCTCCGGCATCCAGAAAGATTTTACCAATCCATTTTAGAATGTTTGCCTTATGAACCAATGTGACTTTCTTGCGTCCGAACTTGCGGGCATATTCGAAGGAGGCTTTAACGATTCGCATGGAGCCTTTTTTTGTTACCCTGGCTATAGAATCTGCCATTTCCAGTCGGTCGTCATACAATTCAAGTCCTGCGTAGAGCCCTTCGGTGTTTTCCCTGAAAAGCACAGTGTCTACATTGTCAAACTTAGAGATTATCCCGGGGGTAGATTTACA
This sequence comes from Cyclobacteriaceae bacterium, assembly GCA_021604845.1. Classification (GTDB taxonomy): domain Bacteria; phylum Bacteroidota; class Bacteroidia; order Cytophagales; family Cyclobacteriaceae; genus SZUA-3. Next base: position 10,685 of record BQJT01000075.1, read on the forward strand.
GGGTCTGATGTTCTGATAAAGGTCGAACATATGTCTTAATTGCACGTTCACACTTTTAAAGCCTTTACCAACGGGGGTGGTAATAGGGCCTTTTAGCGCCACCTTGTTTTTATTGACAGAGTCTATTAAAGTTTGTGGAATTAGCTCATCACCTTGTTCCAGGCTTACCATGCCGGCATTTACTTCCTCCCAGGATACAGGTACATCGGCAGCTTTGAATATCTGCTTAACCGATTCTGTTATTTCAGGGCCAATACCGTCGCCGGTGATCAAAGTTACTTTATGCATCGGGCCTATTTCTTTTCCCGGATTTGGCCGATCAAGGTATCAACGTCCTCTAACAACCTCTCTGCTTTTACCCTGGCATCCTGTATAACCTTCTCTCCCTCCGACCGGGCGTTACTGGGAATGGGATCCGTTTGTCCTTCCATTAGTTCTTCCAGCAGATCTTCAAGTTTTTGCTTGTACTTTTCCAGCTTATATGCCAACCGTTCCCTGGTATTGGTGCCTTTATCGGGTGCATAAAGAATCCCCAGGATAGCCCCTGCAGCTGCCCCGGTTAAAAAGCTCATTAGGTTATCGGTAGTTTTACTCATATTGATCCTTTATTTGTTATCTATCAAACCTCTGCCGCTTTTTTTAATAGTTCCATTTTCCGTCAGGTGAGTGGCCAACACATCCAAAATACCGTTAATGAACTGCTTGCTTTTGGGTGTACTGTACTTTTTAGAAAGTTCAATATATTCATTAATCGTTACTTTAACAGGGATACTGGGGAAATTTATCATCTCGGTAATTGCCATTTTCAATAGGATCATATCTACCTGTGCAATGCGATCCGTATCCCAATTTTTAGCTCGTTCTGATATAAGTTTTTGCGTTGAGGATTCGTTTTTAACGGTCGAATCAAATATGTCCTCAAAAAACTGCTTATCTTCTTCCCATTGATATGACAATGGCGCCAGTACCATGCCATCTGCGGAAATTGACTTGATGGTTTTGTTGGTCAGGCTTTTAATAATGTCCTTATTCTCAATCCAGCCCCGGTCGTGTTCTTCGAAAAAGTTCTGAAAAGATTCACTCTTCCAGAGTACGTGTTTAAACAGGAATAAAAGAGTACCCGAGTCAGCTTCCGACAACTCATTACTTTTACTTCGCTGAGCCATTTCCTGGTTTCCTTTTATTTCACGATACCATTGGGACACACGGCCCTGATGCTCATGCCATCCAGGTAGATTAGAGGAATCAAGTGTGTTTCGAATCAGTTCTATAGCCGCGATGTTCCGAAATAGTGGAAGCTGTTGTTCCTGAGACTTCTTGCGAGCGTATAGCCCATCTTCAAAATCTGCCAAAGCCACAAATAAACCCATCACCCATAAAAATAATCGGTGGATTCCATCTACCTCTTTAAGCATTTGAGAACGTAAAAAGTTTAGGTCCTTGGTAAATTGTTTATAGTATACCTCTCTGTAACTGGTCGCCAGGTTTAACAGGTCCGTAGGAATCAATGCCTCAGCGCTTTGATCCCCGTTCAAATATTGCCTGAAAGTCTTTTCGATACCATCACCCTTACTCAAGACTTCAGGATCTTCCTTGACCAGTTCTCTGACCGCTTCATTGAATTGCTCCCAAGCCAATTGTTGATCTGAAGCTCTAAGCTGCTGAAGTGCAAACAGGGTTTGCATTGCTTTAATTCGTAAGTTTCTACGGTTTAACATCTGACCTACTGTGCCCTAAATGAATAAAAAAAAGAAATGGCCACTCCGCAATTAACCGTTGTGACCGATCGAAGTGCTAGGTGATGTGGATATTCACTTTTCAATTAAGCAGTTGAACTTGGGCAAAAATACCCCTTTTTACGGATTAATTCAAAGTGCTGAAAGCCCCTGGTCAAAATCTTTATGTAAGTTTACCGCCGACAAGTTTCAAACAAAAAGTGCGGGCGCCCGTTTCTATTAAACAATGAAGGAACTACGGTATCTTGACAAGTATTTACTGAAGTACAAATACCATTTAATCCTTGGGACCATATTTATCATTATAACCAATGTGGTGGCCATCATCCCTGCCCAGGTGGTAAGACATGCGATAAATTTGGTAAAAGAAAATATCGATCTGTATTCGTTGTTCAGCGGGAGTGAATTGCAGGACAACCTTTATGAAATATTCGGACAATCCATACTGCTCGCAGGTCTATTAATTGTGGCAATGGCAGTGCTCAGAGGTATCTTTTTATTTTTTGTACGCCAAACCATAATCGTCATGTCCAGGTTAATTGAGTATGACCTGAAGAATGAGATTTATCAACATTACCAGACGCTGCCACTCAGCTTTTACCGCCGGAACAATACCGGGGATTTAATGGCCAGGATCTCTGAAGATGTAAGCCGGGTTAGAATGTACCTGGGGCCGGCTATTATGTATGGTATCAACCTGGTAACCTTGTTTATCATTGTGATCGGCTACATGATCACTGTAAATCCGAAACTTACTCTGTATTCCCTGCTGCCGTTGCCGGTTTTGTCAGTCAGCATCTATCTGGTAAGCAGTGTTATGAACAAGCGGTCTGAAGAGATTCAGCAAAGTCTTGCCTCCTTAAGCACTTTCGTCCAGGAGGCATTTTCCGGAATTAGGGTACTTAAGTCATTTATCCGCGAAGAAGATTCAGAAAAACAGTTCGCCAGGGAAAGTAAAGTGTACCGCGACAAATCACTAAAACTAACTTTTGTCAATTCACTGTTCTTTCCCCTGATAATGGGGCTGATTGGTATGAGCGTAATCTTAACAGTTTTTATTGGTGGTGATCAGGTCATCGATGGTTCTCTGACAATTGGGAATATCGCAGAATTCATTATTTACGTGAACATGCTGACCTGGCCGGTCGCTTCCCTCGGTTGGGTAACCAGTTTGATTCAGCGTGCTGACGCCAGCCAAAAACGAATTAATGAGTTTTTGAAAGTAAAAACCGATATCGTTTCGCTGCAAGATCTGAAAAAAGAGATCAAGGGTGAGATTAACTTTCAAAATGTCAGTTTCACCTACCCGGATTCGGGCATTCAGGCGCTAAACGGAATTTCATTCCAGGTCGCTCCCGGCCAATCCCTTGCCATTATCGGTACCACCGGTTCCGGTAAAAGCACCATTGCCAACATTATTTGCCGGCTGTATGATGTGAGTTCCGGAATAGTAACCATCGACGGTGAAGATATCAGGAACTATGACCTCGCACATCTCAGACAATCTATCGGATATGTTCCTCAGGATGTATTCCTGTTCTCTGATTCCATTAACAACAACATCGGTTTTGGCAACGGGAGTCCGGATGAAGCACAGATTATACAGGCAGCCAAGGATTCCGACCTTTACCATAACATAAATCAATTTCCCAATGGCTTTGAAACCGTATTAGGGGAACGGGGCATTACCCTGTCAGGGGGACAGAAGCAAAGAGTTTCCATCGCGCGAGCGATTATCCGTAAACCAAAAATATTGATCCTCGATGATAGTTTGTCCGCTGTCGACACTAAAACCGAGCACAATATCCTTAGCAACCTGCAGCATATCATGAAAGACTGTACCACCGTAATTATCTCTCACCGTGTGAGTAGCGCCAAGTTGGCGGATCACATCCTGGTGCTGGATGGTGGTGCAATCATTGAACAGGGGAAAGAGACCGAACTGCTGGCCCAAAACGGGGTCTATCGGGAACTGTATGATAAACAGATCCAGGTGGATGAGTTGGCGTAGAGAGTTGCGCACATTGCTTCCTGTACGTCTTGCACTTGCTTAAATCCGCAGTGGTAGCACTTGGTATATTTGCATAAAGCCAGTTCCTCAGATCTTATCAACAACCAGTTTGTAGGTTGGGTCTTCCCAAACATTAATTTCGATTATTTCTTCAGCATTTTTTAAAAGCTTCTTACAATCGGAACTCAAATGCTGCAAGTGAATTTTCTTTCCAACCTTTTGATAGCGCTCTGTTATTTTATTTAGTGCTTCTATGGCGGACATATCGACCACCCTGCTTTCGGCAAAATCAATTACTACCTCATCGGGATCATCCAGTACCTCAAATTTCTCGTTAAAAGCAGCTACAGATCCAAAAAATAACGGCCCATAAATTTCGTAGTGCTTAACTCCATCCTCGTCTATTCGCTTTCTTGCTCTAATCCGTTTGGCATTGTCCCAGGCGAACACCAATGCTGCAATAATAACCCCTATGATCACCGCTAGTGCCAGATTGTGAAGAATAACCGTTACCAATGTGACCAGGATCATTACAAAAATGTCTGATTTAGGCATTTTATTAAATGTTCTGAGACTTGCCCATTCGAATGTACCAATAGCAACCATAATCATCACTCCGGTTAAAGCTGCCATGGGTAGTTTTTCCACCAGATTTGCTCCAAACATAATAAACACCAACAGCATTACAGCTGCAACTATACCAGACAACCGCGCTCTTGCACCGGATGAAATATTAATCAAACTTTGACCAATCATAGCACAACCACCCATACCTGAAAACACCCCTGACAAAATGTTTGCGGCTCCCTGGGCAACCGCTTCTTTATTTCCTCGTCCTCGAGTTTCCGTTATTTCATCGATAATGTTCAGTGTTAACAAACTTTCGATTAAACCCACAGCTGCCATAATTGCGGCATAGGGGAAAATTATTACCAGCGTTGCCCAATTTACCGGGACCTCCGGGAGATGAAATGGAGGAAAACCTCCCTGTATGGAAGCAATGTCCCCCACAGTTTTTGTCTGGATTCCGCCAAAGGCGACAATTGCGAATACCGCCAATATTGCTGCCAAGGATGCCGGCACGGCTTTGGTTAGTTTTGGCAAACCCCAGATAATTAGCATGGTGAGTAAGACCAATGATAACATTACATACAAGGGTACACCGGCTAACCAATTGCCGGACACATCTTTAAATTGTGTTAGCTGGGTCATGAAAATAATTATCGCCAGCCCGTTTACAAAGCCAAAGATTACCGGATGGGGAACCAGACGGATGAACTTTCCTAATCTTAGGAATCCGGCCAACATTTGTATAATACCCGCAAGTACAACGGTAGCAAATACATACTCAATACCGTGTGATTTTGCCAAAGAAACTATTACAATGGCTATCGCACCGGTAGCTCCGGATATCATTCCAGGACGCCCGCCTAAAATTGAAGTAACCAAACCCATCACAAATGCTGCGTAAAGTCCGGTTAAAGGAGACAGACCGGCAATAATAGCAAAGGCAACTGCCTCTGGAACCAAGGCCAAGGCTACTGTAAGGCCTGATAACACTTCAGTCTTGTAATCTACCTTCTGGGATAAATTAAAAAAATTCAGGTATTTCTTCATGGAATTTTGATCACGACCAACGATGGTCCGTGAAATACAGGTTTAAAAAATAAGGGAAATGATGCAGCTAAATAATCAGCCGGTGTAGGCTGTTAACAGACAAAAATTCGTTTGAAGGGTGCAAAAGTAAGCTTTTTTTTGACAAGAAGTCAAACATTGTCCGGGAACAGTGGTAATTTAAGTTTATCTATCATTTATCAGATTTAGGATTCCATGAAATTATCACCTGCTTTACACCCCATTGTTTAGCCGCTTCCACGTTATTGCCCATATAGATGTCGATCTTTTTCTCCCATCTCTTATTCATTTTGTCAAGCACTTTATAAGTACCGGGCAATCCCTCAATTGTTACCTCAGTTCCGTGGGTAAGACCCATTTGAATAAGATCTCGTGATACGGCAATGCATTTCATTCCAGGCTGTAGTTTGTCCCCCCAGGCTGTTATCAGCGGATGGTTTATATCAGTTTGAGAGGGCACAGAGTTAAAAGCTGTAGCGGTAACTTTCAATTGCTTGGTCTGGTCCTCCTCGCATCCGGAAAGCAGCAACAAAGTATTGATAGAAATAATCACAATCCATTCCATTGAACTGTACTTGCACATTTACAATTTAATCTTGAGGTTCCAAAATTCTACCAACTGCTAAGACAACAATTCTATAAGACTCTTTTATTCATCAACCGGTCTTTCGATTACCAGGCGGTTATCTGAATGATAGATCTCAATATCCAGCGCCGCAATCTTAACCCGGTGGTCCCGAGCGTATGCCTCAATTAATTTATCAATTTTATCCGGATTTGGCATTACCGAAATATGGGCTTTTTTAGAAACCCGGATGGCGGTTGACGCATCAATTTCTATCCTTATCAGATCCCTGGAGGGTAAAGGTTCAATTTCAGTATCGCTCAGCAGTATTCCGACAAATATCATGGACAATCCACTGCTATCCGTGGGCTCATGGTGGTATATAATCACCGGATTTCCTTCTACTACACCAGCCCCCAGAACTTCTTTCATCTGGTTAAAATACATTCCCACGGTGTCGCTTTCATAACTTCCTTCAAAATAACGGCCGGCCAGATGATAATTATCCACCTCAACCAGCTCCACCTGCACAGGATTAAATCCGCCCAGTTTGTAGTATCCGGCAAACAGTAAGACTAGCAAAAACAAGAAAACCCCAAGTAATGCTTTACCTGGCCATTTTTTCACGATAACACTCCCTTATATTGCATATGATACAGTTGTGTATAATATCCGTTCAAGTCCAGCAACTGTTCGTGATTCCCACGCTCTTTTATTTCTCCCTTCTCCATTACCAAAATCTTATCTGCATTCTGAATGGTAGATAGTCTATGGGCTATAACTATTGAGGTTCTACCTTTCATCAGCTTTTCAATGGCATACTGAATCAGTTCTTCTGTTTCGGTATCGACTGAGGATGTAGCTTCGTCCAGAACCACAATTCTGGGATTATATACCATGGCCCGAACGAATGAGATCAACTGCCGCTGGCCCACCGACAGGGTTGCTCCTCTTTCCATCACGTTGTAATTAAATCCCCCTGGCAATCGTTCGATAAATCTTCTGGCACCTACCAGTTCTGCTGCTTCCACCACCTTTTCGAAAGGAATTTCGTGATTGCCCAAAGTAATATTGTCCACTATGCTCCCGGAGAATAGAAAGACATCCTGCAACACTACTCCAATATTGGCCCGAAGGTTTTGTAGTTTGTATTCTGAGATAGAAACATCATCAATTTTAATTGTTCCCTGATTTATATCATAGAATCTGCTTAACAGGTTTATAACCGAGGATTTTCCTGCTCCGGTAGCCCCCACCAAAGCCAATGCCTGACCTGGCTGAACGCCAAACGATATGTCTTTCAGAACATAATCTTCTTCATTGTAGGCAAACCACACATTGTTAAATGTAACCTTCCCCTTAAGTGATTCAGCCTCATAGGTACCTTCATCGGACAGAAACTCTTTTGAATCCAACAGTTTTACAATTCTATCAGTACTTACAATGCCGAGTTGTAAGGTATTAAAGCGATCAGCAATCATTCGTATTGGCCTGAAGAACATATTGATATACATGATAAACGAAATCAATATTCCCACTTCGGGTATGGTACCTTTCATCACACCGCCCGCTCCGTACCATACCAGCAGACCGATGCTGGAAGCACCTATAATTTCTGCTACTGGAAAGTATATGGCGTAGTATAATACCGATCGAATATTAGCTCGTTTGTGCTCCCGATTAATTTCCTTGAACTTTTTGTATTCCTCTTCCTCATTATTAAAGATCTGAACCACACTCATCCCGGTAATATGCTCCTGTACAAATGAGTTAAGGTTAGAAACCGCATTCCGCACGTTATTAAAGGTCACTTTAATCTTTTCTTTGAACACATAGGTACTTACAATAAGAATCGGCAATGTGCACAGACATATCAGGGTTAATTTCCAATCCTGTATCAACATGAAAACCAGAATAAACAGGATGGTTAGTATGTCGCCAGACATGGCAGCAATCCCCTGGCTGAAGACTTCTGCCAATGTTTCTACATCCGAGACATTGCGGGTCACCAATCGGCCTATGGGAGTTTTATCAAAGAATTTTAACCTGAGCCTTAACAGGTGATGATAAAGTTGAATTCGAATGTCCTTGATAATGTTTTGCCCGATAAGCCCTGACAGGTAAGTATGGGAATACTGTACTATTGCGTGCAGTAAAAGTAAACCAAACAGCAATAGGGTCATATTTACCAATCCCTGGTAATCTCCCACTGAAATGTGATCGTCAATGGTAATTTGAATAATCCATGGTCTTATCGGACCCAGGACTGCTGTGACAATGGTAAGTAAGACCAATAAATAGAACTGACCGCGATAGGGCTTGATAAACCCGATCAGCCTTTTCAGTATCTTAAAATCAACTATCTTCCCGGTTACTTTTTCTTTCTCCACTAATAATTTGTTAATATTTGATCAGGATAAACCACCTCGGTTAAAAACAATCCCTGTGCTGGAGCCGCTCTTCCGGCTTTTCTGCGGTCCTGTGCGGCAATTACTGTCTTGAACTGATCTATACTAATTTTTCCGGTGCCCACATCGAGCAAGGTACCTACCAATGCACGCACCATACCACGAAGAAACCTGTTAGCACTTACGTAAAAACAGTACCTGTCGTTATCTACCTGCCAGCTGGCGTGGTTAATAGTGCAAACATAATGATCGGCAGAGGACTTCTTTTTGCAGAAACTTTTGAAATTCTGTTCGCCTAGTAACACAGTGGCTGCTTCATTCATGTGCTGCATTGAAATCTGCTTACTGAAGTAGTAGCTGGTTTCTGTTTCGAATGGATTCTTAACGGTAGTAATAAAGTATCGGTAGCTTCTGGAGATTGCGTCAAACCGGGCATGTGCACTATCAGGTACTTTGAACATTCTTTTAACCGCAATATCATTAGGCAACAATGAATTTAGCCGGTACAACGACTTCTGAACATCCACCGGTTGCTCCAGGTCCAGGTGGCAAACCTGTTGTAATGCATGAACTCCCGAATCGGTACGGCCGCTTCCCACGGTTTCTATTTTTTGCTTAAAAATAACCTCAAGTGCATTATTAAATTCCTGCTGGATAGAATGTGCATTCTTTTGTAACTGCCAACCATGATAGGCTTTTCCGTTATATGAAAGCTCAATAAAATATCTCAATGAATTGATACAGAAGATCCTCTGTTTAAAGCTATAGCCTTTATCCGGGTTTTTTATACCTTAGTCGCAAATTATAAAAACACCAATAAAATGATACAACGGGTTCAATCTTTATTTCTTGCAGCGGTGGTTATTTGCCTGGTCGCCTCGCTGTTCTTTCCAGTTTGGCAGAAGATTGAACCTGAAAATCACACCGGAGCAATATTAATGGCTCTCTATACTGAAGTGCATACCCAGAATCAACCGGTAATCCAGGAATATTTTCCTACAGTTGTACTCAGTATACTGGCGATTGGTGCAATGGTAGTTGCTCTTTTTGAGATATTAGCTTATCGCAATCGGGTAAATCAGATGAAACTTGGCGCATTGAACTCCCTTTTGTTGGCTGGTTTTTTGGGACTTGCGGTATATTTTACCTTTCGCTTGGAGAAAATGGTTTCTTTGCCAGTAGAAGGTAACTATGATTTTGGAATGTATTTGCCGGCAGTTGCTTTGGTATGCAATTTACTGGCGAACCGGTTCATTCGAAAAGATGAAGCGCTGGTACGATCAGTAGACCGTATTCGATAGCGTTGGATTAACAAATTGATCATTAACTATTCACGATGAGATCTAAGATCTGACATCGAACTTTAAAATACACATATGAGGTGGTTTGAGTTATTTAAATCAAAGAATCAGGATCATCGTAAATCCTACCTTAAGGAATTAATCAAGGTGGCTAAAGCAGATGGCTGTCTTGAAAAACGAGAATACGATTTTATTCTGGTTATCGGTCAGAAGCTAGCCTGTTCTGCCGACGAGATACAAGAACTCAGCGATGAAATACAGACAGATGCTCCTCCTCAAAATAGAAAACTTCGCTTAAAGCTGCTTTTCGATACGGTAGCCATTATGCTGATCGACGGAGATATTGACCCGAAGGAACTCGCTTTATGTAAATCCATTGCTATGAAATCAGGCTTTGAACCGGAGGTTATCGATGACATTGTTTACCGGATTGAACGTTTGACCAAATCCGGTAAATCGGTGGAAGAAGCCAGCAACGAGGCTTTTGAAATCTACAGTAGAGCAGAGTGAAACATAGCTGGTTTACTCTTCATATGTAATATATCCCTGGTTATTAACCTGTTAAGAATGTCTCATATGGTTACATTTGGCTAACCATAATTCGGGAAGATAATGCCATTGCAAAAACTGTTTCAAAAAAAGATAGTTGAAGAAGCCATGGATTACCACCATGAGTATGTCGAGCAGCTATTCAAAATGGCACACGCTGATGGCCATATGGATGAGTGTGAGTATCACTTTATACTAAAAATTGCTCAACGGTTCGAAATCGAAGTTGATTTTGAAGCACTTCATCAAAATCTTCACAATATCTCATTGGACAATGCGGCCAGCCAGAAATTCGGATTTGACCTGCTTTTCGACATGGCTTGGCTAATTTTGG
>BQJT01000076.1 GCA_021604845.1 Cyclobacteriaceae bacterium
GAGCTGACCGTAACAGAGATCTTTCAAGAATTGACTCTCCCTACGGATTCTTATCTAACTTCCATAGTATCATCAATGCTGATGGTCCCACCATTACCGGTAACGGCATAAACCCCGGCGGGGATACTTCCCTGCGCCCACAATATCCAGATGGTTATGCATTACCAGTGTTCTTAACACGTTGCTGTCCTTTGGTATTTCACCCTGAGCCAGTGTAGTCATTACACACCTGGGGTCCGGCATGGTAATTTAATGCCTCTGCCCACCTACCTTTTAATATTTTTTTAAAACAGTAGAATATTTGTTAATATGTAATAAAATAAAATCCGGATCCAAAAAGAACAATCGTAAAACTCGATATCTCTTAAAAGCCGGGCAAAGCATGAAAAGGCGGACAAAATTCCATTGCTCTAAATTTTATAAGGTAATGGGAGTAATGCTGATACTGGGCTTCTCAACTCCGCTACTTCTGGCAGGCCAAAGTAAATCAATCAGCAAGTATTTCACCACCAGTGATGGCGTGAAACTCCACTATCTTGAGGCAGGGTCCGGACCGACATTGGTATTGGTTCCAGGTTGGACTATGCCAGCTTGGATTTGGCAACCTCAGCTGGAATATTTTGCTGGGAACTACCGGGTTGTGGCACTGGATCCCCGGGGACAGGGTCAGTCGGAAAAACCCGGCACGGGGTACCACTCAACTCGCAGGGCACAGGATATTTGGGAATTGTTAAAGCATGTAGATGGAGGGCCGGTAGTGCTGACGGGCTGGTCGCTAGCGGTCCAGGAAGTGATGGTATGTGCAACGGAATTCGGATCAGAGCTTATAAACGCTATTGTGCTTGTGGATCATCCGGTCAACCTAAATCAGGATGTTTCTGAGCGGATCGCTGCAGAACGCATTCAGAAATTACAGCTGGACCGATCCTCCTGGACTAGAAGTTTCATTGAGGCCATACACCAAACCCCGCAATCCAAAATGTATTTCGACTCCCTTACCAAAGACGTACTAGCGGTGCCTACCAACGCCGCTGCCATGATGATTGCCAACATTCATTTTGTCGGACCCAATGATCTTCGTCCCATGGTAAGCAGCCTGGGCAAACCTGTTTTATTCATTTACTCTTCACTGGATTGGGCGGCGGAAGCTGCCGAGGAAGTACGCGAAACCTGGCCGGAAGCACCGGTTGAGATCATTGACCAAACCTCACATACCGTCTTTCGAGACAGACCTCAGGAGTTCAACCGGGTACTAGAGTCGTTTATGGAAGGATTATAAGAAAGCTGTTTTTAAGTATGGTCTGTGTAAGGGTGCAAGATGTTGAATTAAGTGCTATGTTCATTTTGTCAACTAACTGTGGACTCACCACTCCTTTTTCCTAATTCTTCTACGAATATGTTTTTAAGTTTTAGATCAACACTTCCCAACGGCTGCTAACGGCCGTTTGCGGTCTTCCATTTATTCACTCATCTCTGCCATCTTATTCATGGCATGGGTAAGAACTTCGTCGTGGTCCTCATCTGGACTGAACATGATGCATTTTAAATCTTCATCTACGATCGCTGTGTGTCCTGCAGGGAGAAAGAAAACATCGCCTGTTCTCAGAGTTTCCTCGGAGCCATCGTCGTAAATAATCCTGAAAGCGCCTTGAATGATGTATCCCCAGTGTGCGCAGTGGCAGCTATCGTTGGCAAGCCCCACCAACAAAGGAGTAAAGTCAGTGCCTGCGGGCAATTCGCTATATGTTACGTCTAGTTTTCCAAAACCTGCCTGTCTTCTCATTATTGTTCCCGGTCCTTCCATGAGAATAGGGATGTCATCAATTTTTAGTTTCATAGTTATTAAAAGGTTATTGTAGTCAACAATGTAAGATAGGTAAAATTAAATTGCCACCAATGGTGGCTCTTGATCACACCATATAAGTATTTATTGTCCTCAGTGCTTAAAGATGTGCTGGGGTTACTGCTGGTTCCGAGCAGCAAATCATACACTACTGTACCGCCATCAGGATCGCTAACAGCCTGCCAGCTAAACGATGGAGCTAGGCTAACTTCGATGGCACCATCGCCTGGAGAAAACTGGCTAAAACTACCTGGGGGTTGGTTGACCGGTTCATCATCACCACAGGAAACTGTCATTTTGGTGGAGAGTTAAATTTGATACTTTATTGTTCATGGTGCGGCATTAATTTATTACCGGCTTGGTTGATTTAATAGTTGATGCTACTTAGGATAGTCGTATTTTTAACAGTTAGCTGGACGGTAACCATCTATATAATAGTAATTTATGCAGCAAATAGCAAATCAATACAGATTGTAAAATCGTTAAATTGTCCTACTTAGAAAGTGGTGTCAAACAGTGTTCTACTCTCGCTACGGAGTTCTTACCTAACTTCCACAGTATCATCAATGCTGATGGTCCCGCCATTACCGGCCACGGCATAAACCCCCGCGCAGGGATATCTCCCTGCGCCCATAACATCCAGACGGTTATGCTTTACCAGTGTTCTTAACACGTTGCTGTCTTTTGGTATTTCACCCTGAGCCAGTGTAGTCATTACACACCTGGGGTCCGGCATGGTAACCATTATATTGACATGTTCCCCGATACTAATTGTTTTACCTACCCAGGTGTTTTCCAGGAACCCTAACTGTTCGGTTTGAACCACCAGGTTCATCCTAAATCTTCGTGGATCGAAATTAGTTTCCGGGCTAATTCGGGTCATTTCTTCCAGTGTGGAAGTGGTAATAAGTGATAACGGGAATACATCCATAAATGATTCATCAGGTATAGGACTGTCTATTCCCATTGATTTAAATAATGCTGCACCCGCTTTCTGCTCGACAGAAGTATCACGGTGTCCGGAGGGATCCAGGTTTTCTAGGTCAGGATGATATTGATCTATGGTGTAGTCTATTGGGGCGTTTTTAGCCAGGGTCACATTTCGGCCAAAAAAATCTGAAAGCACCTGATTCACATCTGATGAATTACTGCTTACTTTAGTCCCGTTTGGCAAGGTAATTAGTATAGAAGGCAGTTCCTGCCCCAAAAGCGGTGGATTATTGTAACTGGCACTACACTCCAACAGATCCGGGAATAGTTTAACGCTTTTGGCGCTAACTACTTTACCCGTTTCCGTGTCAATCAGTCCATAGGCCCGGTCACCGAAAATACCGCTTGAAGTTAACTCCGCCTTATCAAGCCGCTCACCATGAAATGATTTAACCGGAAAGCGCCAAATTGATTTTACAGAAGCAATCATAAAAACGATTAGGTCTAATGATTAGATAATAATAGTGAAAATTCTTTGTTCGATTAATACGGACTAACTAGATTAATTTGTCTAGACAATTTTTTAAGCCGAATTTAAGGCAACAAATAGTTTGATAAGTGCTGTCGACAATCCGGATACTACGCTTAAGTTGGTAATACTGGTCAGGAAAAATATCCAAACCTGCATTGGTTCGGGCGAAAAACAGATATGCTTGATTTAATTACTTGCCATTAACGAAATGTCCTTAAAACAATTAATCGGTGAAATCACCTTGTCATGTTTAATATCCTAAAAAACCTTACCAAAGGAGTCATTTTGGCCTTCTTCATTATCGTATCCGTATCTGCAATTGCACAGGACGGAACCATCTATCCTCTTGATGCACCCGCAGAGCCGGGTGCCATTGTGTTGGGTACTGGTGGGGTGGATGACCAGCCTGCTTCCGAAACCTGGTTCCGACAATGGGGCGACCCGATGGCTCGTAATATTACTACAGCAACTCTCACCCCTTTTCTACCTGAACCCGACAAGGCCAATGGTGCCAGTGTGATTGTGGCACCCGGAGGTGGATTTCGATGGCTCTCCATGGGTAACGAAGGCTGGGAAGTTGCTGAGGCACTTGCAAAACAGGGCATTGCCGCTTTTGTGCTTAAGTACCGACTCCATCCAACAGCAGAGTCGCTAGATGACTTCAGCGCCTGGATGAATCGCCCGCGTACACTTCCGGCTGCTTCTTCAGATACTTCCAATTCCGACGCACCGCCGCGCCCCCCGAAGCTTGATTTATCCAACCAGCTTGAGGATGCCGAAGCTGCTTATGCTATGATCATTGAACGAGCTGGGGAATGGGGTGTGGACAAAGACCGTATAGGCATGATCGGCTTTTCGGCTGGCGCTGGCCTTACCATGCACTCTACGCTTAACTCAAATATCATGAAGCTTGCATTCATTGGTCCTATCTACGGTGGAATGGGTCCGGTAAAAGTACCGGAAAATGCCCCACCCATGTTTAACGTAATTGCCACCGATGATTTTCTCTTCAGGGGTCAATTTGGAATAATCGATTCCTGGTACCAAGCCGGTATACCAGTTGAATTTCATCTTTATCAAACCGGAGGACATGGTTTTGGATTAGGAAATCCCAATCGAACCAGCAACCGTTGGTTTGATGCTTTTATCCATTGGCTTGATGTTAATGGTTTTCTTGAAGCTAACGCAGCAGATTGATGATAGAATATAGATTATGACCTTCTTATGAAAGGATTAACCAACTTTTTTATTGTCCTCCTGATCATAGTAGGAGGTCTTTGTATTAATGGCTGTAAGCAAGAGTCGGAATTTTTGGGATCGACTGTAGCTGTAGAAGTCAATGAAACAGGAGCCCCTATACAAAAATATATTTACGGTCAGTTTATTGAGCATCTGGGTCGATGCATCTATGGCGGTATCTGGGCGGAAATGCTGATGGACCGTAAATTCTATTATGTTGTGACTGATGATTACGCTCCGTGGGCTATGGCCTCTGAGTCATTTTGGGCGGACGGGTCAAGCCTTGAGTATCCTTACTTGGCCAAGTCACCCTGGCAGATTGAGGGTCCTGCCGGAAATCTTATTATGGATAGCCGGAATCCATATGTTGGTGAGCAAACACCGGTAATCAAAGTTAATGGTCAGAAATCCGGTATCCGGCAAAACGAACTAAGTGTGCTTGAGGGTAAAAGCTATGAAGGAAGAGTAATATTAGCCGGTGAAAAGTCGTTGTTGCCGATTTCGATCCAGTTGAGCACTCCGGATGGGCAAAGTGAAACCATTACTATAGAAAGCATTTCTTCACAATTTCAAACTTTCCAATTTGAATTTACTCCGAGATTTACCAGTGACAGTACATCTTTAGGGATATATAGTGAAGGCGTTGGCAGCCTAAGGATTGGTACAGTATCGCTGATGCCATCTGATAACATCCAGGGCTGGCGCCGAGATGTAGTGGGGTTGCTTAAGGAATTAAATTCACCCGTTTATCGCTGGCCCGGAGGTAATTTTGTCAGTGGCTATAACTGGCGGGATGGTATCGGTGAAAGGGACAGGAGGCCCCCCAGGAAAAATCCGGCATGGAAGGGTGTTGAGCATAATGACGTTGGTATTCATGAGTATATGGAATTGATGGAACTCATCGATGCTGAACCTTTTATAGCGGTTAATACCGGGTTGGGTACGGTTGAAGAAGTTGCAGAAGAGATCCAATATTGCAATGGCTCAGTTGAAAGTAACATGGGTAGGTTAAGGGCCACCAATGGACACCCAGAACCGTACGGAGTAAAATGGTGGGCTGTTGGCAATGAAATGTATGGTGACTGGCAACTTGGCCACATGCCTTTATCGGAATACGTTAAAAAACATAACAGTATGGCTGAAGCCATCTGGGATGTTGATTCCACCGCTAAGCTAATCGCAGTTGGACATGTAGGAGAATGGAGTGAAACCATGCTTGCTAATTCCTCAAATCATATGGACCTGCTAAGTGAGCACATTTATGCCACTGGATCTCAAGATCCGACAGAGCACATGAGTTTGGTGGCCGACCAGATCAAAGAGGTAGCGAATGCACATAGACGCTATAGAGATTCAATACCTGACCTCAAACAAAAAGATATACAGATTGCCATGGATGAATGGAACTACTGGTACGGAGATTATATTTATGGTGAATTAGGAGTCCGCTATTATCATCAGGATGCCCTGGGAATTGCCAAGGGTTTGCACGAGTATTTTCGTAATAGCGACCTTTATTTCATGGCCAATTATGCTCAGACCGTCAATGTGATAGGTTGCATTAAAACTACTCCTAATGCAGCCGGGTTTGCCACCACAGGTTTGCCAATGAAACTATACCGTCAGCATTTCGGAACACTTCCTGTCAAAGTAGACCCGGGGTCAATCGATCTGGATATTGTTGCCGCTATTACCCCGGACAAGGCGTTTATAACCCTGGCAATTATTAATGAGAAAGCCGAAACAGTACAGATTGCTTTTGATTTTGGAGACACCCAGATTGGAGGTGACGGAATGCAGTGGCTTATTCAACACGATAATCTAATGGCATACAATGACCCAGGCTCGCCGCCTGAGGTGAAGATCGAAGCATCCGATATTTCTTTGATAAACCATCAGCTTGAAATACAGCCTTATGCCATTCATTTGATCAGGTTGGGCATCGAATAAATCCATTCATGGACACAAACAGGGATAGAGTGGTTGATGAGATCCAAGAGAAAATCGTAAATTGTCAATTACTTTAAATGTCTCAATCCCGTCAGCTAGCCGTCATCATGTTCCGCAATCCAAGCCCGTAGTATTACAGGTTAATAAGTATTAAAGTATTCTACCTATGAATTTCAGCAAGGCTCTTTATTTGTTCTATTTTATACCTGTCACTACTTTTTCATACACGGATGAAAGCCATTTTAGTAAAACATTTGGTACCACAAGATTTTTTCGAGTCTTTACACCTTTAAATTATGACCCAAACGACAGATCCCTGCGATACCCTGTTATCTATTATTTTCACGGATGTGGTGGAAGTTATGAACGAAGTGGCAGCTATAGTTACCGGGAGTACGGATTAGTTCCTCCGGAAGTTAGAGACAGGCCGTACGACAGGGAATATGAATATTCTAATAATGCTGACTTTGAAAATGTATCGACCTCAAAAAATGTACTCATCGTTGCGGTGGATGGTAGGATTGCCGAACTTCCGGAAGGTTGCCAGGTGTACTTCCCTTCCCAGGCTGATTCGTGGGAGGGTAACTATTATAACTTTTCAGCGTATATCAGGGAGTTGATTCAGGTGGTCGAGGAGCGGTACAATACCAAAACAGGGCCACAAAACCGGGCTGTATCCGGTCTTTCGATGGGTGGACATATGGCAACCTGGGTAGCAGCTACCAATCCACATTTGTTTAGTAGCGCCGCCCAACACTGCTACGGGCCTAATTTTTACCAGGTGGGTGAACCGTCCTATCAAACAACGGTTGACCTGAAGGAAATGTGGAGAAATTTGCGTGGGCTACCGTTCAGGCATGCTACTACAAACCGAGATTATATCAGGTACTACACAGACCAGTTGTTCCATATCTACCAGGGAGGGGGTTTTGACAATGAATATTTCCTGGATGACTATTGCCATCATGCTGCAACAAGGATTGATCTGCAGATTGACTTTCATCGTAGTCGATTTTTAGAAGAGAAGGAAAAGATGCGATGCTTTTCTCACCTGAACCTGTATCCCAATTTTGAGATCTGGGGATACAATGTTTCCAGTTCAAAAAAAGGTAATGGTTGGATCTATCTCAACAATGTGACTGCTAATGGTATGGGAATATATACCAGAGAACGATTACCCTGGGGGAAAAGTCTTGGAGAGTTTAATGTTAATGTTACCACTCCTGCAATTTACAGACCGGAACAAAGCTATACGATTTCAAGGTACTCGTATCGCTACGATGCATTTTCACACCAGGATATTGCGACAGATGCGGAAGGCCGGTTAGTTATTCCCTCCTCAGGTGGGATGGGTGAAGAGATCGGCATCATTGGAGCAGACATCCAACCTGGAATTATCGTGCTGAGCGACACGATTAATGAGAACATTTATCTGGAAGAAAATACGGAAACTGCTTTGGCGGTCGACGTGGTAAACTTATCTATGAAATCTCAAAAGGTTGATTTTAGCGTTTCAACAGCTAATACCGAGTTGCTAAGCATCCTCAAACAACCCGAACAGGTTACAATTCCAGCACAAAGCAAGATAAGGATTGATTCCTTTGTGACGTACAAAGGCAACTTCCTTGATTCAATGAGGAACTCTGGATACATTGAGATTTCATCTTCTATAAATGGTAT
The DNA here is from genome assembly GCA_021604845.1 of Cyclobacteriaceae bacterium. GTDB lineage: Bacteria > Bacteroidota > Bacteroidia > Cytophagales > Cyclobacteriaceae > SZUA-3. Next base: position 8,175 of record BQJT01000076.1, read on the forward strand.
TGTACAGGACAGAAAGCAGATAATTCAGGTTTGGGTAAAAAACAGGAGCACAAAAGTGATTCCATCGGATTTCATGATTCTTGATGGACGATCAGAGGAACTTCCCCTGTTCAAATATAAGTGGGGAGAATGGGATAACCCGATCACAACAGGAGTGATTGCGGAAGGTTCAGGGAATGGCAATGGTATTGCAGAGGAAGGTGAGGCGTTCTCCATTTGGATAAAGATACCAGAGGCCGTAGATGTTAAGGATCGTTCAACCTGGCACCCGGTGGTGCCTGTAAATTCCAGTAACAACCGTGATGTGAGTATTGAAAAAATCATGCATCACAATTTCAGCACGGGTAGAGATGTTCTGTCTGCTGTGCTTAAGCTCAATAGGAACCCCACTAAGGAAAATCCGGTTCGGATTCCTGTCCAGACTGAATTGCTCAAGGTCGAGTATCTCGAAAATGACTGTCACAGGAATGCAGCAGACTATTTTACTTATGGTTATTTTGACCTTTTGCTGGACGAAAGAGGAAATTTAAAGGTGGACTATCATACCAAATAAGTCTGTACTAATTCAATCAACCACCGGCTGCATTTGGCCGAAAAACCGCTTATTGTTGAATGGCTGCTTTGACTCTCCAAAGGGGCGGTCAGCTAATCCGCTAACCACCAACATATTTCAGCATCTTGATGGTATTTTTCGTATTTTGAAATACCATGTCACAGTCACGCCAGCTCGCCGCAATCATGTTTACCGATATTGTGGGTTATACTGCGCTGATGGGTAATGACTCTGCAAAGGCACTTGAACTAGTAGGACTAAGTAAAGAAATCCAGAAGCCACTGGTAGAAAAGTACAGCGGTCAATGGCTTAAAGAAATGGGTGATGGTGCCTTGGCCAAATTTGGAACAGCCCTAGATGCTGTGAATTGTGCTATTGAAATACAGGAATTTGCCAGAGCGAAATTTGACGGAAAGCTGCGTATTGGTATCCATTCCGGAGATATTACTATAAAGGAAAACGACGTTTATGGTGATGGTGTAAATATTGCTTCACGATTACAGGCAATTGCTGATCCGGGAGGGATCTATATTTCGGAATCTATTGAAAAAGCCATCCGAGGACAGTCGGAAGTTCAGGCAAAATACCTGGGAGAGATAAAGCTAAAAAATGTTGACTATGATGTCAGAACCTATGCGGTTCAAGGGGTTGGCCTTCCTGTTCCTGAGGTGAAAGAGGAGAAGGAGTTATCGGGTCATCTTTGGGCGGAAATTCAAAGAAGAGGCATAATCCGGACGATAATCTCCTACATCATTGTGTCCGCATTATTGGTTTTGCTTTGGAATCAAGTTCAACAATGGGGTTTTGAATTGCCAGAATGGTCTTTTACTTTACTTATTACCATCTTGGGCTTGGGATTGCCTCTATCTCTATATCTAGCCTGGAATTATGAACGTAGCCCTCATGGCTTCGTTAGAACCACCTCGGAAGCCTCCTGGCAAAACCCATTAAAAGGCAGACAGAGAAAACCATTGACAGGATCTATCTTTTTAACATGCCTGGTACTGGCTGGCTTATTGTTGTATCTATTCGCCTGGAATGGCCATCAACGTCCGTCACCGGGACAAGAACAAATTTCTGGGTCAACCCCTGTTGATATGGCTATTGCGGTGCTTCCGTTTAAAGATGACAGTCCGGATGGAGATAACCAGTACTTCGCTGACGGCATGATGGAGGAAATTTTGAACTATTTGCAAAAGATAGCCAACCTGGGAGTCAAATCAAGGACAGCGGTCGAGCCATATCGAAATCATAATCCAGGATTTAAAACCATTGCCGCTGAATTAGGGGTAGCATACATTTTGGAAGGTTCGGTCAGAAAATATGGGAATCGGTTCAGAGTGACTACCCAGCTAATTGATGTTGAAACAGAGAATCACCTTTGGTCTGAGACCTACGATGGCGTGTTCTCGGATACGATTTTTATAATCCAGACTAATATTGCCAGGGAAATTGCGGCGGCTTTGGACGTGGTGATCACGCCGGAAGAGGAAACAGAAATCAATAAATTGCCCACCCACAGTTTGGAAGCCTATGAACTATTCATAAAGGGGAAACATGAGTTGTTGGCCTATTGGAGTACATTTAACCATGAGCATCTTAATACTGCCCATGATTTTTTACGCAGAGCCTTAACCTACGATAAGGAATATTTGGCTCCTTTATTTTACTTAGGTCATGTATTTACCGCTGAACAAAATTATGATTCAGCACTTTATTATGCGGAAAAAATCATTGCAGTTCATCCCCAGTACGGTGACGGTTATTTTTTGAAAGCTGAGTACTATTGGTTTACCGGCGAACTCGATCTTGCAATAGAAAATTATTTAACGGCTTTGGAGTCATCCCAATTTGATTATAAAGATCATGAGTTATTTACACCAATAGCGTTAGGCCGGGCATTTGCGGCAAAGGGTGAGGTATTGAAAGCACTTGCATATATGGCTAAAGCACTAAAAATGCATCGGGAAGTTCTTCCTGGGACGTACTATAACATTGCCCGTGCCTTTGTAGGTATTGGCGACTATGACAGGGCTTTAAGTTATTTTCAATTAACTGCTTCCAAAGATGCTTGTCTTGGCATTTTTAACCATGCCGATGTATTTCTGGCTCAAAACAAACTTCAACAGGCCCTGGAAATGCTTGACGAACGATGCAATCAACATTGTGAAAGACTATGCACCTTGATACAATTTCGAATTGCCTTGCTAATGGGCGAATTTGATAAATCGGAGTTTTACTTTTCAGAATGGTTAAAAACGGATAGTGCTGATATTGGCAGATATCCCTTGTCTTACGAATTAGGCTATGTTTATCACCAGCAGGGAAGAATAGATGAATCTAATGATGTGTTCAATAATGAAATTAATAAACTTGAATCCTTAGATAACAAGAATAAACAGCAGTATCTGAGTCTTTCCAGGATACATGCCTTTAAAGGAAACCGAAGTAGCGCAATAGAGTACCTCGGTGAATATTCAAAACGACATTTCAGTGATGGTTGGCATGATTTTATTCTGATTGACCCGTTTTTTGAAAACCTCAGAGACGATCCCCAATTCAAGGCAATTATCCAGCAGGCACAAAAAGAAAAGGCCGAATTAAGAGAACAAGTCCAGGAGATGATTGCACGTGGTGAACTTGATTTATGACCGGCTGCTTTTGGCCGATTCCTGGCGCTCGACTCCGGTTGTAGCTAAGCCAATTGATCCTTAACTTGATTATTCATATCATATAAATTAATTCATTATTAAACCATTCAACTTTACGAAATGAAAATTTTAGCAATTTTTAACACCCCTGGAATGACTTCCGATCAATATGATCAATGCATAAGCGAATTGGAAAAAGCGGGATTAGGTAGCCCGGATGGACGAATTTCTCATGTATGTGGTATAAACGAAGAAAGCCTGTTCGTCACAGACGTATGGGAGTCTGAAGAAAAATTCGCAAAATTCGGCGAGTCGCTAACGCCTATTCTTGAGTCAATAGGTGTTAATGTATCACCTCCAAAAATTATTCCTTTTTACAATTCATTAGGTGGATAGCAGCTCAAGGTAATCAGAGGAACAATAACCAGCTATCATGGCAACTGACGCTACCTCCAACCGTCTGCTTTTGGTATAAAGCGGCCGGCCGATTGCACTCTGGAAATCCAAAATCTCTTCAATAGATCACCTTAGCTATTTTGATGTCCGTCTCGTATTCCGTATAGTGCCGGTAGACACCAGACATCCACAGCAATAATGCATACTCAGGAGGCGTGTTGTACACCACATACGGCCGCACATTGTTTGCCGTGGAGCGCGCTGTGATCAGCGATGTTGTCCATTGACTGTCCGGCAGAAGCTGACGATGTTCAATTTCAAACTTTCCTGAGATCTCTCTTGCCAAATAGATATGTCTTTGATCCTGCTGATCCAGCACAATACCTCCGGAATAATGAGCTTCCCTAACCACATCACCCTGCCGAAGTGATGCTATCCAGCTGCCTGAGTTCACTACCTCCCTATCCACCCATTCACCATTCTGCCAGTATGCATAATGATAAATGTGATCATCTTCCGTAGGGTACCGGGAATAAGTGATCACCGGATGGCCACTGATTAATGCAATATCCCAGATCCAGGCCCTGATATTCGTCTCGGAAGCATCATATAATTTGTTGACACTTGCAATAGGAATAGGTAGTTGATCCATACCTGCCAGCGTATCACCATTGGTCTGGAAAAATACGCCTTCATCATAATACATATGGTACACAGATACATCGGATCCTATCTTGGGATGTCCATCGGTAAACAGGAAGTCGATCCTGCTCTGGTGGTCTGTAGCCACTTTGAGGTAGGGTGGATTTTTTCGACCTTCATTATCGAGCAAAACAATGTCATCGCTCCAGGTTTGTCCTTCATCATCAGAATATTTCATGTATTGCCACCAGTTGTCAAACGACCGTGTTGGTCCGACCTTTCTGCCAATCAGGTAGATCCTACCGTTCTCTTCCTTTAGCTGCACCGGATTTGAATAGCAATAATTGTAGTGCTCTGTTTCTCTGGCAACGATCCGGGATCCCTCCCAACTGCTGATATCTTCTGAATTAGCGCTCTTGCGCAAATAAACATTCCCATTGTGCTCATTATAAAATGCCAGCAGTTTGCCATTTGGGAGCACCAGAATGGAAGGTACATTATGATCGTCAACTTCCAGCGTATCATGCAGTACAAACTGGTTTAGCTGCTCCGATTCCAGGTCTTTTGAACCAATGCAAACATCTCCACTGCCGTTGATATACCCAAAGTAGATCTGCTCCTTTGTCCCGCGATGATAAACTGCCCGCGGATCGGAAAACCAACACCAGGCACCGTCCTGGATGAGCAACTCCCCCTTCATAGCTCCCGAATTGTCAATAGTTTTTTCTTCAGTTACAGTTGAGCATGCTAGCATCAGAAGATTCAGCATCAAAAAGAGAGCATGTCGGATGATCATAATAATATGCTTTGCTTGGCAGACAAATATATCAAGCAAATATTGTTATCGCGACGGCAACGCGATTTCAGACACAAAAAAACCACGCTAATAGCGTGGCCTTTGTGGTGTGGGACCTGCTGGATTCGAACCAGCGACCCCCTGCTTGTAAGGCAGGTGCTCTGAACCAACTGAGCTAAGATCCCGAATAGAGTGTGAGTGTGGGTGTGAGTAGTGAGTGTGAGTGGTCTACTCTCAAAGTTAACTCGCCACTAAGTAAATTTCATTCAAATCGTTTATTTGAACAGCGATACGCACGCTCCACATCAGGGATGCAAATGTACCAAGGAAAATAGAATCTGCAAATATTCGATAACAAGAAATTGCACACTTATGACTAAATTAACCCGGGTTCCTGATTTCAATATTCAGTCCATAGGATGAAAGCATTAATTCCTGCCTTAGTATTGCTGTTTTTTGGTTGCATAATTCATGCACAAGATGCAGAGTCCAAAAAATATACCGCACATCTTAACCTTCAATATTATGAAGGGCCTGACTTTGATAGCCTGAACCACCGGTTGAACCTGCTGGTCCCTTCCGGGATAAAAAATCCTCCCATGCTAGTTTGGGTAGGCGGCGGTGCCTGGTCGAAAGTAAACCGGCAGGTGGAGATGGATCTGGCGGGAAAATTTGCGGATCAGGGGATCGCAGTAGCCACCGTCGGACACCGGTTGAGTGCTGCAACCTGGAGTGATTCTTCACTGGTTCCGGATATTAAACATCCCCAGCATGTAATAGATATTGCCCGTGCGGTAAATTTTCTTATTAAACATGCGGAGGATTTCGGTTTCTCTTCCACAAACTTTTTTGTTGGAGGGTTTTCATCCGGTGCCCACCTGGTTGCACTGCTAACATTGGATCACCGCTATCTATCGCAACAGGGGCTTTCCAAAGACTTGATTAAGGGTGTAATCCCCATTGCAGGAACCTTCGATATACCCCATTACTATCAGGTATTGACTGAGGCTTATGGAGAACAGTTTGCCCAAAAGCATATAAGCAGCGTGTTTGGCCAGTCCGATGCGGAAATGGCCAGTGCTTCACCCACGAATTTTTTGCAAGCTGATCACACACCCATGCTGATGATTTCCGGCAGAGATATGCTGCGCTACCATTTATTGTTTGAAGAAAAACTTAGAGAAGCTGACTATCGCAGCGTACAGGCACTAAACCTTCACAATTACGGACACGGCGAGTTGTGGAGGCATTTATCTAATGATGAAAATAGTAAATATCGAAACCTTATATTGGAGTTCATTCATGAAAATTCTCAGCACATTGCTCAATAAGTTAATTGATGTCTATTGGATTTTTGCCTTGGGGGTACCCCTGTTATTAACCGCATCCTGTGCCCCCCCCGAAGAACCCCCTCAGGACTCACTGTTTGAGCACCATTATATAACCAGCACGGTTGCCGATCAAGGTGGTACCCGTTTTGGTACTCCGGTACTGGCTGATCTGGATAACGACGGTGATCTTGATTATGCTTTCTCTACCGCCGGAGGGGAGTATTTATGGTATGAATTTAAAGATGCTGATACCTGGGTACCTCATGTGGTGGGGGAAGTACCTACCATGCAGCTCGGTGGTACCAGCATGGATGTGGATGGTGATGGTTGGACCGATCTGGTTGCCGGCGGTGTGTGGTTTCGTAACTCACAAGATCCTGCAAATACCCCCTTTACCCGCTTTATTTATGATGATTCCATTCGCTATGAAATTCATGACATTATAACCGAAGATATCGATATGGATGGGAAGCTGGAGGTGCTGGCGCTCGGAGATCGTGAAGGTCTTTTTATTTATGACATTCCTGTAAATCCTTTAGAACAAACTACCTGGGATAAAGATACCGTCACTATGGAGGTTCTGGATCAACGGGCCGACATACACGCTGGTTTCTTCCCGGCTGGGGTAGGAGACCTTGACGGTGACGGAGATACGGATATTGTACTGCCGGGACGCTGGTATCAGAATCAGCAGGGTAGCTGGCATCGTAAGTTCCTGCCTTATGGCACCACCGGATACTGGGGGCTTTCGTGTCGCAGCTGGGTGGTTGACTGGGACCAGGACGGCGATAATGATGTTGTCATGGTCGGCGGTGATCAGGTAGATTCGCGGGGCGTGTGGCTGGAGAATAATGGAAAAAGCAATCCTCAGTTCCAGGTCCACTTATTACCCATGTCTGCCCCAGGCCGCCGGGGATCCTTTCATTCGCTTCAGGTGGCGGATTTTGATCTTGATGGGGACCTGGATATTTTCACTATGGAGCAGGAAGATGATAGCATTCTGCCCCTGGATGCTACACCCAAGGGGTATTTATGGGAAAATCTGGGCGCCGGCTCTTTTAAAGAGCGGGTAGTATTTGATAAAAAGCTTGGTGGTCATGATGCCCTGCTGGGTGATGTGGACCAGGACGGTGATCTGGATATTTGCTTTAAGGTTTGGGCAAGCTGGGACCAGAATGGCAATGGTGGTAATGCCCATGCCGGGTTTCTGGAAAACCTGAGCAGATAAAATTCCCACACTCACACTCACACTCAAACTCCCACTCAATATCTCCACCAATACCATTAAAAAACCAATAGTGGAATTCCTGCTGGGATTGTGGCAGGTTTTATTTAAAATCAGATAAAACCACACCACCATGAAATACTTCTTGCTTAATGTCTGCGCCCTTGCTCTCTTTCAGGCGACCAATGCCCAATCTCCTCAATGGCATTCGCTGACTGTTTCTGAAAAGGAAATAGTTCAGGTGGTTATTGAAATTTTTGACGGCATGCGTGCGGGTGACAGTGCTGCAGTTAAAAAGCACTTCTATCCAATGGTTTCGGCCAACACCGCATTTGCCACTAAAGACGGGGAGCCGCAGTTAAAGGTTGATGATATCAACAACTGGTTTAACGCCATTGCCCAGCCACATGATCAGGTATGGGATGAACGCATCTGGGACTACAAAGTGGATATAGATGGCAATCTGGCGGCGGTTTGGGTGAAATATGCTTTTTACCTGGACCAGGATTTTCATCATTGTGGCGTTGATGCCATTCAACTGGCACACGACGGTAATAATTGGCGGGTCTTTCATATCGCGGATACCCGTCAGGTTGAAGGTTGTGAAATCCCCGATCATGTCGCAGCAGGTGCAACCTATTAAGGCGATATTCCTGCTGTGGCTGTTCACTGTAGCTGCTACTTCAGCACAGGAATGGGTTTTGCAGCATGTAAAGGTGGTGGATGTACAGACTGGCCAGCTTTCAACCGGTACCCGGGATATTTATATCTCGCAAGGTCGGATTCTAACCATTGCTGAATCGGGTACCTCACTACTTTATTCCAATTTTAAAGTAGTTGAGGGTAATGGGAATTTTGTGATCCCGGGTTTATGGGATATGCATGCCCATCCGGATGATCCAGAGCTTTGGCGTATGAACCCGCTGAGGCCAGATCGCGATTTGTTATTGCCCCAATTTGTGCTTCAGGGGGTAACAGGGATCAGGGATATGGCCGGTAGTTTGGAAGAGGTCAATCATTGGCGCACTGCCGGTGAGCAGGGAGAATTGCTGGTACCAAAGATTGTGGCTTGCGGACCGCTGCTGGACGGACCGAATCCAATGTGGGATGGTTCTGTGGGTATAAATGATCCCTCCATGGTAGCATCTGTGGTAGACTCCCTGATTTTAAACGGATCAGACTTTCTGAAAGTATACTCGCTGTTGCCAAGAGAAACTTACCTGGAACTGGCAGCCTATGCTTCACAGATTGATTTTCCTATGGTGGGGCATGTGCCTTTTGATGTAACTCCTTCCGAAGCCGCCGCCACCGGTATGAGCAGCCAGGAGCATTTATTAGAAATCCTTAAAGAGTGCTCAAGCCGGCGGGAGGAAATAATATCGGATAAGATTGATTACGGTGACCTTCAATCAGGAATTGAACGATACGTTTTCCGGCAAAACCTGATGATGGATTCCTTCGACACCACTAAATTTCAGCTTTTGATAAAGGAATTTATCAAATACGGTACCCAGGTTACTCCTACGTTAAGCATGTGGTACAAAAATGCCTGGTATGAACAGGAATATACCTCCGATAGCCTTTGGTTATCATATCTTCCGGAGTACCTGAGAAAATACTGGACCCCTGAACACAACGATCACCTGAAACACCGGGATAACCAGGATTTCATCGCCATCAAGCAACGTCTATACCGGTTTTACGAATACATGGTAGCTGAAATGAACCAGGCGGGAGTTGCAATACTTTGCGGCACCGATATGGGGGCAAATCCGCTGTGTTTTCCGGGTACAGGTGTTCACAATGAACTGAAAGCAATGGTTGAAGCCGGACTTTCACCGGTGAAAGCGTTGCAAACCGCTACCATAAATCCGGCACGTTTCCTGAAGTTGGAAGAAGATTTTGGCACTGTGGCCGCCGGTAAGGTGGCGGACCTGGTATTGTTGGATAAGAATCCTCTGACAGATATTGAAAATGTTCGAACTGTAAAATCGGTAGTTCAAAAAGGTGTATTATATGATGAGGAAACCCGGTTTAGAATACTGGAAGAGATTCGCAAAGCTGTTCAAAAATAACCTATATGCCTGTATATTTGGTACCCATAGTCAACGCTAAAAACTCATGAGACGCAGAAAATTTCTGGAAGCATGTGGCATGGCAGGTACCGGGCTGTTATCTACTTCTTTCCAAACCCGGAATACCGCCTCAAGCAGAAACCGCCATACCGCTGGAATTTCCGCCGATGTGATAATTGTGGGCGGTGGGATGGGAGCTTGTGCAGCCGCTATGGCCGCCTGCAGACTGGGTGCCTCGGTGATCATCACCGAACCAACTGATTGGATTGGGGGGCAGGTTTCACAGCAGGGCGTGCCACCCGATGAACATCGATGGATTGAGACCACTCCCGGCACCGCCAGTTATGCCAGGTACCGGTCCTTGATACGGGAATACTACCGGCAATTCTACCCGCTGACTGATACCGCCCGTGAACAACCGTTGCTGAATCCCGGTAATGGAGCGGTTTCCAGGATCTGTCATGAACCAAAAGTTTCATTGGCGGTTTTACAGGGCATGCTGGCACCGCATTTAGCGGCCGGAAATCTCAATATATTACTACAAACAGCACCCGTTTCAGCGCTGGTATTAGACGACCACATTAAATCAATTATTTGTACCGATCATCTTGGTCGGCGTTATGAACTACAGGCAAAAATCTTTATCGATGCCAGCGAGGAAGGAGACCTGCTTCCCATTACCGGCACGGAGTATGTTATTGGAGCTGAATCACAAGGGCAGACTGGGGAACCAAATGCACCGGCAACCGCCGACCCGGCTAATATCCAGGCTTTTACTTATTGTTTTGCCATCGATCATATGGATGGTGAAGACCACACCATAGATCGCCCTGAGTGGTATGATTTCTGGAAAGACTATGTTCCTGACCTGACTCCTCCCTGGTCGGGTCCGTTGCTATCTCTGGCCTATTCTTACCCAAGAACCCTGGCACCTAAGACATTGCCCTTCATACCCTGCACGAAAACACAACAGGCCCCGAGTACCGATGACCTCAATCTTTGGCTCTACCGGAGATTAATCGATCGGGATAACTTCAAAGCAGGTGCGTTTACCAGTGATATATCTTTAATCAACTGGCCGCAAAACGATTACATGTTGGGAAATATCACTGATGTCAGCGGCATCGAGAGACAAAAACACCTGTATCAGGCCAAACAATTGAGTCTTTCACTGTTATACTGGCTTCAAACCGAAGCTCCCAAACCAGATGGTAAACCGGGTTGGAAAGGACTAAGACTGCGTAAAGACGTCATGGGGACATCAGATGGGCTGGCTAAATATCCTTATATCCGGGAGTCGCGAAGGATTAAGGCAGAATTCACCATACTTGAGCAGCATCTTACTTTGGCAGAACGACAAAAACAAACTCAGCAAACTACCGGTCAAATTTTGGCGCTGCCATTTCTGGACACTGTCGGCATAGGTTATTATCATCTCGATTTACATCCCAGTACCGGAGGTGATAATTATATTGACACCGCCAGTGTACCATTCCAGATTCCGTTGGGGGCCTTAATTCCAGAACGCATGGAAAATCTGATCGCCGGTTGTAAAAATATTGGCACCACCCATATATCAAATGGTTGCTACAGACTGCATCCTGTAGAGTGGTCAATAGGTGAAGCAGCCGGTACCCTGGCTGCCCATGCGATAAATCGTAAGATTTTACCCCGTAAAATTCGTAATGATGGCGATGAACTGGTAAATTTCCAGCAATTGCTACTGAAAAACGGGGTAGATCTCGAATGGAGGTTCTGATCTTCTTTCTAATCCTCTAATAAATATTTTTCAGCCTGTGATTAGTATCACCGCTTTCTATTTACCTCTATGTCAATTCAATACTACTAAATATGAATAACCCAATTTTTATACTAGTTCTATCTCTGGTGTTTCTGGAGCCCGTTATTGCTCAGGAAAATATTAATCCCCTGGAATTCTGGAAGTTCTATTCCGATTCCGAAAATGCCATGTACAAAACTTCTTGTGAACTTGCATTTAACCAACTGGAGCAACGGGAGCAGCAGATAGCGGGATTAAGCAGCCGGGAAGATTATTTGGCCAGACAGCAGCTGGTGCGAATGAAACTCAACAATCTTACAGGAGAGTTTCCGGAAAAAACACCCCTGAACGCCAGAGTGACCGGGGTGATTAAGGAGAAAGATTATCGGGTTGAAAAAATAGTGTTTGAATCATTGCCAGGCTACTATGTTACCGCGGCCCTCTTCCTACCGGCAAAAAGAAAAGGAAAACTGCCGGTAATTATTTATGCCAGTGGCCATACCGCCAACGGTTTTCGCAGTGAAACCTATCAACACATCCTCATCAACCTGGTGAAAAAAGGTTTTGCAGTGTTTGCTTTCGATCCGGTTGGCCAGGGGGAGCGATGGCAATACTTTGATGAATCAGGCGAAAAACGGTTCAATGGTACTACTATTGAGCATTCCTATCCGGGCGCTCAATGTTATATTTCCGGGTATTCACCTACCAAATTCTTCGTTTGGGATGGGATCCGGTCCGTGGATTATCTATTAACCAGAAAGGAAATAGACGCTGAGCGCATTGGAATGACCGGCCGTTCGGGCGGAGGCACACAGACTGCCTATACCGCAGCTATGGATGATCGAATACTGGCTGCCGCCCCCGAATGCTTTATAACCAAAATGGAATATGTGTTGAAATCCATCGGTCCACAAGATGCCGAACAAAACCTGTATCACATGATCAGTGAAGGGTTGGATCATGCGGATCTTCTGGAAGTAAGGGCGCCGAAACCGTCGCTGATGATCACTACCACCCGGGATTTTTTCAGCATTCAGGGTGCCAGGGAAACTTTCGACGAGGTTAAAAGGTTTTATGCCGGTTTAGGAGCTGCCGATGATGTTTACATGGTCGAAGATGATGACGGGCATGCATCCACCAGAAAAAACCGGGAAGCCATGTATGCATTTTTTCAGAAGTACCTGAATAACCCGGGAAGCCCGGAGGACCTGGACGTTGAAATTTTGGAAGAATCTGAATTATGGGTCACTGAGTCGGGCAGTGTGACTAAGTCACTTGAAAGTAAAAACTTATTTGATTTGAACCAGGTTGAGGTCGCAGGTCAGGTGGAACAGCTGGCTCTCAGCAGGAATGATCGGTCTGCTTTAAAGTCTGTTACTGATGCCGCCAGAAAATTGAGCGGATTTGAATATCCCCAGGATGAACAGCCCGCGGTTTTTTCCGGCCGCACCCGTTTGGAAGATTACCATCTCGAAACCTATTTGGTGCCCGGAAGCGGTGACTACCAACTTCCGGTAGCGCTCTATAAACCGATAGATAATCAGCAGCAACAGGTGGTGATGATATTTGAC
>BQJT01000077.1 GCA_021604845.1 Cyclobacteriaceae bacterium
CACCCCGCCCGGACAAGGGGCCATTGCCATCGTTCGCATGTCGGGAGTGGAAGCCATCGACATCTGCAACCGGGTATTTCCAGCCAAGGACCTGAACAAACAAGCCGGTCATACCATCCACGTTGGCACCATTCGCGATGGCAAGCAGGTGGTGGATGAAGTGCTGGTCAGCCTGTTCAAAGCCCCCAACAGCTACACCAAAGAAAACCTGGTGGAGATAAGTTGTCATGGGTCGAACTACATCGTACAGCAGATCATTCAGGTATTGCTAGGACAGGGAGCCCGATTGGCAAAACCCGGTGAGTTTACTCAGCGGGCCTTTCTGAATGGTCAGTTCGACCTGGCCCAGGCGGAAGCGGTGGCCGACCTGATCGCTTCTGATTCGCAGGCCTCACACCAAACCGCTATGAATCAAATGCGCGGAGGCTTTTCACGGGAGATCCGGGAATTGCGGGAGTCGCTGATTCATTTCGCCAGCATGATCGAGCTGGAGTTGGATTTTAGTGAGGAAGACGTTGAGTTTGCCAGTCGGACCGAACTACAAACCCTGGTAGAAAAAATCCAACAAGTGATCCGGCCCCTGCTTGACAGCTTCAAGCTGGGCAATGCCATGAAATCAGGGGTACCGATCGTGATCGCCGGAAAACCAAACGCCGGCAAATCGACCCTATTGAATGCGTTATTGAACGAAGAAAAAGCCATCGTATCCGATATCCCTGGCACCACCCGGGATTTTATCGAAGATGATATCACCATCGAGGGAATCAAGTTCCGGTTTATCGATACCGCAGGTCTGCGGGAAACCGAAGATACTATTGAGGCATTAGGGGTGAAACGGACCCGGGAGCAGTTAAAGAAGGCGGCGGTGGTGGTGTATTTAATTGACCTGGCTACCAGTTCCTTGCAGGAACTGAAGCAAGAGCAACAGGAACTGGAGCATACAGGGAAGGATCAAGTTCCGTTCATTTTTGTGGGTAACAAGGTAGATAAAGTATCAGACGAACTCCGGGCCTCGTTGGAAGATTCCGGATTGGTACTGCTCTCCGCATTAAACAAATCCAACCTGGATAACCTAAAAACCCGCATCCTGGAAGCCGTCAACCTGGGTCCCATCGGAAAAGACCAGACGCTGGTCACAAGTTTGCGCCATTATCAAAGTCTGCAGGAAACCAACAGCGCCTTAAACGATGTGCTTCGAGGCATAGACCAGCAAGTAACCAATGACTTTCTGGCGCTGGATATCAGGACCGCGCTCCATCATTTGGGAGAGATTACCGGGGAGATTACTACCGAGGACCTGTTGGAGAATATATTTAGTAAGTTCTGTATTGGGAAATGAGAAAATGCTAATTAATTGATTGTCAGTAGTTTAAGTTATTGTAAATACTTTCTAACTAGGTATTTTTACCACTATCCTGCACAGTTTTTACAGTAAACGAGTATTGACTTCCTACTTATCGGAAAGTAACTTAGTAGTTACTTAGTAAGAATGTAACAATAGTTAAATAGTAAAACAAATTGTTGAATAGTATACTTCTACTTACCTGCGGAATCCTAGTTATAATTATGAGTTGCATCATTTTGGCAGCGGTATACATTGACAGAACCGAAACCCAATGGTACTCCAAATTTTACTGGTCTTACTACAGGTTTCTTTATGGAAATGAAAGAAAAAACAAATCCCGAGTGGTCACTTATGGAGTTATTGGCATTGTAAGTGGGATAGGAATGATTCTGTTTTGGTATTTAAAACTGAAGTGATATGATAGTTGATTTGATTAAGTATACCAGTATTCTGAGGTGTTCATCGTCTTTACGGTTACTACATTCTTATCATTCCTAGTAGCATGGGCCAATGACGGGGAACTATTATTGAATGGGTTGGAAAAATTGGTCATTATTTCTCGTTTTTAGATTTCCAACACATAATCTCATAAGGTTAAAACCTGAATTGATATCAACATTCCCAGGTCTGTGGATAAACATTCTATTCTGGTCAATATTATCGACTCTTCTTCTTAACAAATTTTACAAAACAGGAAGTGAATAGTTCGAACACTATACGATAGTAGAGTGGAGTAGTATGATGATGGTATTTTGTATGTCGGGGATTATTTACTTCATACTCTGTAATGGAAAGTAAATTACATATTATCTAATTGATTATTAGGTAGTTATACAATACAAGAAAGCATGTCTTCCGGAATCTTTGTTACATTCTTGTATTGTATATATTGTGAACGAGTGACATCAATAATTTGAAAGATAGGGAAGAGTTAGGTTCTAACATTTTGAAAATTGTAAAGATTAATTACCTTTGATTAGAAGACATTATAAAAAATCTTCACCCCCGTGAACTTTCATTAAACATCAAAAAAGAAAAAGGGCTACCCCTTGGGAAGCCCATGTTTTCCGGAGGAAATAGTTCCCCCTGGTAAGTGTTAGAACTACTTAATACGTCTTATCACTATTCGAGTAGGTCGAATTATGATTCGTCGACGAATCTTGTAAATTCTTCTTCTTACTTTGACTCTCGTCAACATAATTAGTTGAATTTAAGTTATGGACACTTTCAGGTGGTCCTATCACCTTTCGTTTAAATCCCGGTTGCCTATAAACCGGGATTTTTTACGTTAATCCATTTTGAAGAGGTCACAGCCATTTATCCATGGGGGCGGGATATACCTCTTCCGCATAGTGTTTCCTACATAAAAATTTGATTGACTGTGCCAGATGAAAGGACCAAAAATAACAAGCACACCTCAATACAATAATGCAAAATCAAAAGCAAAAAACAAAGTGGATTTTGACTAGAGTGGAACAGATAATTTGAAGTCAAGTGATCATGGATGAGATAACTTTTTGTGCGTTAAATCTTTGCAAGGTGTTTTTAAAACTAAAACTTGATATTAAAAAAAGTAAAATATTTTATCTACCTAATATTGAGACGCTTCCTATGGGGTATATCAAGTGTTAATAACAATAAGAATTCCAAACGAGGGATAGGATATTTTATACAGTGTAACTCATCATTGGTTTTAACTCCTAACCTTCGTTTTTTCACGTTAGACTCATAAATTAACCTTATGAACGTCAGACTTAAAACGAAGATCCTTAAAAATAATCGTCTTAGTTACTATCTACAGTACTACGATCCTGGTACTGGAAAGCGTCATAAAGAATACCTCGGATTATACCTTGTTGATAAACCCAGAAATGAGTTTGACAGAAATCACAATAAAGAAACCAAGGCACTTGCACAGAAGGTACATTCCAAGAAATTATTAGAATTTCAGGAAGGCAGATTTGGTTTCAGATCCAAGGAGAAATTAAAGATTACATTTCTGGGATATTTCGAGTCGATTATGGAAAAGAAAAAGAAGTCGTCTAGTGGATCGAACTATTCCAACTGGAAGTCTACTCTTAGTCAATTGAGAAAGTTCACTAGAGGTAGTTTAAAACTCTCTGAAATCGATCATAAATTCCTCGATGATCTGAAATCATTTTTTCTTCATGAAAGAATAGGTAGAGGTGATAGGAAGTTGTCTCAAAACTCGGCACAGTCTTATTTCAAAAATGTAAAGTACACTTTGAGAGAGGCATACAATGAAGGGTTGATTATGGATAATCCAAGTAAAAGAGTTAAGGGTATCGGGCATGTTGAAACCCACCGTGAATTTCTCACTGAAGAAGAAATACAAAAACTATTTGACGCAGACTCTATAGATGCAAGAATAAAGAACTCATTCCTCTTTGGGGTACTTACAGGTTTACGTTTTGGGGATATTCAGAAACTTACCTGGAAAGAGGTGCAACATTCTGATGATCATGGTTGGTTTATCAGGTTTCAACAGAAAAAAACCAGTGGTTCGGAAACATTATACCTGAATAAACAGGCAAGGGAATTACTGGGTACCCCTACCCTTCCTGAAGAAAGGGTTTTTAAAGGGTTGATATATTCGGCACATAATAACCACCTACTCCTTTATTGGGTTAAGGATGCAGGTATCAATAAACACATTACCTTCCATTCTGCAAGGCATACTCATGCATGTCTGTTATTGGCAAAAGGGGTTGACATCTATACGGTTTCAAAGATCCTAGGGCATAAGGAATTGAAAACTACCCAGATCTACGCAAAGGTTATTGATCGTAATAAGTTGGATGCGGTTAATCTTATACCGGAGTTTGGGTAAACCAACCTACATTTGGATTCCACTTCTCTAATTAAGAACTTATATACACTTTTTGTAACACTGAATTGTTTTAATGCACAGATTCATGTTCATCCTCTGTATTCGTATAAATCAAATTTTTCAATAACCTTTCACCTAAATATGGATGTAAACGAAATCCAAAGTCGACTAAAAGAGCTACGAGAACGTTGTATTGATAATTTTGTAAATAATTTTAATGAATTTGTTCTGAGAGACTATCATGAGGCTGGTTTCGAGGGTATATTTTACATTATCGATGACGAAAGTTATTACGAATACTGGCTTCACCAAGCCTTTAATCTCAAGTATGTAATGTCGTGGATATCCGAAATAGAAGAGGAAGAGTTAATGGATGAATTATTCCTTGAATTTATTACTATTAAAAAAGTTGTTGACAGCAAACTACTTGAACTTGAAACCCTGGAAAACATATACATCGATCTGGGAGAGACTAAACCTGAGGAAACTCCGATACCCAGAATCGAATTAAATTCTGCAGTAATCCATGTTGGTAAGGCACTGAAAAGACTGCATTCCGGGTTATCAGATGTGGGACTTATTCAAGAATCATTAAATGAGTTCAAGAAACACTTTTTACAAGAGATGCCAGACTTTAAACCTATTGTTTGGTTTGGTAAAGTAGTTCAAATAGTAGCTCTATTTTCAAGGCTTAGGGATAAGAAACTACTTATGCCTTCAAAGGCAAATTCGGTTGAAGAGATAATCCTTAACCATTTTGTTAAAAATAATCATCAACCTTTTAGTAAGGGTAGCATTAAAGTTAACAAAACCAATCTCAGTACAAGGGATTCCGATTACCCTGAAATCAATACCATCATTTCTAATCTCGAAATGTAACCGTTAACTATCTGATATTAAGAATATTAAATTATATTAACTTTAAGAAAAGTTAATTAATACCCATCCCAAGATCCCCTAATATTGGCTCAAAAGGAAAAAGTCATGAGCCAAAATCTAAATTTCGAATTCGTTGCCTATTACAGGTACAAAAGGTCAAAAAAGAAGTACGATCTATTTCACTTAAAGGAAAAGGTCGAACATACGAAAACTCCATTAAATGGACCTCCGAATGGTAAGATTAAAATCCTACCATTTCAACACAAGTCTAAGGAGAAACTTCAGAAAGGTAAGGTTTACAGAATAATAACACAGAATGGTCCTATAGGTCACTTGTACATTTCCAAGTTCATTACGAAAGAAATGAGAGGAGGGAGATTGTTAAATTATAAGGGCCTCTTCTTTGCCTTCTTCTCTAAGGATTACCAGGAAGTTGAACTGTTTGTTTTTCCTGAACTAGGGCTTGATCTACAACTTTTTTTAGATAAATGTGAATTAGGGCATTTAGATAAAGCCATGAATCTAATTAGAAACAAAATTTAATTCATCCTATTAAGAAGTTATATACAAAAAATGAAAGACCATGATTGATACAATAGTCGCAGGTTTAGAGACCAAAGACATAAACGGAATAATCAAATCTACGAAAATGAGAGGTACCAGATCCTGGAGTACAGCTTCTATTCAACGGGACTATGACCTAGGAAATTTAAGAATTAAAGTTATTGAAAATGCCAAAACTAATTTATACGCAGTAACTCTAGAGGGAAGCCTCAACAAGTATATCCATGGAAACAACGTGAAATCCTGTACCAGATTGGAAATCAAAGAAGCGATCACGGAGATAAGTGACCTTATTGAGCAACCGATTTATGATGCTACTGTTTATCGGATTGACATAGGAAGGGTATTCGTTACTGAACACACTCCAAGTTTATACAACCTTAAATTGTCTCATAGTGGTCGGTACAAAAAATCTATGTACAATGATTTTGATACACTTTACTTTTCAGTCTCAAACAGAGAACTGATATTCTATGACAAGGCCAAGGAAGTAAAACCCAAGGCATACATACCTAAAGAATTAATCTTTGACAACCTCCTACGGTATGAGTTTCGTTTAAGACGCAAAATCAGCGAATACCTGAAAAGGCAAGTAATCGTAAGAGACCTTTTCAACAAGGAATTCTATTGTATACTGCTGAACATGTATGAAGGAGAATATTTTAAAGTGGTTAAAAATCCTCAACCTATTCTATCTGTTAAACCTTCAACTAAAATACTTACAAATTTTTTTGCCCTCTGGGGAATAAAACACTTTGGTGGAATTCATAATGCGAGAGAAATGATTAAGGATCTCAGTAAGGAACATGGGTTAAATGCAGTTGAAAAAAAGAGATTATTAGACAAAGTGGATCTTATCGCAACTCACCAGGATATACTTGATAGTGATGACCTAATTGAGGAGTTAAACCGGAAGGTTAGACGTGCAGTAGAATTTTACCTTTAATAACTAGAACCATGAATAGTAATACTAGCAGTAAAAATAGACTAAGTACATTATTGAAAGCAAAATACATAGGTGCCATATTACAGGAATATTTATCACAAATGGAAATGAAAAATGTGCGGATTGGTTTTGTTATTGGGATCATCAATGATCATGAATACCCCTATTCCAAAAAGTCTTTTAGAGCTCTTTTACGGAATCTGCAGAAAAATGGCAATCTAAGAACTCACTTGCCTCAAGCATATCAACGGAAAAAGAAGGGTGCTAAACGGGGATACTGGTATTTTACCTACGTTAAAAATCCGTAGTGTAATCCAACTTAACCTCTGACATAACGAATTTGGGGCAAGTCAATTCGAATCCGCTCCTCTAGCAGATTTTATTATGGAAATAATGGAAATCCCAGTTATCAGGAGGATCGATCAAACTACAGTTATTATACGGACCCTGCAGAGGGATTTAAGAATTGATTAATATATAAATATATTAATGAGATTGGTGGGAAGACTGATTGTAGGGTAATGGGAATCTTCATACTAGATTTAGCTACCTTAAAAGTGCCTAAAACATAGAAATTAACCCTGTTTTGTACCCATAATGCTCGTTATCAAAAAGAATCTGATTCAACTGACACGCAATCAACGTCATAACCGGAAAAACTACATTCTGATTGAGAATGTAATTTAAGATTTTGTTAATGTCGATTTTAAGGTATCAATACTCATATCATCTGTTTTTCGATGCAGAATACGGTGACAATTTGCGCATACCAATGCTAAATCATCAAGTGTGGTTTTTGTACCAGGATCTAAGTTAGATAAAGGTACCCGATGATGACATTCAATATAACCTTTGCCCCGTTCACCATAGATCTTAAAAAAATCAAATCCGCAGACTTCACATTCAAGGGAACCATACCTCGTTAGGGTCAAATCCTTTTTCTTTTTATTGATGCGGGAGTTTCTTTCCCGGTACCTGTGCAGTTTATAAATAACCTCACCTTCTTGGACTTCCTCATCTTCGAGATCAATATGTTTTAATTGATCTCTTAATTCAAAATCTGATGTCGTACTTATTATATTCCTTGCCAGTCGTTTTAATAATTCTCTATTATTAGAATATTTATTAAATAACTCTTGATCTAGTTTACTGTGTGCTTGCATTCCAGTTCCTTCATAATTTGGGTCAAGTGCCAGGAAATTGCTCAATTTCAATCCTACTCCATTTGGATTTCTAAATTTTTCTTCATCAGGTTTAGAATCATGAATTGGAAGTTGGTTTAAAACTTTTGATAGTTCGATTATATCCGGGTTTCGTGCATGAATTTGCCCTGGTTCTAATCGAAAATATAAATCTAGTGCAAGAATTATTTCGTCTTGGTGCCATTTAGGATTTCTCACGGTGATTGAACTTTTATCATGCAGTTAACATATTAAATTTATCTAAATAGGTAGATGATCTCAAATTAACTTGATAAGTCACTAATAGTAATTCCCTAGTAAAATATTCGAGAAATATCATTATCAACTATCAGTCGATGGAGATCTTTTACTAGAATAGGTCTGATTCTGATCAAACGAAACTTTAATCCATCTCACAGATATTACTTATTACTCATCCGATCTAACTCGACTCCCTGTATTTCAAAAAGTGTATATAACTTCTTATTAAGAGTGGTAAGGTCTGTAAAATACCTCCATTAAGAAACATCCCCTATGTCGAAAAACTAGATTAACCCCTCTTAAAACACTACCGGCCTCTCTTACTACAACAACATTTCTACACACGGGATAAGAGTTTTGGTATTAATCCCTAATAATCACTAAATTATTGAACCTCAACCTCACCAGTAAAATGTATGAGAGACCTCACATAACCCCATTCCTGAAAATAATTATTATTCCAAGACTGAAGATAAACACAATCAAGAACTACTAAACACCTAATTATATATATGGAAACTGAAGAAACGTTATTGCATTCAAACACATTTGGGACTGTGAGTAATAAACGAATTATTGTCAATACAAAATCAGGTGCAGAGGAAATTCCGGTGCGACAAGTTAGTTCTATTAACTTCAAACGACAACGAAATTATTTCTTTGCAATTGGAGGTCTAGGATTAGGTACTGTATTGTTGGCTGCCGTGATCATATATGCAAGAGAATTTGGTGGGCCAGAATTATTAATAACGTTGGTCATTTCCTTGATTGCAATTTTATCAGGAATTGCAAACTGGATAGGTCATCACGTAATAACTATTAGTACTTCAGGAATAGACAGAAAACCTATTAAAGTGGAAATGTCAAAAACTCAGGAAGGAGTTGAATTTGTAAAGGCTGTAAGAAACACGGTATTTAAGAAATGAGAGTATTTGAAAGTATATATTTGTTTGGTTATATAAATGGAAATTGATTTTGCTAAAATACTTTACACACTTGCTATTGCTGTAATTGGTTTTTTTCTAAGGGATTTCTATAACTGGATAAAAACAAAATTATTTAAGGGCAGCCGGCCAAAGGTGATATTTACTTACAGTTATTCTCATAAGGGTTCGTCAGGTACCAACCCTAGAAATTACAGATTCGAAGGGATTATCACTATTGAAAACATTGATAAAGAATCAATATATGATTTGAACTTACCTTTGGATAAAGATAAAGAGACTAAAGTAACGTTTAATAATCAATATAACCCTGAGATTGTAGCATTGTATAGTTTAACCCCAAATAACCCAAAACAAGTTCTTTTTTCAAGAGTAGTTCAATTTAAGGATACTGGGAATATGCCAAAGGAAGCATCGAAACTATTGCCTAGGTCTTTTATCAATCCTAAATTGGTGTTAGAGTACAAAAACTATCGTAAAAAGAGGTTTAAACAAAAGGTTCAAATCATATAGATAAATTTTCTTTGAAAACTAGGATAAAGACCTAACTCTAAAACTGCCCTAGAGTCCCCTAAGATTGAATTAAAAACCCGTTCCTTAAACCCAACTACTCAAAACGACCATAAATAAGGACCAGACACTGGTTACCAATCTGCGGCACTATCAAAGTTTACAGGAAACCGATAAGGCGCTGAGCGATGTACTAGGGGGCATTGAACAAGGAGTCAGCCAGGACCTGTTGGCACTGGACATCCGGACCGCGCTGCATCATTTGGGAGAGATTACCGGGGAGATTACTACGGAAGATTTGTTGGAGAATATATTTAGTAAGTTCTGTATTGGAAAGTAATAAAATGTTAATTAATTCTTATTCAGTAGTTTACAATTTTTGTCTTTAAACCTTTTGTTCCTTTTTTGCATACTTTCTGGATAGTAATTGAAAAAGACGAGTATTGACATCCTGCTTGTCGGAAAGTATCTTATTGTACTTTATAAAGTGCTTACTCAAATCTTAAGTTTGAGCAATCCAATTGTTATCTCAGTAGATAATAATTTCTACGACAAAGTTCGTTCGAATATTTGCTCCAAAACTGTTTTCACTGTCAACATATGAATTAACTAAATAATGCTGATTAGCTGTAATTTCAACCACGTGGTTTTGTCTCTCAATTCTTCCTGGAAATGATGTAGTAGTTGGAGCTTTTATGTTTTCCTTAATACATTCTATGCATATATATGCTAACGCATTTGAAACATCAGGGCTTGTTCTAGATTGTTACAAGTCCTTGCACAGTAAAACAAAAAACCATTCCGATAATTCCTAAAATTAGGGGGTCAATACAGTCTTTAATTAAAGGAGTGTTTACTACATACAAGAAGATAGGAAACAACTTATAACCGTCGGCTACATTATTAAGATTTTACAACAGATACAAAATTTGGAGTCCAAAGGTGTTTGAATAAAAAAAAAAAACCTTCTATTTTTGTGGTACTTAATAGCATATATCAATGGAATAAACTAAACATGAAGAAATCGATACTTGCTAGCTTCTTCTCAATCAACATCACCAATGATCAGTGCAAAGATACCGGAATGGCTATGGTACTGATACTGCTGATCATAGGGTTCTTTACCAATAATATCCTCTACTATCAACTAGCGATACCGGTACTATTACTGGACATGATCTCTCCCAGGTTATTTTACCCGATAGCCATCGTATGGCTGGGATTATCCAACCTCTTAGGCTTTATAATGTCCAAGATTATTCTGACCTTGATTTTTGTGGTTTTTGTAGTTCCTGTAGCCTTGGTAAGAAGGATCCTTGGAAAGGATCCCCTACAATTAAAGAATTGGAAAAAAACTACCAAATCTGTAATGATGAAAAGGGATCATCTGTATGTGCCTGAGGACATAAAAAAACCTTATTGATAGTAATATATTGACCATAGTATAATAACTGTTACAAATATGGAATTCCTAAAAGATTTGTGGGATTTTATGAAGGTCCGCAAGAAGTTTTGGTTGCTTCCACTAGTATTGATACTTCTAATTTTCGGTGTACTTATCGTTCTTACTAGCGGCTCAGCAATAGCACCCTTTATTTATACTATATTCTAGCCTCAAATGACAAAAGCAATATTGGGTGTTTCTGCCTACTATCATGATAGCGCGGCTGCCATTATTGTGGGCGGGGAGATAATTGCTGCTGCACATGAAGAGCGGTTTACCAGAATCAAACACGATGCATCCTTTCCAATTCATGCTGTCCGGTATGTTTTGGAAGAAGCCGGTATTGATTATGAGTCTCTCGATGCCATTGCGTTTTATGATAAACCGTTAATAAAGTTTGAAAGATTACTGGAAACTTATCATGCCTTTGCTCCCAAAGGCCTACCCAGCTTTATTTCCGCAATTCCTGTTTGGATCAAGGAAAAACTTTTTATGAAAAAAATGCTGAGAGATGAACTCGGTAAATTAGGGAATAGCAAGATCCCAATTTTTTTTCCAGAACACCATTTATCACATGCAGCCAGCGCATTTTACCCCTCACCTTATGAAGAGGCGGTGATTTTGACTATTGATGGTGTCGGTGAATGGGCTACCTGTACCATATGCCATGGTCAAGGTAATCAAATTAAAATCCTCAAAGAACTGAGTTTTCCTCATTCGGTAGGATTATTATATTCAGCTTTTACCTACTACTGCGGCTTTAAAGTAAACAGTGGCGAATATAAACTTATGGGGCTGGCCCCTTATGGAAATCATCAATCCAAACAAACTCAGGTATTCAAAGAAATAATATTGAAGGAGTTGGTGGATATCCGTGATGACGGTTCCATATTACTGAATATGAACTATTTCGGCTTCGCCACTGGATTACGTATGGCTTATGACAGAAAGTGGCTGCAAATATTTGGAATTCCGCGGCGTAAACCGGAATCAAAATTAAGCCAGGATTATATGAATCTTGCCTTAGCCATTCAACAGGTAACGGAAGAGATCGTAATTAAATTGGCCCAAACTGCAAAGAAAATAACCGGCTGCAAAAATTTGGTGTTGGCAGGAGGAGTGGCATTGAACTGTGTAGCAAATGGAAAATTGCTAACTCAAAATATTTTTGAGGGAATTTGGATCCAACCCGCAGCCGGCGATGCAGGCGGCTCGCTAGGGGCGGCTTATACAGTATGGTATATAGATCAAAAAAATGAAAGAACTGTATCACATCAGAGAGACTCTATGAAAGGCTCTTATCTGGGTCCGGAATTTTCAGATAAAGATATTATCAAGCTGGCCCGCAAGTACAATGCGAAATATAAGCTTTTCGATAACTTTCAAGAATTGGCAACAACGTGTGCAAGCATATTAGCAAAAGGCAACGTAGTGGGTTGGTTTCAAGATAGAATGGAATATGGGCCCAGAGCATTGGGTAATAGAAGCATTCTGGGTGATGCCAGAGATCCGGAAATGCAAAAGAAAATGAATCTTAAAATAAAATACCGGGAGGGATTCAGGCCATTCGCCCCTTCCGTTTTGGAGGAAGATATTGAAGAATATTTCAAACTGAAAATCCCCTCTCCTTATATGCTTTTAGTAGTACCCGTTCAAGAATCTCGTTGCCATATAGCACCGGAAGGCTACCAATCCATGTCAATGTCGGACCGGCTATATTATCTCCGTTCGGATATTCCAGCCATAACCCATATAGATTACTCCGCCAGAGTGCAGAGTGTTAATAAAGACACAAATCCTAAATACTGGCAACTAATCAACGCCTTCAAAGAACAAACAGGATATGGGCTGGTAGTCAATACCAGTTTTAATGTTAGAGGAGAACCCATTGTATGTACTCCTGAGGATGGATACAGATGCTTTATGCGTACAGAAATGGATTACCTGGTGATGGGAAACTTTCTATTTACCAAAAGTGACCAACCGGAATGGCAAAATATTGATAATTGGCAGGAAGAATTTGAACTGGATTAACTTGGTTTAATTCCTTGATATGAAAAACGGATCCGGCAAGAATAAGAACTTGGTCCCAATAATAGTTGGCGCATTGCTAATCGTTTTGGGTGTTTTGTTAAATGAAGTTTTTATTGCCAAATTATTTACAGACCGTGAAATACTCTCAAAGGGGGCTACAATTGTTATACGCGTTTTCAATGGGTTTTGTATTTTTTTAGGATTATTCTTTATTATCTATTCCAGCAGAACATCTATAGATGAATTTTCAAAGAATTTACTCTTAACAATTGTTCCCTTGTTTCTGCTCTATCTTTTATTCGAGCTCAGTTTTAAATTCCTGTTGCCTGCTCTGCCACTGGGCCTTCAACCATTTGTAGATGAATCTTTTAGAGTAATATCCCAATCTTCTAAATCCCAGGCAACTCCCAAGAATTATATTGCGGTGTTGGGGGATTCCTTTGCCATGGGAGCAGGTGATTGGTATTTAGATGCTAATCCGAGAAGCAATCCACCTTACAGTTCCTCTCATATAATTAATGAAGCATTAAATATGGATGTGGTTTCATTTGGAAAAAGTGGCGCCAGCAGTATTACCGGGCTTATTGTACAACCGATTAATTCACTTAGAAAGCTTAGGACAAGATTTGAATTTGATGAGCCGGAGATAATATTGGTTTATTTTTATGAGGGAAATGATCTTAAGGATAATGTTAGAGACCTGCAAACCCGGAAGCCCAATTATTACCAATATACTGGTCTGGACAGTCTGAACTACCAAAAATTTTCCGAATACATCAAAAATAATATTATTGCTAAACCTAGTTTTGAAAACTTTAAAACACGGCTTATTGGTTTAAGATTTCTTCAAGAACTTGTATCCAATTATTTCCGCGACAAAGTTCCAATGAATGAGCGCAACAATAATAATATTGAAAAAGGCACCAATTACAACATGGTGGAATTCCAAGATTCAACAAGGCAACTCCCTGGCAGGTTGCAAAGTCCGTCTCTTGAATTATCCAATGAAGAAATTCGATTGGGACTTCAAGTTTTTAAATTTAGTTTAAGGTTTTTAGCTGAACAATTTCCAAAATCACAGATTTATGTGGCTTATGTGCCTAGTGTACTCTCGTCTTATACGGTTGTGGGGCAGGTTTCCGTGCTGGTAACAGATGGAAGGACCGAGATTTATGATAAATCGGATTTATATCAAAGAAGCAATTACATTATCAGTGAAATAAATGAATCTTGTCAGGACCTAAATATTAAATTTATCGATACCGGTCCTTCTTATATGAGGCAGTTTACAAAGCACAATATCTTACATGGACCAAAAGATTGGAATCATTTTAACCGCCTGGGCTATGAGATCTTCTCACAAAAAATAATCCATGATCTAAAATAAGTGAAGATCACTTCAACCGAGATGCAAAACTTAAGAAGTCGTTAGTCTCTGTAGATGGTGTGATTTTGTCAATGATCATATCAGCCAGGTTGTTTATCTTCCCTGTTGAATTATTAAAGGTTACATGGTCAGGGTAATATCGGCCACTATCATTATTTCTTCATCGGGTGTTCCTGCGTCATCATCCAGGTCCTCTTCCTGAGTGTCTTCAATGGAAACAACCAGGGAAGTGCCGGTAATGGAGATAATGGTGATATCGACTTCGTCGATGGTTCCAGCATCCAGGGTGAGCGTGGTTTCATCTGCACTCAGACTCCAGGTGCCGTCATCAGGCGAATCATCAAAATCCGAATCATAGGTGTTGTCGGCATTCAATGTCAATGTGCCATCAACTGATGATTCCAACTCGGCTTCAAAAAGTTGAGTATAAAAGTCAGCATCAGATTCTGACCAACCAAGATCCTCGACCAGGTAATCGGTTAACGACTTATCATCAACGGTAAGCGTGATATCGATGGTGGATGTGGTCCAGGTACCGACCAACATCTCCTCGGCAGTGGGTGGATTGTTGCCGTTACCTTCGTCATCATTTCCGCAGGCAAACGCAAAAACAACCAAAGCAAGCATTAAAAAATGTTGTAAACTTTGAACTGACTTTTTCATAGCTATAAGTTTGATATATGTACGGCAAATCTAATCAAACGCTAACACAATTTTTAAAATATTTGATGATTTAATATAAGTTAATTAAGAATAACCCAACCTTCTTAAGCTATCTACTTCGGGGCTTAGACCAGCAAGTATCCAATGATTTTCTGGCGCTGGATATTCGAACCGCGCTGCATCATTTGGGAGAGATAACCGGGAGATACTACGGAGGATTTGTTGGAGAATCTGCCTGCCGCAGGCAGGTATCAAGTAAGTTCCGCATCGACAAATTATCCCTAAACTGAAATATTACATAATTCCAAAGAAAGTTTCCATCAAAACTTAATTATAATTATTTATAGGTTTTTTATAATTATATAATTATATTTATTATTAAGTATAACTATAACTATAAATTATAATGAAAAAGTACAATTATGCCATAGTGGCTCTCTTTTCATTTTCCCTGTTATTTTTTACAGGATGTGAAGAAAGCGAACCGGAACTTTTGGTAGATTTGATCGTTCCTGGGGAGGAACCTCCAGGAGAGAATTGTGATATCGGACATCGTACTCAAACGCCTGGAGGATGGGGAGCTCCTGCAGCGGGAAATAACCCGGGTGCATTAAGAGATGCCTATTTTGACCAGGTATTTCCTGATGGACTGTTGGTTGGCTGTCCCAATGGCTA
This sequence comes from Cyclobacteriaceae bacterium, assembly GCA_021604845.1. Taxonomy (GTDB): domain Bacteria; phylum Bacteroidota; class Bacteroidia; order Cytophagales; family Cyclobacteriaceae; genus SZUA-3. The sequence goes on from BQJT01000077.1 coordinate 15,685, forward strand.
CTATGTAAGGCTCACCTCGGCAGCAGCCGTGGAAGATTTTCTGCCCAGTGGAGGCAAGCCCAGAGTACTGGATCAAATTTATATCGATCCCTCAGGCAAGGAGCTCAAAAATGTATTGGCGGGACATCTGGTAGCGCTGACATTATCACTCCATTTCGATCATTTTCTGGAAGATTTCGGAGAATCTGAATTTCTATTATGTGATTTAATATTGTGTTCCGGCCAGTTTCCAGGAAACAACGTGCAGGAAGTGATGGGACAAGCCAACCGGGCATTAGGCGGTTGCCCTTCCCAAACGACTATTGTAGAAGCCATAGAGTTGATATCCAGTATCAATGAAAATTTCGTTGACGGTACCACTGACAATGGCGTTCTCTGTTGCCCCAGAGGAGGTCATATTAGTACCTTAGACAATGATCAAACCATATAGTGCCGAATCAATTGCCATAAATTAAAACAGGAAAGTATTGCGCTTTCCTGTTTTAATTTCTTTTCATTGGTCAAGATCATTGGAATATATACCTGATACCAAATTGGCCCCTCCATCTGCTTAATTCTGAACGGATTGTCCACAGGTCCTGCTCCGATTGGATCCTGTCTGGGTCAAAAAAGAATCTTGGCGTGGTCCCACCATCAACATAGTTAATGAGTTCTACCCTTTGTTGATTCGATGCATAGGATTTACCCCAATCATTATTAAACAGATTGCCCAGATTAAAAATATCAAAGGTTAATATCAACCTGTTCACTTTTGACCCTATTCTCAAATTCATTTCTTGTATTAATTTTAGATCAAAGTGATGCTCAAATGGCATGCGCTTTCCATTTCTCTCTGCATATTTTCCCCTTCGATCTGACAGATAATCATCTTTACTAATAAAATCATCCAGTGCTTCCCATTGCTGCTCCGCAGTAAAATCTGGGGTGCCTACAAAGTCTATTTCCGAGGCATCCTTAGGAATGTATATCAGATCGTTTGTTTCAAGATCATTATTAACATCATCTCGGTAAATATATGATATACCCAACCCCGTTTGTCCGTTATAAAAAAGCCCGGCACTTGTACGTGTGTTTTTAATCAGGCTTTTGGTAATCTGGAAAAATCCGGTGATTCGAGATCTGAAATCATACCTGGAGAAGCTTAATGGCAATGAATTTGGCCCGTTCACTTGTTCAACGAATCCCCAATTGGCCCGCGCTGCATTGGACGCGGCGCTATTTACATCCTTTGAAATGCCGTAAGTATAGGCCAGAGCTGCCTGAATGCCATTTTCAATAGGCTTTTGAAGTTGAAAAGTGAGGTTATAAGCATGGCCCTTTTTTGTATTAGTAAGCATTAGTACTTTGGTGTATTCAGGGCTAAACGGTTCATTGGGAAAAAAAGGCCGGTTATCAGCACCCTCCAAAGATATAGTACTCGGCAACAGGTTCAGGTTCTCATAATCCACATCATGAATCCTGTTGGTGTACATAAAATCGAAACTTCCAACCAGGTTCCATGGCAATTTTTGATCATAACCAATATTAACCCTAAAAACCTTTGGGTACCTAAAATCAGGATCGGTTACATTGATCTCTTCTGTTTCTATTAATCCAAGTTCCCCGGCATCAGGCTGATCAAAAGGATCGCTGCTGAACTTAAAATCCGTGGGCATACCGGGTCCCATCAACTGAATGGTAGCCTGTTCGATTCCTGTATGCTGGAATTGATTGGAAAACCAAACGAATGGAATCCTACTTACAAACATGCCCATTCCCCCTCTTAACTGCGATGACCTGTCTCCTGAAAAGTCGAGATTGAACCCCAGCCTGGGAGAGATCATCAGTGTGGCTCCGGGCAATTTATCGGTGGCCACCCCGAATTCCCCAAATTCTTCATTGAAATTAGTATTGGCAGCGGGTTCATCCAGTATTAAAGGAACCTCAGCCCTGACTCCCCCTGTCAGTTTCAACTGTTCGTTTACATAATATTCGTCCTGGACATAGAATGCCAACTGTAACGCCCTAAAATTGGGTGCGAAATGTGGTTCTCCGGGTAGTTTAGAATAACTGTAAACGTAAGACCAGGGGGGGCGTTCTGCGGCAGTACCTACAGCTTCAAAACTATTTAATCCGCGATAACTATAGGAGCCGAAATTATCGGTTATATCCAGATGCTTAAAACGAAAAAACTCATTGTGTGTGCCCAGGGTTATAATGTGCCGGTCTTTAAATATGGTGTAGTGGTCTGTTAGCGTGAAGATTTTTTGTTCCAGGTGATCTGCTGTAAACAGGCGTCCGCTACCAGCTACAATGCGTTCCGATGGTCTTAAGTCTATTTGGATATATGGAAACGGGTCTCCATTAATATTTTGTTCGTCATCTACCTGGGTGAAGCCCAAACGCAGCTCATTCGTTCTGTTATCACCTATATTACTGCGTAATTCCAGCACCACACCATTGGTTTTGCTGGGAAAATTTCTGGCCGTGTTATTGAACTGCAGTAGGTCCTCTCGTCGGGCCAGGTTGAACTGACGTGCATTGACGTAGTTGTACCGAAGGGTGAGTTTATGCCGGTTATTCAAATTCCAATCTATCCTGGAAAAGAATTTGTAGAAATCAATTTGCGAAACGAACGGATCAAATCCTCCTTGATTGCTTCCTGAGAGCTCAATAAGTTTATTTTCAACTCTTTGCGCCTCCTCCGGACTAATGGACGAACCTGCACCTACATTAAATATTGAGGGGTTTTCTCTTCTGGTTTGCTCGTAACTGACAAAGGCGAAAAGTTTATCTTTGATAAGCGCCCCCCCTAGTCTGACTCCACTGGTCCTTTCAAAATAATCCGGCAATTTTTCCGGTCCCGGCGCCTCTGAGGGCTTGCTTCCTGAGAACTTTTCGTTGTTTACAAGATAATATGCCGAACCATTCAACTGATTTGTGCCGCTTCTGGTAACTGCATTAATACTTCCACCGGTAAATCCGCCGTAGCGGACATCAAACGGTGCCACTTCCATTTGTAACTCTTCCACTGCATCCAGACTAATGGGTTCTGTGCCAGTCTGACCTCCGTTGGTCCCGGTACTTGAAAGTCCAAAAACATCGTTATTTACAGTTCCATCAATTGAGAAATTGTTATAGCGATTGTTCATACCGGCAAAGGAAATCCCCTGGCCCAGGATTGAAGCCTGCGGGGTCAATCGGACATAGTCCTCCAGGCTCCTTTTAATGGTGGGAAGTGTTTCTAACGATACGGAATCGATATTAGTAGCTGCGCCAGTGCGGTCCTCACTGAAGATTTTCTCTTTATGACCGATGACCTCAACAGTGGTCAATTGAAAGTCCGCCGGCTGAAGTTCTGCCTTTACAATATACTCCTGCCCCAGCCTCAGGTACAGATTTTCTAAACTAAAATTCTCGAAACCAACATATGATATTGTCAGGGAATAAGGACCACCTACCTTAACATTCTGCAGACTAAACCTGCCCGATTCAGAAGAGATTACTCCATAAACACTGCCGGTCGGCTGATGCCTAAGTAAAACATGTGCCGACGGTAGGGGTTCACCATCATTATCGGTCACTATACCGGTTACCTTTGAGGAGGTAATACCCTGAGAAAAGGAATCAATACCGGGGATAAGTAATATGCAAATACAGATAGCAACTTGTGTCTGCAGTATCAGTAGGTACCCCCATTTTTTGCATAGCATTCTTTTCGGGGAATAAATCTAAAACTGAGTAATCATAATATATTAAAATTTATGTTCTTTTTCAATTTAAAATGAGGTTGATCAACCCGCATGATTAAAACCAACTCCGGTTGATGTAATTGACAATCAATTAATTAAAAATCGTTAAATTAAGGTAAGATAATATAGCTCGCACCATCATGCCGGTTCAACTCTTAACTCAAAGCAAGCGATTTGTCTATCTGATCTTTATAAACCAATGCTTTATAAAGCTATCAATGGCAGCATTACTGTTTATCACCGCTTCCAGTATTTATGCCCAAAAAGCTCCCTACACATTTGAGTTGATACCTCTGCAATCCGGGGAAGTTCGATTAACTATTACCAGCATTATACAGGACAGTCAAGGTTTTATTTGGATTGGAACCAACATGGGGCTATACAAACACGACGGTTATAAGTTCACTCCCTACTTTCACGATCCAAACAACCCTGGTAGCCTGAGTGATGCTTTTATAAGATCCTTATACGAAGATCATGCTGGCTTTATCTGGGTTGGAACCAATAGCGGGGGACTTAACCGACTGGATAAGGCAACCGAGACGTTTGTCCAATACATACCTGAAATGGGAAACCCTGGCGTACAGGGCCATGGTTCTGTATGGGCAATTCACCAGGACAGCATTGGTTCATTATGGGTTGGTACCCGTGGCGGTTTGTATAAATTGAATATCTCAACTGATAAAATTAATTATTATGATATTAATCCGGAGTTAAGGACTCCGTTCGTGCGTAGCATTTCCCAGGATGATCATGGAAACTTATGGGTTGGAAGTAGCGAGGGGTTGTGTATTATGACCTTTAACAGCGATTCTTCTTATAACTACAAATACTATCGGCACCGGGAATCGGACATCAACTCTCTAAGCTCTAACACCGTAAGATCCCTTCTGATTGATAGTTCAAACAGCATATGGGTAGGTACCAGCGATGGGCTCAACTATTTGGATATTAAAACCGATTCAATTAGGCGGTTCACCGCAAAGGATAATGCCACTGAATTAAGCCACCAATCAATCTCGAACATGTGGTTGGACAAATCGGGCGTATTATGGATTGGCACCGCTGGTGGCGGTATAAATCAGTTAATCAGGGCGGATGACGGGGAAGTGCGCATCAACCACTACTACACCGATCCACAGAATCCAGGAAGTATTCAAAGCAACAATATTTGGACCATTTTCCGGGATAAATCTGGTCTTATCTGGGCAGGCACAGACCTGGGATTGTACAAGCTAATTACTGCCAGTGAGAAAGTTTTAACCTATAAGAATTTACCAGAGTTAGCTGGCAGTTTAAGTAACAATACTGTAATGTCTATGTTTGTCGATACCAAAAAAAGACTATGGGTCGGCACCGAAAAGGGCCTGAACCGATTAGATCCGATTCCGGATAGACAGGCAATCCCAAACTTCATTAAATATACTCATGATCCTAATGCTTCAAATTCCTTAAGTGACGATCAGGTGACGGTGATCTATCAATCTAAACCAGGACCGCTTTGGATTGGCACTAAGGCCGGGGGAGTTAATCTTTTTGACCCTGAAACCGGGAAATCGGAGGTATTCCGAAAAAGACCGGGAGATCCCAATAGCCTATCCAGCAATGGGATACGGTGTATCCTTGAACACCCTGTGGGCGTTTTGTGGGTTGGAA
>BQJT01000078.1 GCA_021604845.1 Cyclobacteriaceae bacterium
TATCATCAAAATATTTCATATTAAAGACCATTCTTTGTTTATCAGGAAGCGTCAACAAAGCTTTTTGTAATCTCATTTCGATTTCATCACCATCCATTTGCACCGCCATACCCAGCTTACTGACCAACACTTCCTGGTAATCAGTGAGTGACAATAATGAAGCCCTCTTTTTCTTTTTCAGGAAATTCAGGCACTCATTGGTAGCAATTCGATAGATCCAGGTATATAGCTTTGAATCCTGCCGGAATCGATGCAGATTTTTCCATATTTTTATGAAAACCTCCTGAACAATATCATCGGTATCATCGTGGTCCAATACCATTTTGCGCACATGCCAATAAATGCGCTCCTGATATTTTCGCACCAGCTGGTTGAAAGCAAAATTACGGGTGTCCTCACCTATAAGTTTTTCAATTAACTCCTGGTCTTCCAAATAACTTTCTGTTGCTTTCTTTTCCTTTGACAACACAACCATAACAAGGTTTAAAAAGTATTTACCAACATACAACTTACAACCATGAATTGGCAGCTAAAATCAGAAATTGGTCTTTCAGGCAGACGTGTAATAAATTGGCTTAGAATACAGTATGACAGCAAGAGCAAGAGTGCGGAGCATACAGCTTTTCAGCACGAGTGAGGAGCTAGCAGCATACAGACATTAACTACATTGTAATCTACTGTATGCTCAATCCTCTTGCTCTTGCTCTAATTCACCATCCCATCAATTTGATCCGCCAGCATTTCGATCTGTTCTTTGGAATGAGTAGGGAAGTTGGCAATCCTAATGTGGTCATTCTTAAATTCTCCATAACCTCTACCGACCACCAATCCTTTTTGGGCTAGCGCTTCAGCCAGGGATCCGGTTTGCTTTCCTTTTGCTACGATAATGGTTTCAGAGCGCCAGGCCTGGTGCTCAACAAATGGGGTTAATTCCACTTTGGATTCCAGTAAATGGTACAAAATCGCAGATTTATACCTGGTTTCCATGCGGATCCGATCGAGTCCCTTTTCCAACATATCACCAACTACCTTTCCTAATAAATAGATTGACAACACATTGGGAGTGGCAGGTGTCTGATACTTGCGGTAGTTGCTTAAAAATGAATCTATCCCGTGATAACTGCTTCTCCCGGTAATATGCCGGGCTTTTTCAATGAATTTATTATTTACCAGCCAGACTCCCAGTCCTGAAGGTAATCCGAAGCACTTTTGTACCGAAAAATAGGCCGAATCCACTATATCAAAGGGCAGCGGTACCACAGGTAAAGAAGACACTACATCAACTGCTATTAATGCCTCGGGATACTTTTCTCTAATGGCCCTTATGTCCTCCAGCGGTTGCATGGCTCCGGTACTGGTTTCATTATGGGTTACTCCGACCAGCTCCGGTTCATAATTATCCGGTAATTGGTCTACGGTGACAATCTGCCCGGGCGGCACTTCGACCACTCGTGGATTTAAGTCAAGTTGTCCGGCAATATTTGAAAACCGTCGCGAAAAAGCCCCATTTACCAGGTGGAGCGATTCACTCCGCACGGATGACTGTAACATACGCTCCCACACTTCGGTGGCAGATCCGGTAAAAAAAACACAGTAGTCTTCAGGCAGGCTCAAAAGTTCCCTTAGGTTTTTATCCGTATCCCGGTAAATGTTGGAGAATTCTTCTCCCCTGTGTGAAATTGAAGGAATTTGGTTTTTAAAAGCTGTGCGAAGGTGTTCTTCTACAGTAAAGTACAGGGCAGATGGCCCTGGGGTAAAATAAATTTTCCGCTTCATTGGACTAACTTTAGGTAGCAATTCGAGAGCTGCAAATAAACCATGTTACACGATTAATTCCTTAAAATTGTTTGGCAATAACTCTTACAGGAGTATAGATTTTTGGATAGAATGAGGTTTTTATTACCGGATTTATATAGTAAATTTGAATCAAGAAAAACATCACCCGCTTGAGTTAGGACTCGTTTTTTAAACCTAACAGTTAATAATTACCGAGTGAGTTTGTTTTCAAAACCGGGCCTCATCACGCCGCAAGGCGTGACCACGTCTTAGACGTGGCTAACAGTGGAAGGTTGCGATTTGCAAATAGCTCAAATCTTGTCATAAAGAGGTTTAATAAACCTCCAACTCAAGTTGGTTATATAAAGCCCCACCTCTGGTGGGGTTTTATATTTTATGGGAATACTCCCAGTTCCAGGTAACTCACTGCTATTTTCTCCAGGGAGTTGACAAAGGCCGCAGTACGCAAATCACCAACATTTCTCTCCTTTTTTATTTCGCTTATTTCGCGAAAAGCATTTACCATTACACCTTCAAGTCCGGAATCTACCAATTCGATTTCACCAGCGCCTTTTATAAGCTGCGTACGCTGCTTATAGGTCAGATTTGTATCACTGGCGTCTTCAATAGCGCTCACCATCATTTCATTATTAAGCTCGTTATACCGCTTGTTGATTTTGCCAAAGGATACCCGGCTAATATTCTTAAGCCACTCAAAATAGGAAACCGTTACTCCACCTGCGTTCAGGTACAAGTCAGGTATTATAAACACGCCTCTTTTAAGCAAAATGTTTTCAGCTTCCGCGGTTATGGGCCCGTTTGCAGCTTCAGCAATTATTTTCGCCTTTATCTTCGGAGCATTTGTCCTGGTAATCTGATTTTCCAATGCAGCCGGTACCAGAATATCACATTCATATTCCAATAAGTCATGACCGTTTTTTATGGTTTTACAACCCTCACATTGAAGAATACTTCCGGTATCAATTCGATGCTGATGAACCGCCTGCACATCAATTCCATCAGGATTGAAAATGACCCCATCATATTCCGCAATCCCGATAATGGTAGCTCCATTCTGCTGCAGATTCAATGCGGCATAGTAACCCACATTGCCAAATCCCTGGATTATTACCCGTTTATCCTCAAGTCCGGGGTACAGACCAAGTTTTTGCATATCCTCATACCCATCCACCGTCTCGCGTATTCCAAAATATACCCCGCGCCCAGTGGCCTCTGTTCGTCCCCGGATCCCATGCTGTGACAGGGGTTTCCCAGTTACACAACCAAGGGCATTTATTTGCCCAGCGTTAAAAGCCATATATGTATCGGCAATCCAGGCCATTTCCCGGGGACCGGTGCCGTAATCGGGCGCCGGAACATCAACTGCCGGACCAATTGAGTTGCGTTTTATAAGTTCGGAGGTAAATCGTCTGGTTATCCGTTCCAACTGTTCAACGGTATACTTTGAAGGATCAATTTTAACCCCGCCTTTTGCACCACCAAATGGAACATTAACTAGTGCACACTTGTAGGACATCAGCGCAGCCAGCGCTTTCACTTCATCCTCATTTACCATCATACTATATCTGATACCACCTTTCACCGGAGCCTTATGATGGCTGTGATGGACTCGATAAGCTTCAATCACCTCAAACTTCCCTTTTTTGACCCGCAAAGGAAACGAAACATGCAGCACACAATTGCACTGTTTAATTTGTTCAATCAGCCCGGGGGGATGTTTGGTAAATTTGGCAGCTTTATCCACGTAACTGTTTACATCATTGAAAAAGCTGTACGAATTACTGCTCATAGAAATATTGGGTTAATACCTAGATAATTTAATACATTAATTTATAAAACATGATGAATTGAGATATTTGAGCTGCTCCGAATTCAGCTACCTGGCTGGGAAAGCAGGCATTTTGTTACTACTAAGAAATGCCAGAGATTGAATCTGATTTTAAAAATTCGTAATTCCTGCCTCCCGGCAGGCAGGCGTAATTCGTAATTCGTAATTCGTAATTTAATATAGTACTCTGAAACGAATGGTATGGTCGATCCTCTTTAGTTCCTCTATCATTTGAGCATCGTACTCTTTATCTATATCGGTGATAACGTAACCTATGGTCTCATTGGTTTTAAGATACTGTCCTACAATATTGATTTGGTGTTTAGCAAAAACCAGATTCATTCTGGCCAGAATTCCCGGTACGTTATGGTGAATGTGCATCAACCGATGTGCATTCTTTAGCATAGGCAGTAGCACTTGAGGAAAGTTAACACTGTTCGAGGTGCTCCCGGTATTAATATACTGAATGATCTGGTTGGGAACGAAATGGCCGATATTTTCCTGGGCCTCCTGCGTACTACCACCGATGTGGGGGGTAAGGATGGTATTGGGCATACCACGTAATTCTGAAATAAATTCTTCCTGGTTGTTTTTGGGTTCTTGCGGAAACACATCAACTGCCGCTCCCACCAGATGCCCTGAAGACAAAGCATCTCTTAATGATTCTATATCCACTATAAACCCCCGGCTAAGGTTAATAAAAGCGGCGCCCGGTTTCATTTTCCTAAAATGCTCTTTACCAAAGAAACTTCGATTACTGCCACGGCCATCTACATGCAGTGTTACCACATCGGCCAGGCCCAATAACTCATCCATTGTCTGACATTGCTTCACGTTGCCCATGGCAAGTTTCTCCACCAGATCGTAGTAATAGACCTCCATCCCAAGGTTCTCTGCCAGTACAGAGAGCTGAGAGCCTATATTGCCATAACCGATAATACCCAGTTTCTTACCTCTTATTTCATAACTAGCCTGCGCTGATTTATGCCATTTACCCTGATGCATCTCTTTGGTTCGTTCCGGGATCTTTCTTAACAGCATAATAATTTCTGCTATCGCCAATTCTACCACTGAACGAGTGTTACTGAACGGGGCGTTGAAAACAGCCACTCCTTTCCTGAGGCAAGCCTGGAGGTCAATCTGATTGGTCCCGATGCAAAATGCACCCACTGCCAGCAATCTTTGTGCACTGTCAATCACTTTCTCTGTGATCTGGGTCTTGGACCTAATCCCGATAATCGATACCTTCTTAATTTTCTCTATCAACTCCTGTTCGTCCATACTGCCGGAATGCACCTCCAGCTGGTATCCTTCTTCCTTAAGAATCTTTTCCGCCAACGGATGTATGTTCTCCAGCAGTAATACTTTGATCCGATTCTTAGGATATGAGATTGCTGTATTCATCTTATTAAGGTAAAGCACTTCATCCAGGCTGGGTGCTACATGATCTGCTTTCTCCAGTACTTTATCGCGGGATACGTTTTCAGTAAAAGCATAAAACTTGCTGGCCAGGCCTGCTTCCTTTATTTCGTAATCGGTGTACCCATCCCCAATTACGGAAACTTCGCCGTCAAGTCGAAGTCGTTCAATCTGTTTCGCTTTACCGTTATTCCTGGAAAGAATATTATTCTGATCGAACCCGATTATATTGTCCTGATCGTCAAATTCAAAGGTATTGGCATAAACATGATCCGGTTTTACTCCATACTCTGTAACTATTGGAACGATGAATTCCTTAAATCCGTTGGAAAGAATGTAAATATGGTCAGCATGCTTTCTGAAAAACTCCTCATTGCGATGGAATGATATTGAGATTCGCTCTTTTAATCTGGTCACTAACTGGTCAAGGTGCTGTTTCTTAGCTTCTAACAGCTTCAGTCGCTTAACCAGGGATTCTCTGAATGACATGCCCCCATCCATCCCGTTATCGGTAATTTGCTTTATCTGTTCCAGTCGTTGCGCCTTGTCGCTGGAGTTTGACAGAGAAATTTCTCCCAACAGGTCCAGTGCCTCAACATTGGTAAATGTGCTGTCGAAATCAATGATGAAATATTTTTTCACAGGCTCGGTTTAAAAATGCTCCCAAAATTACAGAAATATCGGGCAATTTAAAGCGGTCTGTCTGTAGGTAATTGATTCATTGTTTAAACTGAGTAAATTTGACTATCCTGTAATACTTAAAATATTAAAATGAGATACCTGATTCCACTTCTGATGATAATGTTTCAAACTAGTTTATCGGGGCAAATTTGCTATTGGCAGCAGCATGTAGATTATCAAATGGAGATTGATATGGATGTTGATACCCATCAATTAACCGGAACGCAAACTTTAGAGTATACCAATAATTCACCAGATACGCTGTACCGGGTATTTTACCATTTGTACTTTAATGCTTTTCAACCGGGGAGTATGATGGATATTAGATCGCTTAACATCGAAGACCCTGACAGCAGGGTAGCGGACCGCATTTCTAAGCTTCAGCCGGATGAAATTGGTTTTCTTAAAATAAACTCTTTGCTTCAGGACGGTATTGAGGTAGAACACTTTACCACAGGTACTATATTGGAAGCTAAGCTATCTAAACCAATACTGCCTGGCGCGACCACTTCTTTTGACATGGAATTCCATGGACAGGTTCCCCTGCAGATACGGCGTAGTGGACGTGATAATGCCGAGGGAGTTAGCTACTCCATGACCCAGTGGTACCCCAAAATTGCCGAATACGACTATATGGGCTGGCATCCGACTCCTTATGTAGGTCGGGAATTTCATGGTGTCTGGGGGGATTATGAGGTAAAACTGCATATTGACAAAAGCTACATTGTAGCCGCAACGGGTTATCTGCAAAATGCTGAGGAAGTGGGACATGGCTATGATAAGAGCAAGAGCAAGAGCAAGAGTGAGCGTGAGAGTGAGGGTAAGGGCAAGAGCAAGAGCAAGAGTAAAAGCAGGAAAGATAAAATCACCTGGCACTTTAAGGCTCCTATGGTACACGATTTCATGTGGGCTGCTGACCCAGATTACCAACATGTTACTGCCCAGGTAACAAACGGCCCAAAATTGCACTTTTTCTATATTGCGGACAGTGCCACGGATAACTGGGAAAAATTACCGGAGTATACAGTAAAAGCATTTGCCTATATGAATGAAAACTATGGCCAGTATCCGTACCAGAAGTACAGTGTAATTCAGGGAGGTGATGGTGGCATGGAGTATCCAATGGGAACTCTTATAACTGGGCATCGCTCATTAAAGAGCCTGGTTGGGGTAACTGTACACGAGTTGATCCACTCCTGGTATCAGGGGGTACTGGCAAACAATGAAAGTCTGTACCCCTGGATGGATGAAGGATTCACCAGTTTCGTGTCTGAGGAGGTTATGGATTACCTGTTTGAAGAACGCAGTGAACCGCATCCGCAAATTAATCACTTCAATGCATACATAAATCTGGCCAGAAGCAATAAGGAGGAACCCCTTTCCACGCATGCGGACCACTTCAATCTAAATGCTGCCGCGGTTACCGCAGCTTACAGCAAAGGAGCAGTCTTTCTAAGGCAGTTAATCTATATAATTGGAGAGAACAATTTCAAAGCAGGTATGCTGCGCTACTTTGACCAATGGAAGTTCAAACACCCGCAACCAAATGATTTCAAGCGGATTATGGAAAAAGAGTCCGGAATTATACTTTCATGGTATTTTGAACAATGGATAAATACCACTAAAACCATCGACTATGGAATACAGTCAGTTGAAGGACAGGACAATCAAACAGTTATAGTATTGGAAAGGGATGGTGATATGGTAATGCCTATTGATTTACAGGTCAATTATACCTCAGGGTCCAGTCAAACCTTTAACGTTCCCCTGAGAATGATGCGAAACCACAAGCCTTTGGGCGATATGAAACTTGCTGATCCCTGGCCATGGACTTACCCTACCCACCAGCTGGTTTTAGATATTCCTTCGGATCAAATTGAATCCGTTGAGATCGACCCTGGTAAACAAATGGCAGATGTCAATCGTGACAATAACTATTACGGTTCTCACAATAAAAAGAAACAGGGGGGCTGACCCAATAACCAGAAAAGAAGCATCCGAAAAATGATCGAAGAGGAAGCAAAACAGCGGATAGATGAACTGATAGAGCTTGTTAACTATCACAATAATCTATATTATCAACAGGATACCAGTGAAATAACTGACTATCAATTCGATATGATGCTGGAAGAGCTTGTTCGATTGGAACAGCAGTTTCCACAGTTCAAATACCCCTATTCTCCCAGCCAGCGGGTGGGTGGATCTGTTACCAAAAGTTTTAGAACCGTACGGCATAAGTATCCGATGTTATCTCTTGGTAATACTTATTCCACGGATGAGTTGATTGACTTCGATAACCGGGTAAAGAAACTGCTCGGACATAGTAACTACCGGTACTTTTGCGAGTTAAAGTTTGATGGAGTGGCTTTGAGCTTAAGTTATGAAGATGGGATTCTAACTCAAGCAGTCACCCGAGGCGATGGATCTAAAGGTGATGATATAACCGCCAACGCCAGGACCATCAAAACACTTCCCTTGAGGATAACGGGTAATAATATTCCTCAAATATTTGAAGTACGCGGTGAAGCGTTTATGCCTAACGAAGTATTCCATCAACTTAATGCGGAGAGGGAAGCCAATGGTGAGGTTGCCCTGGCAAATCCCAGGAATACTGCATCAGGAACTTTAAAAATGCAGGATTCAGCAGTGGTTGCAAAAAGAAACCTGGATTGTTACGTTTATTCTCTAATGATGGAGAATCCATCATTTCCTACCCATAGTGAATCCATTGCGGCCCTGGAAAAGTGGGGGTTTAATGTTTCCAAAACTTATGCTCAATGTAATGATATTAATGCTGTTATTGAATACATCGATCACTGGGCGACTTTACGGTTTGAGCTGCCTTTAGAAACGGATGGTATTGTAGTAAAAGTAGACAGCTTTTCGGACCAGGAAATTCTGGGCTTCACTGCAAAGAGTCCTCGATGGGCAATCGCTTATAAGTACAAGTCGGAGAATAAGCCTACGGTTCTTAAAAGTATTTCATACCAGGTGGGACGTACAGGGGCTATAACCCCTGTGGCCAATCTTGAGCCGGTATTGCTGGCGGGGACCACCGTTAAGAGGGCTTCTTTGCACAACGCAAATGAAATTGAACGGTTGGGTTTAAGAATAGGTGATACAATCTTTATTGAAAAAGGTGGTGAAATAATTCCAAAGGTCACAGGAATAGATATTACCAAGCGACGGCAGGACAGTCAGCCGCTGAAGTTTATTGAAAACTGTCCGGAGTGTGGTACCCGGTTGATGCGCCAGCCTGGGGAAGCCATTCACTATTGCCCCAATATCAAAGGATGTCCTCCACAAATCAAAGGCCGTATTCAGCATTTTATCCATCGGGATACCATGGACATCGACAGCATTGGTGAACGTACTATTGCTTTGCTATTTGAGCAGCAGTTGGTGCTCACTCCGGCAGACCTCTACAAGCTGCAATATGATGACATCATCTCACTGGAAGGATTTAAGGATCTCTCTACACGAAATCTGCTTGCCGGAATTGAAAACTCCAAAAATTCCGGCTTCGAGCGTGTATTGTTTGCTCTTGGAATCAGGTACGTTGGCAAAACCGTAGCAGAAAAACTTGCCTATCACTTCAGAAATATTGATGGTATTGCCAGCGCCAGTTATGAAGAACTCATCGAAGCTCCGGAAATAGGTGACCGAATCGCCAAAAGTATCCTTTCATTCTTTGAGGATGCGGATAATCAGCAATTAATTGCGGAATTAAAAGAAATCGGGCTGAATTTTGAAGTAAAACAAGAAGCTGTAAATTTGGGCAACGGGAGTTTGTCGGGGATGACATTTGTAGTTTCAGGTGTCTTTCAATCATTTGACAGGGAAGAGCTCAAGAATACTATTAAGCAACACGGAGGAAAGGTGATGAACGGGATAAGTGGCAAACTAAATTATTTGCTGGCAGGTGAGAAGATGGGCCCGTCTAAATTAAAGAAAGCCACCGATCTGGGGGTGGAAATAATCAGCGAACAGCAATTTATCTCAATGATTGAAGGCAATGGCAGTATTCAATAAATCGCTATTAAGGAGAAACACCGCAAAGTTATTGACGGAAAACCAAAGTTCCGGCAACACTGTCGATTACCCCAATGCCCGTGCAATCGGAATTCTTTTCACGCAAACTGATCGAATCAAATACCAGGCTATAAGGAACCTGGTAAGACAATTCAAGAGTGATGAAAAAAACGTTGAGGTGCTTTGTTTTCTAGAGAAAGGGGGAGAAAATTACGATTTCCGCTATGACTATATAACTAGTAGTGATGTCGGGTTTTGGGGAAATATGCAATCATCATCTGCATTAAAATTCGCTGGACATCGCTTTGATTATTTGTTTTATCTTGATCTGAAGAAGAATTTATATTTGGAAAATGTGATGGCTATGAGCAACGCAAGTTGTAGAATAGGTTTCTATAAAAAACAAAACGACAATCTGCTGGATCTGATGATTCAGGTTAAGGGCGGTGCTTCAATTGAGAATGCCATTGATCAGATAATGTATTATACCAGGAAATTGGGAACTAATGGGAGCTAAATTTAAGGGAACCGGAGTAGCATTGGTTACACCATTTAACCAAAAAAAAGAATTGGATCTGGACAGCCTGGGTAAACTGCTGCTTCATACCGGTGAGCTAGATTATTGGGTAGTTAATGGAACTACAGGTGAATCCCCAACGCTAAATGAAGTGGAACGAAGTAAGGTACTACAGTATATCGCTGATAGTAATCCGAACAATCTCCCGGTGATGTTTGGGATCGGCGGCAACAATACCCAGGCGGTATTGAATCAAATAAAGATTACTGATTTTTCCCATATCAATGCTATTTTATCGGTTTGTCCATATTACAATAAACCCTCTCAACAAGGTCTGATTAAACATTATTGGCTGATTGCCGATCATTCACCGGTACCAGTGTACATTTACAATGTTCCGGGAAGAACTTCCTGCAATATCGAAGCCAGCACAATCTTAAAACTGGCAGGTCATCATAATATACATGGCGTTAAGGAAGCTTCCCCTGACCGTCAGCAATGGCTGGAAATAGGACAGGAAAAACCGGAAGATTTCGATTTGATCTCTGGTGACGATGTGTCAACCATAGATATCATTAAATGCGGGGGGTGTGGTGTAATCTCTGTATTGGCAAATGCTTTTCCAGGCCTGATATCAAATATGGTAAACCAGGCGCTCAGTCAGCAATGGTATGAGGCAGAAAGCACGCTTGATCTGCTCAGGCCGATAAATCCACTTATGTACAAGGAAAGTAATCCCGTAGGTATTAAAAAGGTTTTAAACCTAATGGGGATATCTGAACCCTATGTAAGACTGCCCCTGGTTGAAGCAACTGAGCAACTAACTGCGGCAATAAGCGCAACCATTCCTCCAAAAACTGAATTATCAAAAAAACCCTGATCTATCGACCAGGGTTTTTCAATTCTTTCTTTAATTGCTGGCTTCTAGCCTTCGTTGTTTTTGATTGTTTGAACTTCAACGCGAATCTGCTGTGCTAGATTCTTTAGCTCCTGCATGCCTTTACGTACCCGGGTTCCAGCTGCTTGATTGCCTTTATCGTAGAACTTTTCAAAATCTGATTCCAGCGACTCCACCAAACCCCTTACTTGACCGTATCTTTCCATTTTAAAAAAATTTAGTTGTTGATATAATATGAATTTCTTACCGCGGCAATATAAGTAAAATGTTTAAAAAACAATACCATAGGGCACTATTTTAGGCTTTTAACCCTCAAATTGGATTGCCATTTCGGTCAGCTTGTAAGCTCCTTCGTCCAATTTATGTTTTATAGCTTCAAAAGCGGTCAGCGTTTCCTCTACATCTTCAAGGGTATGAGACGCTGTAGGTATCAATCGCATCATGATTACATCCTTGGGGACCACCGGGTAGATCACTACTGAACAGAAGATATTATGGTTCTCTCTGAGGTCACGGCTCATCACCGCGGCCTCTCCAACCGAACCACTAACTATCACCGGTGTAACACAAGCTTGCGTGGTACCAATATTGAACCCCCTTGACTTCAGGCCTCCCTGCAGGGCGTTTACAACTTCCCAAAGTTTCCGTTTGTGCTCAGGTTGCGTTCTCAGCAACTCGAGACGTTTCATTGCCCCAATTACAAAAGGCATGGGAAGGGTTTTAGCAAAAATCTGCGATCGCGTGTTGTATTTCAGGAATTCGATAATATCCTTGTCACCGCCTATAAAAGCACCAATTGCTGCCATTGATTTGGCAAAAGTTGAAAAATACAGGTCGATTCCATCCTGAACCCCCTGTTCTTCTCCGGCTCCGGCTCCGGTTGCTCCAAGAGTCCCGAATCCATGGGCATCGTCCACCAACAGACGGAATGGGTATTTTTGCTTTAATGCTACAATTTCCTTTAGTTTTCCCTGGTTACCAGACATTCCAAAAACGCCTTCTGTGATTACCAGGACCCCTCCACCGCTTTCAGCGGCCAATCGGTTGGCCCTGTTTAGCTGCTTTTCGAGGTTATCAATATCGTTGTGCGGGTAAACAAATCTTTTGCCTATATGCATGCGAAGCCCGTCAATGATACATGCATGCGATTCGGCGTCGTAAACAATAACGTCCTTTCTATCGGTTAAGGCATCAATAACCGACATGATTCCCTGATAACCGTAGTTTAATAGGAGAACGGACTCTTTTTCAATAAAATCGGCCAGCTGAGATTCCAACTCCTCATGATATGTGCTATTCCCGGACATCATTCGTGCGCCCATAGGATAAGCTAATCCCCAGTCTGCAGCTGCTTGCGCATCCACTTTTCGAACTTCAGGGTGATTTCCCAGGCCCAAGTAGTCGTTTAAACTCCATGTAAGTACTTCTTTGCCCTGAAATTTCATTCTGGGAGCAATCTCACCTTCAAGCTTTGGAAAGGTAAAATACCCTTCTGACAAATGAGACCATTTTCCAAGAGGCCCTCGGTCGTTTAATAGTCTTTCAAATATATCCACCGTAGTTTCTGTTGTTTCCTAATTTATTACTGAACAAAACACACAAAGGTAACACTTACAGCCTTCTAAACAAACGTAAAACCTCTGACCCGCCTGGTTCTACCAAGTAACGCATATAGGAATATACGGATTATTTTACATTATATTTATTGAGTACCAAGGAATTAGAGTGAGTTCCGGTAAAATGGACCGTCTTTCAACATTGATTTAGTTTCAAATCTCCTACATTTGGTTAACAAGTTTGTAATAAATGCCATCCATCCATAAAGTATTAGTAGCGAACCGGGGAGAGATTGCCGCCAGGATTATTCGGTCATTAAAGGAAATGAACATTGCTACCGTGGCGATTTATTCAGAAGCCGATCGCACTGCACCCCACGTAATGCTGGCCAACCAGGCGGTTTGTATTGGAAAAGCTCCGTCTTCGGAATCCTATCTGAATCAGCAAAACATAGTTGATGTTTGTTTAGAACTGCAAGTTGATGCAGTCCATCCTGGTTACGGGTTTCTGTCGGAAAATGCGGATTTTGCCGATTTGACGGAACAAAACGGAATTATTTTTATTGGTCCGTCCAGAGAATCAATTGAAGTCATGGGCAGTAAAATTAAAGCCAAAGAAGCGGTGGCCGGATATAATATTCCATTGGTTCCCGGAACTACTGAACCTGTTACACCAGGCCCGCACGCGCAGGAGCAGGCAGCGGCTGTTGGTTACCCGTTGTTGATTAAAGCCAGTGCCGGGGGCGGAGGAAAAGGAATGAGGGTAGTTGAAGCTGCTGAGGAATTCGACTCACAACTGCAGCGGGCATCCAGTGAGGCGTTATCAGCCTTCGGAGATGGCTCAGTGTTTATAGAGAAATTCATTACCGAACCTCGCCATATCGAAGTACAAATACTCGGAGACCAGCATGGCAATATCGTTCATCTATATGAACGGGAGTGCTCCATCCAAAGACGCCACCAGAAAGTAATTGAAGAAGCGCCGTCTACTGCTATTTCAGCACAATTGAGGCAGCAGCTTGGACAGGCTGCGGTCGATGTGGCAAAAGCAGCCGGGTACTATGGCGCAGGGACGGTTGAGTTTATGCTGGATCAGCATAAAAATTTCTATTTTCTTGAAATGAATACCCGGCTTCAGGTTGAGCATCCAATTACTGAAATGATTACCGGGATAGACCTGGTAAAAGAACAGGTCCGGGTTGCCGAAGGGAAAAAACTACCATTCGACCAGGGAGATATTAAAATTACCGGACATGCCATAGAAGCCAGAGTGTATGCTGAAGACCCCAGCAACAATTTTCTCCCGGACACCGGCAAACTGCATTATTACCAGATTCCCAGAGGTCCAGGTGTGAGGGTGGATGACGGATACTATCAGGGTATGGAAGTTCCGATATACTATGATCCTATGATTGCAAAACTAATTGTTCATGGCAAGAATCGCGTCGAGGCAATTCAGCGGATGATAAGGTCAATCGATGAGTATCGGGTGGTGGGGTTAAAAACTACCCTGGACTTTTGCCGGTTCGTAATGCAACACCCTAAATTTGAACAGGGTGATTACAATACGGGCTTTGTTGGGGAACATTACCGCCCAGAAGAAGGGCAGAATTTAAATCAGGAAACGCAGGAAGTAGCAGCAGCTTTCGCTGCTTATATATCCAGTCAAAAGAAATCCTCTTCCCAAAATCATACTGGTAATCAATCGTCCGATTCTGCCTGGCGATCCAGGGCAAAAGATGCATGGAATGGCTGAAATCAAACCAATTCGTGCCTGGAGATATAACCAGGAATTAAGTAAAAATATTGAATCTTGTCTGTCGCCACTTTTTGATGTGGTAACCGAACGTCAACGAGAAGCCCTATATCAAAACCCGGTCAATAGTATCCATTTATCCGCACCTAAAAATCCGCTCCAGGCACCTGATACCTTAAAAGCCTGGAAAAAACAGGGAATAATAGAACAGGATTACATACCCGGAATTTACCCCTACTACCAGATCTTTAACCTGCCTGGTGGTACCGGTACATATTGCAGAAAAGGATTTATCTGTTTCATCAAGGCCTACGACTGGAATGAAGGAGTGGTTCTCAGGCATGAAAATACAATTCCCCCGGCAGTTCAGGAGCGGGTCGAACTGCTTAAAAGTACTGAATTAAATGCCAGTGCAACTCATGGATTATACGCTGACCCTTCCTTTGAACTAGAAGAGATAATGGACGGCAGTATGATAAATCCTGTAATAGCTACCGAAGACTATCAAGGCATTCAGGAAAAACTGAGTATTATCCACGACTCCGGGGCCATTAAGAAATTTGTTGAAGTACTTAAGCAGCAAAAAGTAATTTTAGCAGATGGACACCATCGATATCAGGGATCTATAGACTATCGTAAATACCGCAGTGAACAGAACCCTCATCATACCGGGAAAGAAGCCTACAATTACCACATGATGTTCCTTTCTAACATGGAAGCAAAGGATGTGAGGATTTTAGCCACCCACCGTTTAGTCAAAAATCTACCGGACCTTTCTGTTGAAGACTTTAAGGCCAAAGCATCTGAGTTTTTCCACATCACCGAGATTAATACGCCTTATGAACTGAATGAGATCATTCTTGGCAAGAAAGCAACGTTCGGTATTCTGATGAAAGATCACACTTTCAAAATATCCCTGAAACCGGATTTATACCAATCCATAGACTGGCCGTTTCCTGATATGATCAAGCAGCTGGACTTGACGATTCTGCATTATTTTATATTGCAAGAGATTTTGGGTATCCCAGGAGAAGAGCAGAGGAGCAGCAGCAACATCGATTACGACCGTAACTTTACGGATTGTGTAACCCGGGTGAAGGAAGGAGCGTCCCAGATGGCTGTTATAACCAACGAATTAACCATGGATATAGTCAAAAAGGTGTGCTTCAGTGGTTATACTTTGCCTCAAAAATCAACTTATTTTTACCCCAAAGTAATTTGTGGATTACTGTTTGGATCTATAAATGAAGATGAATTTCAACTTTCCAGTTTTCCTGGCTTCTAACTCTCCACGGAGGCAGGAGTTGTTGTCCTCACTTGGGATACGCTTTGAAGTCCGTACCGCAGCGGTCGATGAAACCTACCCGTCAGATTTTGATCCCTTCGAAGTTCCTATGTTCCTTGCCAGGAAGAAGGTTGAAGCAGTGAGTGACAGCAATAGCAAATCACTGGTTATTGGGGCTGATACGGTAGTAATTCTGAACCATCAAATTCTTGGAAAACCCAAAAACCATGACCAGGCCGCCGAATTTCTAAGCCGGCTATCCGGCCGGGATCACCAGGTTGTTACGGGTGTATGTATAAAATACCATGATACACTTTCATTATTTAAAGAGATTACCCAGGTAACCTTTGGGGAATTATCCAGGTCGGATATTGATCACTACATTACTTCCTGCCAACCTTTTGATAAAGCAGGTGCTTATGGCATACAGGAATGGATTGGTATGATTGGTGTATCCAAAATAGAAGGTTCCTATTATAATGTGGTTGGTTTGCCGGTACACCGGTTATACCAAGAGCTAAGGAAGTTTACTTGATTTGGTGGTTTGTGGTACAGACCCTACAGTATATTGGCAGCCAGGAACTCCAGCCTTCTCTGTACTTCAGCATTCTCTTTCACTAACGTTGCTATCTTTTCTGGCTCTAGTTGGAACCTGAATTGATAATTGGCTGATTGCATTAATATAATCGAATTCAGTATCAGTAAGGCCTCCGCGGGCTGTTCCGAGGCATACAAGGCTTCGGTGATCACCGCTACGGGATTTCCCTGCCCGGTCAAACCCAGATATTCTGCGGCACGAGCCCGGTTTATTAGTTCGGAATCCTCTAATGAAGCCTTCTCGATATAGGGTAGTAATTCACCGGCTTCAACTCCAAATGTGCTGCAACCGATAAGCGCCCAGTATCTTTCCCATGGATCCTGAGAGCTCAGGCTTTCTCGTAGTTCTTTTCTTACTTCTTTAAAGGGAGATAAAGCCAGGTTCGAAGTCCTGATATACTTTGCAATGTCATTCTGGTGGGCCCGACCAAACGCCACCGGGTTCTCAAACGCATTCTCAATTAGAAAGTGCTCTGGATAAAAAGACAGGTCAGGCATCCCTTTTACCCACTGATCCAGTTGTTCACGCATGTCCGACAATTGATTCTGATACTCCAGGCTGGTTGCCAAATTATTGGTCTCATGGGGATCCTGATCTAAATCGTATAACATTTCGGGCGGTTTGGTCTCAAAGAATGCCGATTGAACAGGATTTAATGCATCGGCCCGGTATAAGGAATCCCACTGCTGATATGCAAGCATTTTATATCTGTAATTATTCATGAGGCCGTCAAAATTGAATGGCTGGTAGTTTCGAATATATTTGAATTTACCTTTTCTAACTGCCCTTACCATATCGTACTTTTCGTCAAAACGGTCCGCATAACTGAATGTTAACTGGCGGTGGCTAAGTTGTTCTGCACTTACCCCGGCGCCAAGAAACGGAATGCCATCCATCTGGTCAGGTACCTGAATTCCTGCCAGGTTTAATACAGTAGGTCCGAAATCAATAAAACTCACAAATCCATCCTGGGAACTTCCAATGGGTAATGATACAGATTCCCGGTAGGCGGTTGGTATGTAAACCACCAAAGGAATATGCACACCGGTTTCATATAGGTAGCCTTTGCTTCCGGGCAATACCCCCCCGTGATCTCCAAAGTAGAATATTATGGTACTATCAAGCAGGTTGTCTTCTTTCAACTGGGAAACCACCGCTCCTACCTGGCGATCCATTTCCTGGATTTTATCTCGATAAAAACTGTTGGTAAACTTGAACAATTCTGTTTCGGGGTGATTAGGAAACACCTTCGAAGCTTTAGCAGGAGATCCCGTAGTGGTGGTGTCCATCTGTTCAGCGGTAAAATGCAAACCTGACTCGTGAGATACCCCCAGGTTATGTACATAAAAAAAGGGCTGACCTGTTCGACGGTTGCGGTAAGTTGCGGTTTTAGATGACTCATCCCAAACTCCCTCATTTTTTATAAAATTATAATCCTCCTTACTATTATTCGCGGTATAGTAACCTGCTTCCTTTAAATACGCCGGGAACATGTTTAAGGAATCCGGCAATGGTACCTTGGATATTTTCCTGTGAAACTGGGCTCCGGTTCTGGGGCTGTAAGTACCTGAAATCAAGGTAGAACGTGCTACACTACAGACCGGAGCGTTGGAAAATGCATGCCTGAAAATAACACCTTCTTCTGCCAGCATTTCAATATTTGGAGTTTCTACCCCATCTTCATCAAACAGTTCCAAATAATGTTTGGAATTATCTTCAGAAGTGATCCAGACAATATTGGGAGGTGGTAATCCTGCTTCCTGCCTGCCACATGAAAATAAAACTAGTATGAATAAGAAAAATACCAGGGAACCTAATTTCATAAATTTAGTTGGCATGAACTGCTAAATATAAGGTTTTATAAAACGTGACTATACCAGGAGATAGCGTTCTTATAAAAGATTTGCCGTTGCTCATCGATTTCAAAATTTTGCTCAATCAGTTCAATGTCCCTTTCCGAAAATGGTACTTTTGCACGTGTGGAAGGGAGATCTGTACCAAATAGTAATGCAGTTGGATTTATCTCCATTATTTTTTTCATTACCGGGATCGGATCAAAATCGATTCGGCCAAAGCCAGTGGATTTGACCTTCGCTCCAAGCTCCACGCAGCGATATACATCATCCAACCGCGCTTTGGTAAGGCCCAAATGATCGATTGAAAAAGCCGGTAAAGTTTTGAGTACTGACATCAACCCGTCCAGGCTTTCGCTTTCAATATAAAGTTCGGTATGCCAATCAAACTGATCATAGAGCTTTTTCGACAAATATTTCAGGTTTTTGACCTGCTCTGGTCCTCCCCTTTTCAGATTAGCTCTTATTGCCCGAACGCCCGCCCGATTCAAACGGTCCAACTCAAAATCATCCAGGTCAAGCGGTATGTTAGCCACACCAAAATAATTGTCTCCCAGGGCCTCAAGGGTATGGATTAAATACTCCTGATCAAACCCCTGAAATGAACCGGAAACAACTGCTCCACCCACTGCATTAAAAGCTTGCATCTTACCAGAGTAGTCATCAACGGTAAAAACCGGCGGCAGGTAGCCATGATTGCTAACCAATGGGAAACGGGGATCAATTATGTGAAAGTGCGCATCGAAAATCTTCATATTGGTTAGAGCCATGTGTTAACCCTGACCCTGCCATGGAGGTTATTTTTCGTCACTCCCGGCACCAAAGACCAGATCGGTACTACTGTAGGTATCTCCGTACCTGTCTGCCAGTGTAGCCACTTGCTTTAATGCATCTTTAAGTTGCTCGACAGTTAGTTCTTGTAAAGGATGGGTGAATGAAGACCAGAGTACTCCCTGATACAAACTGTACTTGGCGTCCAGAGCACGATCGAAATTTGCTTGCAGTAAGAGTTTCAGGTCACTGTTATCAAGATTTTCCTCTTCAATTATGGGGGTCATTATCCGCATTCTATTGGCCGGTTCGTCCGCAATCACGAACAGTTCACGCTGCATAAATATGATTTTCCAGCGTCCGGGAATTTCTTCGGTGCCTGGCATCCGGTCAACCTCTGTAGCTTCCCGGTGCAGAATCTTTTCCAGTTTAACCTTCGACATTTTATCGAAGGCAGACTGTGCCGGTAGAAGTCCCGGAACAACCAACAAAAACCCCAGCATGATTAATCGGCATCTCTTCATACCTGAAAGTCAGGTTTAGTAATACAAGTTAGTAAAAAGATCGTTATAGGATTATACAGCGATGGTTTTAATTGTTATACCCCAATCAATCCTTGTTTTCGGGTTCCGATGCCTTTTTGATATTGTCGCCTTCCTTTAGTCGCTTCGAAACAGTTAAAAAAGGCCCGGATACCACTTCCATTCCCTCCTCAAGACCCGATAAAATCTCAATATTATCGAAATCGCTGATACCGGTTTCGACTTCCTTCATTTGTGCAACGCCTTTTTCATTCACAAACACAACTTCCAAAACATCCTTTCTGCCGCCATCAGTACTTGCCCGGACGTTCTCTGGCTCACCCTCTTGCTCTTCCTCTTGCTCCCTGGTAGTTACCGCAGACAGGGGAACGGTCAGAATTCCATCTTTACTATTGGTCCGGATATCGACACTGGCAGTCATTCCGGGACGAAATGGAGATCTGGATGTTTCTTCAATCAGATCCTGGTAAGATGCATTCAAAATCCTTATACGTACCTCAAACTCGGTAACAGCGTCTGGTGAGGCCTTGTCATTGGCGGTATTAGCGATCTGGGTAACCACTCCCTGGAATTCCCGGCCGGTGTGTGAGTATGCGTCTACGTCAATTACCGCGGTATCCCCCTCTGAGACTCTGATGATATCATTTTCGTTTACGTCTACTCTCACCTCCATCCGGTTCAGGTCCGCAATTCTTAACATTTCTGTTCCCGCCATTTGGGAGGTACCAACCACGCGCTCTCCTTTTTCAACACTTAGTTTGGAAACAATTCCATTCATTGGAGCAAACACACTGGTCAGACTCAGGTTTTCCTGGGCTTCATCCACAGAGGCCTGCGAACTTGCGATAGTATACTTTGACGCCTGAACACTTTGCCTGGCCGATTCCAAATCCTGCAGGGCTTTTTGATAATTTGCTTCTCCCTGTTCGAATTCCGCATCGGATATTACTTTTTCCTGGTACAGGTCCCGATTCCGCTGATATTCCTTTTCCACCCGCACAAATTCTGCTTCGGATTGTGAAGATCTTGCCTGCGCGCTGGCCAGGTTCGCCTTTTGCTGATTCAGGTTAGCCCGGGACCGTGCTAATGCTGATTCGAAATTATCCGGACGGATCTTAATGAGCAGGTCCTTAACCTTTACACTATCACCTTCCTCAACCAATAACTCAATAATTTCACCTGGTACATCAGGACTTATTTTAACCTCAACTTCAGGTTGTATGGATCCTGAGGCGCTTACTATCTCAGTAATACTATTCAATTCGGCAACCGCCAGGTTTACTTCGATCTGGTCTCGTTTGTCCAAAAGACCAGCGGACTTAGCGATTACCACTATTAACACCAATGCTGCTACTACCCCTAATAGGATGTAGAGCAATTTATTTGACTTTTTATTGGTCATTAACTAAAAATCA
>BQJT01000079.1 GCA_021604845.1 Cyclobacteriaceae bacterium
CTAACACCCCCGCCTTAGCGCAGGCGGAGGGCACCACATAGCCGGATCCAGTCCAGGCATAGGTAGTTACGATATTTAGTACAATTCCCGGAGAAGCTGCTTCTATCCAGTACTTACCCAGAGCCAGGGTCCAGTTTATTGATCCTTTTAATACAATATCGATAATGGCATCAAAGGCCCGGCTGGAAAGCCTCTCGGTTGGGCTGATGAAGTTACCAGCAGCATTATTTATCAAACCCTGGATACTTCCAAAGGTTTCCCGTGATTTTGCGATTACCTGTTGAATTTGTGCTAAATCCCTCACATCACAGGCTACTGGCAACACGGTGCCATCATACGATTTTCCGTTTAACTCATCGGCTGTTTTTTCCAAAACGTCCATTTTACGGCTGGTAATAATTACGTTAGCACCTAGTTCGAGGAAATATTCAGTCATCGATTTACCCAGGCCGGTGCCGCCTCCGGTAATAACAATGTTCGTATTTTTGAACGATCCCGGCTTTAGCATTCCATTAGGCATAATAAAGTTGTTTAATTTGGATTCAATCAATATAACCGCAGAATCCTTTAATTGAAAGAAATACTAGTGGTCGCTTCAGAATAATGATTAATTTTGTTTTCTGACAGTACCCCGGACACTTTCATTTGAAATTCATTACTGTTATGGGACCAAAAAATCTATTTATTCTATTCCTATCTTGTTTATCCATGGCTGCCTGTGTTTCACAGCAAAAGTATAACTCCCTGGCTCAGGCTCGGGATAATCTTGAACTAAAGGCCACCGAATACTCAATTTCTCTTTCCCAGGAAAGAACCAAAGCTATTAACCTCAGTAAGAAAAACCAGGAGTTGAACAGGCAGGCGGCGCAAATCAAACTGGACAATCAACGCATGAGTCGTGAACTGGATAGACTGAGAACCGATGAATCTGAACTGGTTTACCAACATGTGCAACTGACCAGTAAATATGAAGATATGCAGGATTACTTCGAAATGGTCCTAAACGATTGTGATAAAGATAAAATTGAAATCGCCAGAAAAGGACGAAGGCTTCAGGTGAAAGAAGACAGTTTATTAAAGGTATTGATCGACCTTCGACTACTGGAAGAGAGCATCAGACAGCGGGAGCAAACTCTGGTAGTACTGACTCAATATGATTCAACTTCAATCAACAATATTTATGATAACATTACCAATGATTTGGGTAACCTGATCTCCAATGAATTCAGAGTTACCAAGACACCACATGGTGTCCAAATTTCAATTGATGAAACAGTTGTCTTCACGCGTGGTAGCCTGGATATTACTCGTGACGGGCAGGAAGTATTGCAACATCTGGCCATTGCACTCAATGCGCAACCCAATATTGAAGTATTGGTGATTGGTCATACCGATAAAGTTAAGATAGCCAAAAAAACCAGATATCTTTCCGACAATTGGGACCTTAGTGTGTTAAAAGCAAGTGCCATATCAAGGGCGCTGGAAGAAGCAAAACTAGATCCAACTATTATTACCGCTTCGGGCAGGGCGGCGTATGATCCGATGGTATCAAACAATACGCAGGCAGGCAGGGATAAGAATAGAAGGATAGAGATAAACATTTATCCTAAACTCGCTAACCAGGCCAGAGTTCACATGAACAGATCGGACTAGGCCTACGGCTAAATCCCAAACTCCAAAAAAAGCACCAAATAATATTAATTGAGCACCCGATAATAAATTGCCGGCGACAATTAAGTACCAGGCAACAAATGCCAAAACTCAACGAATTGGCTAATTGATAGTTGGTACTGGGGATTTATTTGAGATTTTTCATTTTGGATTTGGAATTTCCCACGGTTTTGGTTCCACCAAAACCGTGAGTTATTTGTTTCCAGAATGTCTTGGGAAATTGCTCTACTTTCGGAAACCCAAGCTTAATATCACGACCATTGTACGGAATATAGTTTGTACCCCACAGATAGTCCCATAAGCTGAGGGTTAAACCAAAATTCACTCCTTTAGGATGTTCCGGAGGCAAGTGTTCGGCATGATGCCATATGTGCATTTGGGGATTATTGAATATATACTTGAGAGGTCCCAGGTTAATGGTAAGGTTTGAATGGTTAAAATGCCCTACCGCCAAGGTAAATATATGGACAATAAAAAAGTCATCAATGCCAAATCCAATCATTGCCAAAGGTAGATATTCGATGGTCCGGTAAACCACCGTTTCCATCCAGTGATACCTTAGATGTGCGGCGAAGCCCATTTGTTGTACACTGTGATGGACTTTATGAAACTCCCACAAAAATTCAACGTGGTGTAATAGTCGGTGGACCCACCATTGAATAAAGTCTCTTATTATCAGTAAGGTTAATAGCTGAATCCAAACCGGCCACTGCTCGATATGTATAGCCACCAGATTACGAATACCGAAAATACCCAGAAAATCCTTGAACAAATTCACCAGCACGTCGGACGCCGCGTTATAAATGATCAGGCTGAAAAGAAAGAAATTGAAAAACATATAGAAGAAGTCCAGCCAGAAATCCTGTCGAAATCTGGGCTGATCTTTTCTCCAGGGTTTCACCCATTCCAGTACCAGGAAGAACAGACTTACACCGATTAACCAATAAAAGTAATTCTGCCAATGCGGGTGGGTAATTTCTCGCCATAGATATGCGGCATACCCCTGATATCCTGAAATAAACAAGTCCAGGTATTCCTTCATAACTCGTCCTTTAGCTCATACCATTCAACATCAGTTAATGGAGCTCTGCGCCCTTTCTTCTTCAAACCATAATGTTTTGACAAATAGTCTAATATTTTAGGTTCGTTTTCGCCCAAATCCCACAATCCCTGATCTTTTTGCATCCACCGTATCATCTGTTCCCACCCATCTCTGGAGGCGTTATTCTGGGTAATCAACATAGCGGAATGGCAAGCGGTACATTGCCCACGGATCAATTCGAAATTTTCGTCAATTACCAGCCCTGAGATACTATCGGTCTGAATACGCTCCGCGTTTTCATCTGGCTCCATGTCTTCCACTGCTTGTGCTGGTTTATCGGCCTGTTGGCAGCTAAACATAATGACAATCGATCCAATAAGCACCATCAATCTTTTCATGATTGAACTTTAATGGCGACTCGATGGCAGGCATTATTGAGATAGCCTCTTGGATTCCATCCGGGAAGCACCATAGGTTGATCAGAACCCAGGTCATCGGTAGCCCGTACCCAAAACTCATAATATCCCGGCTTTTCAAATTTTACTTCCCCCCGCCAATGTTGCCAGGAAAGTCGGTTAACTGGCGGATCGACTGCTAACGGGCTCCAGTTAACTCCGTAATCGATAGAATATGCAACAGACTTAACCGAATGGTCGCCGGCCCAGGCATGACCCGAAAATCGAATCGATTTACCAGGCTTTACCATGGCACCGGTCTTGGGATAGGTTATAATCGATTTGACCGGCATTGATTCAATAATGCACATCTGTTCATCAGGCACGGTACTGCCTGGTGCCACGGGTTCGCAGGGAACTCGGTATGACTGGCCGGTCATCTTTGCGCCGTCATGAATTTGATTACGTATAGTGATTCTATTTAGCCATTTACCGGAGGTACTGGCAGGCCATCCCCCAATCACTAATCTAAGTGGGAAACCATGCATCAGCGGCAGGTCTTCTCCATTGGCGGCCCAGGCAATTAAGGTTTCATCTTCAAGGGCCTTACTCATTGGCACTCCTCTGCTTATCGGAACTTTGTTAGGGTCACCACTCAAGTGCCGATCCTTTCCATAATAGCCTATGTATACCGCGTCATCCTTTATACCTACGCGTTCAAGAACATCTTTGAGCCTTATTCCGGTCCATTTAGGAGCACCAACCGCCCCCGTGGTCCACTGGTTACCCTTCGCGGGCGGGTCGAATTCTGAACGTCCATTACCCCCGCACTCCAACACCAATTGCAGACTGTGATGCTGAAACTCCGATTTCAACTGATTAAGGGTAAAGGTCTGCGGCTTAATCGCTGATTCTCCATCAATCTCAAGGGTCCAGAGCTCGGGGTCAGTTTTTTCCGGAACCAGACCGTTGTTGCGAACAAACAGCCTGTCCATGGAGGTTACCTCCTGATCAAGCAAGTGTGCTGGTGTTTCTGCATTCCACGGCCGGTCATTCAATATAATCAGATCCGGATGCTTTCCGGGTATCTGCTGATTAGCGGTCATTAAATCACCCAGGTGTTTACCGGATAGTACTGCTGAAGGAACCAAACTGCTTAACCCCGTCAGGGCGGCTGCCTGTACAAACCTCCTCCTATTCCAGGTTTTGATGTTTTCGGACACGTTCATAATAGCAAGTTACTATGATTTCACTAAAATTCTCATCTAGAAATTTGAGATTTTGCTAACTGGGTTTGCTATGCAACTTGGGAGTATATACTCTTGAAGTGATAGGAAAAATCGTTGATTTTAAACTCATATAAGCAAAATTCCCCCAATCAGCGCCATATCCAAACCACGAAGGTTTTCGTAAGTAATTATAACCCCTACTCCCCCCTTATGCTTAACCATAAACGCTACCCCGCTCAAATATTGGTGTTGCTCCTGCTGACCGGCGAACTACTGATCGCCGACATTGACCCCGGAGGTTTTCAATTTACCGATGGACAGGTAACCGTTGACATTCCATTTTACACCTTCAATAATCAAGTGATTCTTACTGTAATAGTTAATGACAAGGTGCCTCTCAATTTTATTTTGGATTCCGGGTCAGCCCAGGCTATATTCTTCGACCGGAAACTGGCCAGTCAGTTGGGAATCGGTTTTGGCAGAAAAATTCAGTTTTCCGGCGTAGGTGATAACAACATTGTTACTGCCTATAGGGCCAGAGGGGTAAAACTTGCCTTACCAGGGGTTGAGGGAAATATGATGGGAATGGCAATTCTAGCTACGGATTATTTGGAAATGAAGCGATTCGACATTCACGGGGTTATAGGATATCAGTTGTTTGCCAGATTTGCCATTAAGATTGATTATCAAACCAGGACCTTGTCTCTGATGGAGCCCAGTATGTATCAGTCTGACGGCTACCAGTCACTTCCGGTTGAAATAAAAGATTCAAAGCCCTATCTGAATACTTCAATTGGATTAAATGGCTACCAGAATGTACCATTAAACCTAATGATTGACACCGGTGGTTCATTTGGTCTTTCGTTGATTAATGGCTCACACCCAGCTATCCGCCCTCCGGAAGACGCTTACAAAGTTTTGGTAGGAAGTGGTCTTGGAGGCAATCTGCAAGGGTACAGAGGCAAGGCTACCTTGAAGTTTAATAAAGAACTGCAAACTGAATCTGACGCCATCTTTATAAATCACCGGGAGTTTTCAAAAAAAGGCAAGGATAACAGCAGGTCCGGTTCCATTGGAAACGACCTGTTCAAAGAGTATGTGGTAATATTTGACTATGTCAATTCCAAAATTCTCTTACAACCTCATAAGTCCGATTATTATACCGGTAACTACCGTCTTATCTCCAACTAACAATAATTGGGTTATAAATTTTTGAAATAACCTGAACAAAAGCGTCCGGTAATCGACTTGCTGGTGTTCGGATTGGGACATACCACCAACGCTACTTTTCAATATATTCTTGATTATCAACACTTTATAATTAATGGCACTTTGTTTGATAAATATTGATCATAATGGAAAAAATTAGCACAAAGGCTTCATCAATCCGCAAGAAATTCGAAACCCTAATACTGGTTCTGGGGGTGATAATGGCAATTGTAGTTGGCTTAAGTTACTCTACCGGAGGAATGGATTATCCGGTTTATACTTCCCAGCTAAAACCAGTATCGAACCAGGTTGAAGTAAAAGACAACTCATTAGAAGACATAAACAAGCCGCCATGCAGCATACATACGGCACTTTAACAATAAACTAGTAGAATCCCTTTTATATTGAACCCCGCCTTTTGGCGGGGTTATTTTTTTGCAGTGGTATCGCTTTTGGGTTTCCATTTTACCAGGTTTCCCGATGCGCCTTTAGCAATTTCCCTGGGAAGTGACGCGATGATCTCTTCAGTTAGAACTTTTATCAGGCCTTCCTTTAAAAACCCACGATGCAATACCAGACAAACTTCCCTAACCGGCTTTTCCCCGGTGAATCTTCGTAATCTTTGTTTTTCTTTAACACTCCAACCAACGGTTGCCAACTGGGGAAGCAAGGTGAAGCCAACCTTATGATCGATAATATTTTTTAGAGTTTCCAGGCTTCCGCTTTCAAATTGTATGGAACGGGTAGTCTGCTGCTCAAGTTCCTTTCCACAAATTAATTCAACCTGATCCCGGAAGCAATGACCTTCTTTAAGCAGCCACATATCATTCGTATCCAGATCCTTCACCGCAATTTCCTTTTTAGATTTCAACTTGTGGTTGGAAGAAAAGTACAGCATAAATTCCTCTCGGAACAATGGTATTGACTTGAACATACTGGATACCGGAGGTACCATAATTCCTATGTCCAAATGATCATTATCAAGTCGATCCAGTATTTGATCTGATAACAGTTCTTCAATTATCAGTTGTGTCTTTGGGTATTTCTTTACCAGCTTGGTCACGAATCGAGGGAGTAGGTATGGTGCCAGGGTGGGAATGACACCGATCCGTAAACCTCCGGCGATTTCTCCTTTAGAATCCTGAATTATTTCCTGTATTTTGGACAGACTCTCCAAACTTTTTATGGCCTGCGCTATCACTTTTTCACCAAGTTTGGTTGGCTTAACCGGCTTCCTGCTTCTATCAAATATCAGAATCCCTAATTGCTGCTCCAGTTTTTTAATCTGCATGCTAAGGGTTGGCTGGGTTATGTAGCATCTCGCAGCAGCTTTAGCAAAGTTTCGATATTTATTTACCGACACCACATACTCCAATTGTGTGATTGTGATATTCATAAATCGAGTGCATAGCAATTATCTATACAATAATAGAAACAATCAATTTGTTTTATAATAATTATTAGATTTAATTAGACGAAAGTTAGTCAGATGGAGTAATTCCTACTGTTCAAACTCTAGCACACTGTCCAAGAGGGTGTTATACATAGTTTTTGGTTTAATTTTAAGAAATCCCGCTTCCAAGTGGGATTTCTCATTCTATAGTCAACACAATTTTTCCCATGTTCTTGTTCTCTTCCATGTACTGGTGTGCTTCTTTTACTGACTGCCACGGAAACACCCGATCGATGATTGGAGATAGCCTCCCATCTTGCAAATGCTGATAGCAATGTGCTTGAAAATCCTGCACCAATCTGGTCCTGTAATCGAGTGAACGTGAGCGGAGTGTTGATCCAATTATGGTAAGTCTGTTAAATAGAATTGGGCCTAAATTCACGTCCAATGGTTTGTGTCCTCCAAGCAAACCCAGCATAATTAACCGTCCATCCCTGGTCAGTGATTGCAGGTTTTTTTGAAAATACGAGGCTCCAATGAAGTCAATAATGGCATCAACACCGGATAGGTGGTTGAGTACGAAATCCCTGAAATCTTCATTTGAATAATCAATGCAGTGATCTGCCCCGAGGTCTCTGCAAAAATCAAGTTTGGAGGCGGAGGCAGTAATTACTACCTCTGCCCGCATGTTTTTAGCCAGTTGAATACAGGCACTGCCCACACCGCTGGCTCCGGCATGTACTAATACTTTCTGCCCCGGTTTAACCTCAGCCAGCCATTTTAAGGCTTGCCAACCAGTTAGAAAAGCTTCCATAACTCCGGCAGCCTGAACAAAATCCAGGTTTTCAGGAATCGGTAACAACAGGCCTAATGGGACCGTGGCATATTCCGCATAACCACCACCAGATATCAACGCCATTACTCTTCCTCCTAATACCTCCGTATTGGCTGGATTAGTTTCCACTATCCTGCCAGATATTTCCATGCCAAGTATATCTGAAGCGCCTGCAGGTGGTGGATATTGCCCCTTTCGTTGAAGAATATCCGCCCTGTTTAAGGCAGCCGCTTCTACCTTTACCAGCACTTGATTTTCTCCAGGCACAGGTTTTTCTGTCCGTCCCAGATACAGTTGGTCCCGGTCACCAAATTGCTTAAGCAGTATAGCTTTCAATCAAAATAAATTAAGGAACAGGTAGCTGCTCACTTCCATTTGATATTGCAGCCAATTGACGGATGTTGGTGCTTAGAAACAGGGTTACCTGCTAATAACGCGTCGATTGCATTCCTTAAGTCCTTTCCGGTAACCGGCAAGCCGTTGCCTGGCCTGCTGCCATCCAGTTGACCGCGATATACTAACTTAAGGTCAGGGTCAAATAAATAAAAGTCGGGGGTACAGGCCGCCTGATAATCTTTGGCAACCTGTTGAGATTCATCAAATAAATATGGAAAAGGGTAACCTACCTCCTCTGCAGTTTCCTTCATCCTTTCAGGACCGTCCTGCGGATACTTCTCCACGTCATTTGAACTAATAGCTATTATGGAGACATCTTTTTTCTGGTAGTCATGAGCCATTCGCACCAGCTCTTTATTCACGTGCTTTACAAATGGACAATGGTTACAAATAAACATGATTACTGTGGCCCGGGTGGATTTCAGGCTATCCAGGGTAACAATGTTTCCTGAAACCGTATCCAGAAGTGAGAATGCGGGTGCTATGGTACCCAATGGTAGCATGGTTGAGGGTGTTTCTGCCATAATTGTTCAGTTTAGGCCGGATCCGCCTGGGCTAAAAATCCGGTCCAGGCATATTTTTTCCGTTGGTCCAAATAATCCTGGTGTGACTCGTAATGATAAGCTTCTCTTTCAAAACTAATGTTTCGGTAAGCCTTTTCAAAATTACCGTATTGAAAGAACCGGAATAAGAATTCCAGGAAGTACAGCAGATAGAATGGCAGAATCAATGTTTCCAGCTGCTGCTTTAAATGGATCTTTTCATGAGTCAACAATTGATCAGTAAGTTCGGTTTCCTTGCCGACCAATACGAAAGGGTACAGGCACATTCCCCGGGCAAACCCAAATGATAAAATTTTTACTAGACCGGTTTTTATGACCATGAGGCAATAATACCCTTTGAGGCAACAAGTTGCAATTATTAAACGTCAATCTTTGCACTAAGTGATTTTTTTGTAAGTTTTCAACAATTTAAAATTTACCAGTAAACCGGCAGCTGCCAATCATTATAAATTCACTAAATCACTAACTCAAAAACTCACTAAATCACTAACTCACCAACTCACCAACTCACTAATTCACTAATTCACAAACTCAACAACTCAACAACTCACTAATTCACAAACTCACTAACTCAACAACTCACTAATTCACAAACTCAACAACTCACCAACTCACCAACTAAAATATGACCATAGGACTTATAGCGGACACCCATGGATATTTGGATCCTAAAATATCCTCATATTTTTCGGCTTGCGATGAAATCTGGCATGCGGGAGATATAGGTTCAGTAAAAGTATTGGAATCACTTGAGCAAATTGCCACCACCAAAGCAGTATATGGAAATATTGATGGACAGGATATCAGAATTATGTGTCCTGAAGACCTGATCATTACGAAAGAAGGTATAAAAGTACTATTGACTCACATTGCCGGAACCCCTGGAAAGTATAATTCAAGGGTAAAATCAATAATCAGGCACCAGAATCCGGATCTGATTGTATGTGGCCACAGCCATATTTTAAAAGTAACCAGAGACCCGGTAATTAGCGGATTATTATATATCAACCCAGGCGCAGCCGGCAGGCATGGGTTTCATCACCAAAAGACAATTATCAGAATGTCCCTGGAAAATGGCTCCGTTACTAATCTGGAAGTTATTGAACTGGGTAAAAGAGGTAGTATATAAATGTAACCGGGCTATTCCTCTTCCTGGGAAGGGGCTTCCTCAGCCACAGATTCCGGAACAACCGCTTTTGGAGCAGATTCCTCGGCTACCACTTCTGGGGTAACCTCAGCCTCAACTTCAATCTTCTTAATTACCGGTTGACGGCTTAATTGTTTGATTCTCTTGACCCTGTTAGCCGCCCTTGCCTTGTTTCGACGATCTTTTCTTTTTAGTCTTGTTACTGCCATTGCACTATTGTTGAAATCGAGGCTGCAAATTTAGCACATCCGTATAAATAACCATACACCATGGTCATTATTTTCAGTCTCCTTTTGATTTTGAATCCAATTCGTTGCTTTTTTGTAGCTTGAAAGATACCACTTTATGAGTTCAACCCACCTGGGAATCCCAAAGGGCACCCGTGATTTCAGCCCTCAAACAATGGCGAAACGCCAGTATATTTTTATGAATATTCAGGCAGTATTTCAAAAGTTCGGATTCCAGCCTCTGGAAACCCCCAGTATGGAAAATTTATCGGTGCTTACCGGTAAATACGGCGACGAGGGAGATCAATTGTTATATAAAATCCTGGATTCAGGTGATTATCTTAAGAAGACTACCGCGGAAAACTATCAGGCCGGATATGCTAAGCTGTTACCAAAAATTGCCTCCAAAGGTTTGCGTTACGATCTGACTGTACCATTCGCCAGGTATGTTGCTATGAATAGGCACGAAATCAACTTTCCTTTCAAACGATACCAGATGCAACCGGTATGGAGAGCGGATCGACCGCAAAAAGGAAGATACCGGGAGTTTTTTCAATGCGATGCGGATGTGGTTGGCACTTCATCATTGATATGTGAAGCAGAAATAGTTGCCATGATCAATGAAGTATTTGGTCGTTTGGGTATTACTAATTTTAGCATACACATAAACCACAGAAAGTTTTTGGCGGGGGTTGCGGAAGCAATCGGTGCCCCCGGTAAGATATCCGAACTGGCGGTTTCATTAGATAAATTGACCAAGATTGGCCCGGAAAAGGTGCTACTGGAACTTCAGAACAAGGGATTTGATAAAGACCAGTGTGATTACCTCAAACCGCTGCTGGGCTGGAAGGGAGTCTGGAGCGATTTGAAGGCACCATTACAGGATTTTCTTAAGAATTCTTCAGTTGGAACTACCGGGCTGAATGAGATTAATACCATTTGTGATTATGTTACAACCCTGAATGCTTCCGGGAACCTGATATTTAATGCAAGCCTGGCCCGTGGACTCACCTATTATACCGGCTCCATTTTTGAAGTAACCGTCAATAATGCGGATATGGGCAGTGTATGCGGGGGTGGACGTTACGATGATTTAACCGGTATTTTTGGGCTTCCTGATGTTTCGGGAGTGGGTATTAGTTTTGGAGTAGACCGGATTTATGATGTTATGGAACAGCTTAAGCTGTTCCCTGAGAATCTGATGAGCTTTACCAATGTGCTGCTGATTGCCATGGACGATCAAAGCCAGGGTTATGCACTCGGGTTACTTTCAAGACTCCGGTCACTTGATATTGCCTGTGAACTTTACCCGGACAGGGCCAAACTAAAAAAACCGCTGAATTATGCCAATAAAAAAGGTATTCCCATGGTTGTGTTGATAGGACCTGAAGAAATCGAGAGCGGCAAACTTTCGGTGAAACAGATGGTAAGCGGGGAGCAAAGGCAACTTACGGAAGACCAATTGATAACAACGATAACCAAGGAAAATCTTTAACTACATACGGACATTACTGCTTGATATCCCGTCCTGTGGGCAAGTAAATGAACAGATCATTATTTCATATTATTTGGTTACTGCTGTTTGGTTTGTCACAACCCTGTTGGGGACAGGTGGTAAGCCCTTTGGGACGCTTTCAAGTAGATTTTGCAAAAGGATGCGCACCGCTAACGGTTAATGTAACAGATATACTTTTGGATCCAACTGCGCAGTATTTATATGATGCAGATACCTGCGTTTCTTCATCTCCAAAATATAATCCGGCGCTGTGCCCCCCCACCAGCGCCACTACCAACACCACGTATACTTACACTCAGCCCGGAACCTATTCTTTAGTGCAAGTTATATCAACCGGAGTCCGGGGAGACACTATAGTAATAGAAGTACTTCCCTCCCAACCTCCGGAGTTTCATCTCACACTGTGCAACAACTATGGAGCCCATGTAAATATAATTGATACTTATTATGATCGGTTTTTGATAGACTACGGAGATGGTTCCCCTCCGACAGCTGCCATTACCCATAATTATCCGCCGGGTAATACCAGTTACCCGGTTACAGTTAGTGGCTATTTCAACAACGGGCCGGTTAATTGTGGTGGCGTTACTACTATGATAACCCCAGCAAATACACTCCCGCCAGCCATTATCAGCCAGGTAACCGTACTTAATCAAGTGCCCAATTCCGGTCAAATACAGGTCGACTACCAATTAAGTCCAAACGTCAGATATATACTGCAGTCCTCTTCTAATGGGACTACTTCCTTTAAGAACATTGAAATACCTACGGGCACCAGTCGTACCATTATGAATCTAAACACCCTTGACAGTACGTATTGCTATCGAATTGCAGCCCGGGACCGTTGTTCAGGTACCGAAACTTATTCAAACACGGTGTGTTCAACCAGTATCGAGGTACTGGCTCAAGACGGACAAAATCAAGTAAACTGGAATACCGTAGTCACTCCGGAATTCAACCGATATGAAGTTGAAAAAGATGATGCACCGTTCGGGTCACCAATTAATATCAGTACCATTCAGGGAGTGACGGATACTAATGTTGAATGTAATGTTGTATACTGCTATCGGGTCACCACAGTAAACAATGACGGAGGGCGAAGTGTGAGCCTTAAAAGGTGTGTAAATGGTATCAACAACGCACCCCCTGCTAAAATTGACTTCTTAAACGCGACAGTAGACGGTGGTAGCATCGTACTAGACTGGAATTTGAGCGCTCCCATTAACTTTTACCGAGTATTCAGATCCACAAACAACGGTCCATTTGAAGCCATAGGACAGGGAACAGCGCCTCCGTTTATAGATCCCAACCTCAGACCTCAGATAAACAATTACTGCTATTATGTGGTCTATCAAAATGCTTGTGGCATTCAATCCGAGCCAAGTATTACCGCTTGTGCGATGAAGCTTACCGGTAGTATTGAGAATAAGGACTATTTGTTAGACTGGACACCATATTCAGGATGGGCCACAGGGGTATTAGGATATCAGTTGGAAATCATGGACGAAAACGGAACACTGGTGGTACCGCCAATTAATATAGCGGGAAATATCAACTCCTACCTCGACCCCATTACTCAAAATCGACAAACGAGCCAGTATAGGATCGTAGCAACCTCTGTCGATCCCACACCTTTTCGAAGTTATTCCAACATTGTGCGAGTTGATCATCCATTGCAAATATTTGTTCCTAACAGCTTTACCCCCAATAACGATGGACTGAATGATACATTTACCGCCAAAGGGCTTTTTATTAAGGAGTATACTATGGAAATTTACAGCCGCTGGGGTGAACTTCTATTCCATACTTCAGACGTTGAACAGGGATGGGACGGAATCTATAAGGGCTCATTAAGTACTGAAGGCACTTATGCATTTAAAATCAGCGCCACAGACTCAAAGGGAAGAGTTGTGGTGAAAAATGGAACTGTACATTTACTAAGAAAAGACTACTAGTATGTTTGATATGATGAAAATAATGGGCCAGTTGAAGGAGGCCCAGAACAAGATAAAAGCTGCTCAGGAAAACCTGGTCAACGTGACTGCAGAAGGTGAATCTGGCGCCGGTTTAGTAAAGGCAGTGGTCAATGGTAAGAAAATGCTGATAGATCTTCAGATAGACGATTCTTTGAACAACCCCGAGGATGCTGAAATGCGAAAGGACCTGATCGTGGCGGCAGTTAACAAAGCTTCCCAGGCGGTTGAGGAAAAAGCCCGCCAGGTGATGAAAGAAAGCACTGATGGCTTAATCCCCAATATTCCGGGTCTGGACCTGGGAGGGATCCTGAATGGATAAGACCGCGGTAGTAATTTTGAATTATAACGGGGTCGACCACCTCCAAAGGTTTCTTCCCTCGGTCATTGAACATACCAGCAGTTGCCAGGTGGTGGTCATTGATAACCACTCAACAGATTCCTCAGTTGATTATTTAAGTAGTACACATTCGGACCTGAAGGTAATATCCCTTGAACAAAATTATGGGTTTAGCGGAGGTTATAACAAAGGGCTTAAGTTTGTTGATGCTGATAATTACATATTGTTGAATTCAGATGTCCAGGTTACCAGTGGATGGGCTGATCAAATGATTCACTATATGCAGGAACACCCCGGAACTGCCATTTGTCAACCGAAAATATTGTCATTGAAGAATGCTGGAAAGTTCGACTATGCTGGTGCCGCAGGTGGATTTCTGGACATTTTAGGTTATCCTTTTTGCCGGGGACGCATTTTCGATCATATTGAGACAGATGACCGGCAATATGACAATGACCGGTCAATTTTTTGGGCAGGAGGCGCATGTTTTTTTATTCGTGCAGCTGTGTATCATAGGCTGGGCGGGTTTGATGAAGATTTCTTTGCACATATGGAGGAAATAGATTTGTGCTGGAGAAGTCAACGGGCCGGCTATCAAACAGGGTATGTATACGAAAGCGTGGTTTATCACCTGGGCGGAGGAACCCTCAAAGACACCAACCCGTTCAAGACTTATCTGAATTTCAGGAACGGGCTTGAATTATTAGTTAAGAATTCTTCAGTCGGTGATCTGGTGTGGAAATTACCTACTCGGGTAGTGCTGGACCTGATTGCCTGTTTAAAGTTTTTCTTGCAAGGCTCGTTCTCCCATTTCACCGCAGTCTTGAAGGCTGAAATGGCTTTTTTGGTCAGACTTCCGGACACCTGGCATAAAAGAACTAAGTTCCATGCTCCTTACCGGAGTCAGTTATTTAAAACACTAATCGTTTGGGATTATTTTGTTAAAGGAAGAAGTACTTTCCAAGCTATCGCCGATCAGACTTAATACCAGATTGTATTATACCTTCTTCTAAGGTGTTTTCTGATGTTCATCATATAGGCCAGAGCCAGGTATAAAAGCAACGGTGATCCGAAGGTTAAGAATGAGGCATAAATGAAAAAGATTCGGATACTGGACGTTGGAATTCTCAGTTTTTCACCTAACTTTGTGCACACTCCAAACGCTTGAAACTCAAAATATTGCTGAATTTTCTTCATAAGATCCATTTGCAATTCAATTATAAACATCAACTAAAAGTATAAACAAATCAAGCATTCAATTTTTAACCTATTAAATTGCAATAGTAATATTATAACTATATTTTTGACTTTAATCAGATAATAACCAATTTTTTTTACCATGACTCAGAAGATAAATTTAATCTGTACAGTTCTTTTAGGAACTTTCGTACTTGCCGGATGCTCACTTAGCCAAATGGTTAAGATGTCGGAGCAGCAGGAGTTCGTAGTAGTTCCTTCACCTTTGGAACTGCACGGGGATGAAGTGGCTTTCGAAATGTCCGCGAAAATCCCTGTTAAAATGTTGAAAAAGGGCAAAGTATACACTGTGAATACTTTTTACGAGTATGGTGGTCAGGAGCATAGCTTCGACGGTATTGATTTTACCCGAGAACAATTCCCTGATTACGATACTGTTGAACCTCAGGAAAGCGGCAATTTCTCAATGCCTTATGATGAAGCAATGAAATCAGGAACGCTTACCATTCAAGGGGTGGCCACAAATCCGAAAAGCGGTAAGGAGAAAGCCACAGAGCGAATGGATGTTGCTCAAGGCGTTATCACTACCTCCAGACTATACGAAAACGTAGTATACGCTGCCTATGCACCTCATGGTTATAACAATCAGGAGGAACTGGTACCTACAAATGTTGACTTTTACTTTCTACAGGGATCTGCTGTACTGAGAACCTCAGAAAAACGCAGTGACAGGGGCAAGAATTTTGATGCTTTTTTAGCTGAAAAGAATGCAACCCGAACGGTCACTATAACCGGTACGCACTCACCTGAAGGAGCGGAAAGAATTAATTCCAGACTTTCTCAGAATCGGGCGGAAGCCATTCAGAAGTTCTATGATAGTCAAATGCGTAAGTATGACTACCAGGATATGGCTGATGAAATCAGCTTCATTCTTAAACCTGTAGTTGAAGACTGGCAGGAGTTTAGCGCTTACCTTGCTGACTACGATGGAGTAACTGATGAAGACAAAGCTGAAATTCGCAGCATTATTAACGGATCCGGCAGCTTTGAAGAAAAAGAAGATGCCTTACAGAGGCTTTCATCTTACAGGAAAGTTTTCAGGGATGTTTATCCAAAGCTACGAACTGCAAAAACCGAGGTACTAACCGTAAAGGATAAAAAGTCAGATGCTGAAATTTCTGCTCTGGCTCGCCAGATAAGCGCAGGATCGATTTCTTCGGATACACTTTCTGATGAAGAGCTTGGTTATTCCGCCACACTAACTCCGTCACTTGATGACAAAGAGAAGATATATATGGCTGCCACCAAGAAAAACGACAGCTGGGCCTCTCATAATAATCTGGGTGCAGTTTACCTGGAGAAAGCTATGAAAAGTGGAGATGCTGGTCTAATAGACAAGGCTATCACTCAACTGGAAATATCCAATAGGAAGAATGAGAATGCACATGCACACACCAACCTTGCAGCTCTATACTTCGCACAAGGCAATGTTGCCAAAGCAGAAGAGTCTATTAACAAGGCTCTTTCAATGAGTCCTTCAAACGAATTGACTGCTGAAATTAACGGAGTTCGTGGTGTTATAGAAATCCGTCTTGGTAACTACGACCAGGCGCTAAGCTCACTTACCAATGCCAAACCAACTACTCAAAACCTTCACAACAAAGGTTTAGCGCAGTTGATGAAGCATAACCACGTTGATGCAATCGCCACTTTTGCTGAAGTAGATAGCCGTGATGACGACAGTGCACTGGACCACTACTTATCAGCGGTTGCAGCCACTCGTCTGGGAGACTACGAGCAAAGTGTTGAATATTTGAAGAATGCAGTTCAGGACGACTCTTCTCTGAAAGAGAAAGCTGCAAACGATCTGGAATTCCTTTCTATCAGAAGTAGTGACTCATTTGTCGATGCTTTGAAATAAGCTGGGGATAAAGATAATAATCTACAAAAAGCCACGCCTTCAGCGTGGCTTTTTTATTATATATATTCGGTTTGTTAATTTGTAGCTAATGTCTAATTTTGACACCTGCGTTTAAAACTGGTACTATGAGAGAAATTCAATTTAGAGAAGCTCTGAGGGAAGCAATGTCGGAAGAGATGCGCCGCGATGAAAAGATCTTTTTAATGGGAGAGGAAGTAGCCGAATATAACGGTGCATATAAAGTCAGCCAGGGCATGCTGGATGAGTTTGGATCGGAAAGAGTACTTGACACACCTATTTCAGAATTGGGTTTTACAGGACTGGGTAT
The DNA here is from genome assembly GCA_021604845.1 of Cyclobacteriaceae bacterium. Classification (GTDB taxonomy): domain Bacteria; phylum Bacteroidota; class Bacteroidia; order Cytophagales; family Cyclobacteriaceae; genus SZUA-3. Next base: position 17,383 of record BQJT01000079.1, read on the forward strand.
CGGCGCTGCAATGAATGGGCTGAGACCGGTTATCGAGTTTATGACTTTCAATTTTTCACTGGTGGCCATAGACCAGATAATTAACGGTGCAGCGAAAATGATGTCCATGTCCGGTGGACAGTTCCCGGTCCCTATTGTATTCAGGGGGCCAACCGGTAATGCCGGCATGCTAAGTTCTCAACACTCCCAGAATTTCGAAAACTGGTATGCCAATACCCCAGGATTGAAAGTTGTAGTACCTTCCAACCCATACGATGCCAAGGGATTATTGAAAACCTGCATAAGAGACGACGATCCGGTTATATTCATGGAGTCCGAATTAATGTACGGAGATAAGGGTCAGGTTCCCGGAAATGAATACCTGATCCCAATCGCCGACGCTAATATTGTAAAGGAGGGAAATGATGTGACCCTGGTATCATTCGGAAAAATGATGAAACTGGTCAACGAGGTAGCGCAGGAAATGACCAAAGAGGGCGTCTCGGTTGAACTAATTGACCTTCGCACGGTACGACCGATTGACTACAAGAAGATCGTGGACTCTGTCAAAAAGACTAACCGGTTGGTAATTGTTGAAGAAACCTGGCCTTTGGGGTCCATTACTACAGAGATTGCCTACCATATTCAAAAGCATGCATTCGACTATCTCGATGCTCCCGTAACCCGGGTCAGCAGCATGGATGTTCCTTTACCCTATGCTCCTACTCTTATTGAAGCAATCCTGCCCAACGTCAAAAGAACGGTAGATGCGATTAATGCGGTAATGTACAGAAACTGAGTGTGAAGTGTGAAGTGTGAGTGTGAGTGTGAGTTTTACCCGAAAGGGTTTACCATTCCGCGCTTTGACCCACTCATTTTATTCATAGTGCGCATCATTTTTCTCATACCGCTGAATTGTTTAAGCAGGTTATTAACTTCCTGAATTGACGTTCCACTTCCCTGGGCTATTCTCTTTTTTCGACTGCCATTAAGCACATCAGGATTAGCACGCTCATGTGGAGTCATACTTCGTATTATTGCCTCAATAGGTGTAAAACTGTCGTCGTCGATATCAACATCCTTAATGGCTTTGCCCATACCCGGTATCATGCCTACCAGGTCCTTGATATTGCCCATTTTTTTAACTTGTTGAAGCTGTGACAGGAAGTCATCAAAATTAAACTGATTTTTTCGAATCTTTTTTTGTAGCCGGCGCGCCTCATCTTCGTCAAAAACCTCCTGCGCTTTTTCGACCAGGGAAACAACATCACCCATTCCAAGAATACGCTGGGCCATACGGTCAGGATGAAAGACGTCTATGGCGTCCATTTTTTCTCCTGTACTTATAAACTTGATGGGTTTTTCAACTACGTTACGGATAGATAACGCGGCTCCTCCCCTGGTATCGCCATCAAGTTTGGTCAGTACTACCCCGTCGAAATTGAGTCGCTGATTAAAGACCCCGGCGGTGTTTACAGCATCTTGTCCAGTCATCGAATCAACCACAAACAACGTCTCTGAAGGGTTAAGCGATGATTTCAACTGGGCAATTTCAGTCATCATTTTTTCATCAACTGACAATCGGCCTGCTGTATCAACGATCAGTATTTTCTTATTGTGTTCTTTGGCATAAGCCAGTGCATTGGTAGCAATTTTTAAAGGGTCTTTTAATTCTGGCTGAGCGAACACCTCAACACCAACCTGCTCACCCAGCACCTTTAACTGGTCAATCGCAGCGGGACGGTATACATCACAAGCCGCCAGCAGTACCTGCTTGCTTTGCTTGCTAAGATAATTTGCAAGTTTAGCACTGAAAGTTGTCTTTCCCGAACCCTGAAGACCAGCGATCAACACCACTGCCGGATTACCTTCCAGAGTAATGTCCTGCTTGCTACCGCCCATTAAAGCGGTCAATTCCTCGCTTACAATTTTGGTGAGCAGCTGACCCGGGGAAACTGCAATCAATACCTCTCGTCCAAGGGCTTTCTCCCGGATTGTATCGGTAACAGTTTTTGCTACTTTGTAATTTACATCTGCATCAATCAGAGCTCTGCGAATTTCCTTAACCGTTGCAGCGACATTTATCTCTGTGATCCTTCCCTGACCTTTAAGATTACGGACTGCCTGGTCTAACTTTACGCTGAGGTTTTCAAACATATTTCGTTTCTTTGAGGTGCAAAATTACTGAAAAAAATTACAGGCTTAAACTAATAGGATAATTATCAAGCCCTGATCCGACAAAATCAAGCTAACATCTTCGTATTGAACACCCTGAAATTTTCTGTTATTGTACCAGTTTTCAATCGCCCTGATGAAACCAGGGAACTGCTTGAAAGTTTAACTATACAGCAGTATAAGCACTTTGAAGTAATAATCGTGGAAGATGGTTCTTCCCTTAAAAGTGAATCCATTGTTGAGAATTTTTCAGACAAACTCGATATCCACTATTACTTCAAGCAGAATACCGGTCCTGGCGATAGTAGAAATTTCGGAGCCCGTAAAAGCTCTGGTGACTACCTGGTGTTTTTCGATTCTGATTGCATTGTACCTGCTGAGTATTTTAAAGTGATCGCCAATAGCTTGTCAGTTCGATGGCTCGATGTTTATGGCGGCCCGGATAAAGCTCCTGGCAATGCAAACGCAATTCAACAAGCAATTAACTATTCCATGACTTCCTTGCTAACAACAGGGGGAATAAGAGGTCATCGTTTTGCTTCAAAAACATTCCAGCCACGAAGTTTTAACATGGGGATATCAAAAGACGCATTTCTAAAAACCGGTGGCTTCTCAAACATTCATCCCGGTGAAGACCCCGATTTGGTTTATCGACTGGTTAATAGCGGATATACCAAAGGCCTGATCCAGGCATTTGTATATCACAAAAGAAGGGTCAATTTCAAGGGCTTTGCCACCCAGATTTATAAGTTTGGATTAGTTCGGACCATACTAATGAAGTGGCACCCTCAATCCAGAAAGCCGGCCTATGTACT
>BQJT01000080.1 GCA_021604845.1 Cyclobacteriaceae bacterium
CTCCAGAACTTGCGTTTCACGACTGGTCAGGGGTGTATCCTGATTCTTTTGAAACGATTCCACCACCATCCTGGCAATATTGCTGCTCATCGGAGCCCCTCCATTCATTGCTTCCTTTATAGAATCGATCAAGCGGGAATACTCAGTATTTTTGGTAATATATCCACAGGCACCTGCACACAGCGCTTCAAATACTAACTCACTGTTTTCGTGAACCGTAATTACTATAATATTTACTTCTGGCAGTAACTTTTTAATCCGGTTACAACCTTCAATGCCGCTGATCCCGGGCAGTTCGATATCCATCAGTATTACATCGGGATAGTCGTCTTTCAGTTTCCTTATCGCTTCTTCACAGGTGGCATATGTACCTACAACATCGAATTCGTTTACACTGTCAATTAAAAGTGCAAACCCTTCTCTTACAACATCATTATCTTCAACTATGGTAATCCTGTTCATAAATGTTAGAATGTGGTTAGACAACGATACTCAAATACAGGCTAAGGTGTTATCCCTCATTTTGGGGTATTTTGCCTTCCAGGGTAATTCTGGTGCCCGTACCATTATCTGATGATATCAGAAATTCACCGCCAATTTTATGAGCTCTCTCCTTCATATTTTTGATGCCCATTTGAAAATAGTCATCCTCCTGGTGTCCGTTCAAACCAATCCCATCGTCACGTAGCTCAAACATATATGTATTCTCTGTAACGTTAAAACTTAGGTAAACGTTTTTACAATCAGCGTGCTTCATGGAGTTAGTTAAAGCTTCTTTAAATATAAAAACGATATGCCGGCTCCAGCCAATGGGTAATTCCACCTTGGCATCGAATGCATTGTTTGATTCTACATGAAAGTTTACATCTGAGTATTCGAATAGTTCTTCGCCAAAGTCCCGTATATAGATCAACATCTCATTCACCTTATCACTTTTAGGATCAATAGACCAAATGAAATCACGGGTGCCGGTGAAAAGAGTTTTGGTAAATGCCCCCAGCTTTTGAAGAAGTTCCTCTACTTCGTTATTCCGGGAAGTTAATTTGGCTTGTATCAATTGTACCAGTACCGTAATGCTGGCTAGCTGATTACCTACCTGATCGTGGAAATCCTCGGCTACCCGGCGCCTGACTTTAATCACCTCTTCGTTCTTGAGTTTTTCAACCTGAATCAAAGACATCAACTTTGTCTGAACTCTGGATTTATAATACAACCGGCCGGCAATGCCCAGAACTATTATCGTTAGGGCAAAAAACCACCAGGTCCTCCAAAATGGTGGTGCAATCTCAAAACTTACTGAAGCGGGTCTATGGTTCCAAACGCCATCATTATTTGAGGCTTTCACTAGAAAAGTATACCCTCCGGGAGGGAGATTGGTATACACTGCCTCGTTTTTTGGAGTAACGGGCTGCCAGTCACGATCGAAATTTTCCAGTTTATATTGGTACCTTACCTTATCCGGATTTTGCAGACTGTTTCCAAAAAACTCGAAGGTTAAATGATTCTTATCATGAGAGAACAGGAAATGCTCTGGCAGGTTAAACCACCCGGAGGTTTGGATATCCAGCTGCTCCCAATCCACTGGTTCTGAATACAAACGGATCCCAGTGATGTTGGTTATAGGCTCCAGGTCATTGATTCCATCGTGCGTGGGTAAACATTTGAAGGCGCCTGCCACTGTGCCAAACCAAATAGCACCATCCGAGTCCTCATAAATAGCATTGGTATTGGTTTCAATGCCAAAAAAACCCTCATGCGCACCAAAATTCCGGATCTTTTCGATTTCCCCGGTCTTACTAAATTGAATTTTATCCAATCCATGAGGGTTGCCAACCCATAGATAGCCCAACTGGTCCATTACCAGGGTGTAAACGATGTTTGAAGATAATCCATCACTTTCAGTAAAAACTGTTACTTCTTCTGTTTTAGGGTTCCATTGTAAGATTCCACTATCTATCAAGGCACACCATATCAGACCACTGTCATCTTCGTAAACGGTAGCCACCGGAAGATGTCTCAAGGTATCTGCCTTAAAATAGTCTGAGATTGTTTCCCCATCAAAGACTTTTAATCCTCCATAGGTGCCCAGTAAAATGTGCCCGTTAGACTGCTGCAGAAGGGTCCTGATTTTATTATGAGGCTTCCCACCTGGGTGTAGGTAATGGTTAAACTTCACTTTTGGAACCTGTTCAATTTTTACTAACCCATTTGAGGTTCCAGCGTAAAGCAGGCCGTCATTTCCACTAAGTATAGAGTAGATGCGTTCCGAAGGTAAGCCGTGCTGCTTATAATAACTGGTGAATTTCCGCTTATCATACCGGTTTAGACCATTAGCGGTGGCAACCCATAAATTTCCTTGCTGATCCTGGGTTATTCCATAAGTAAAATCATCGCTCAGCCCCTGTTCATGATCAATATTCGTTACCACCAATGGTCCTTCAGAATCGGGGATGGTAACCTGATAAATTCCCCCTCCGTAAGAACCAAACCAGTAATTGTCCTGCTGGTCTTTGGTAATGGATGAGATGTAATTATAGCCCACCCCCTGTTCCTTACCAATATGTGTAAATAAATCACCCAAAGATTTGTACAGGCCACCTCCAAATGACCCGAACCATAAGGTACCCTCCCGGTCACGTAGAATTTTATAAATTATATTATCAGTTAATCCATCTGAAGAATTAACTGAACTACACATTCCATCTCTGAAGGTAAAGGCGCCTCTGGTTGAGCCTACCCATATGGTTCCTTCATTTCCTTCACTGATGCTGTAAATCCCAAAATCCTGGAAATCCACATGGAAGGAATGCATGAATTGAAAGGAACCTTCAACCAGGGCATATAATCCATGATCGGTGCCCAGCCAAATACGCTGGCTACTGTCAGCATATACTGTAGTAATTATTGCGGTCTGGAGTTCCAGGGGTAATGAAATCTGCTCGACCTTCCCATCAGCATAAGTATATATCCCCTGCTTATAGGTGGTAATCCAAACTGCCTCCGGGGTTTCAGCAAATCCACTTACCCGGCCTTTAATGTACTGATCCAACACCACGGAACTATCTGTAGAATTAATTCTGTATACTACTGATCCGGAGGTAGTTGCATACCACAAATTACCTCCCAAATCGACCATAATTTGATTAACATATTGGTCTTGATCCAAAGAATGAATCGGAAAGTTTTGAAACTTTCTACCATCATACCGGGAGATCCCCCGATCGCTTCCCACCCATAGGACTCCATCCGCATCTACCGCTGCGCAATAGATCATGTTACTCGCTAGTCCATCCTGCTTCTTATAAGTGTGAAAGCGGACACCATTGAACATACTCAGTCCACCCGCTGTGGCCAACCAAAGGTTGCCTAAATGGTCTTCGGCAATATCAAATACATTTGATTGTGCCAGCCCGTCCTGCACAGAATACGAGGTAAAGCCAGGGCTCTGAGAATTTAGAGCAAAGGAGGCAACACACCATAGGAAGGTTAGGCAAAGTCGTTGAAACAATTATAATGGGTTTTTGTTGTCTACTAAAATAGTCATTTAGCAAAACTTTAATTAAAATCAGCCGACACTGAGGCGAAAATCCCCTAGTATGAGGGATAGAATTACAGCGCTCTATTGGATATTTTTGATGAAGCTTTTGATTGTTTTTAAGGCTTTTCGGAAAATTATAGGACCAGGAATCACTTATAATTCTTTCGGAAAGCCTTTTTTATTCTACAAAATTTCGCCTTTTTGTGTACGAAAATGCAACATTTATGTTCATTTCCGTACAGTTTGTTCATCTTACACTTGTGGTATTGCCTGTTTACTTCATTCTGGATTGATATTAAATATTGGCACAGATTTGGGGCAACCATTATAAAAACCAACTAAAGCTTTGCTCGTGGAAAAAGAACTTGGAAAAATTCTGATCATTGATGATGATGAAGATGTACTTCTCGCTGCCAAACTGTTATTAAAAAGGCATGCACATGAAGTGTTGATTGAAAAGAACCCTAAGAAGATCCCATTTCTACTCAATAATGACAGTTACGATGTGATTTTGCTGGATATGAACTTCAGCACAGACATCACTAGCGGGAAAGAAGGCTTTTACTGGCTTAACCAGATCCTGGAAAAAGATCCCAGTGCTGTGGTGATTCTGATCACCGCCTTTGGCGATGTAGAAATGGCGGTAAAGGCTTTAAAGCAGGGAGCCACAGATTTTGTTCTAAAACCCTGGCAGAACGAGAAGCTGGTGGCGACTATTTCATCAGCCTTACGATTAAAAAACTCTTATAAGGAGGTTGACAAATTAAAGCAGGAAAAGAAGCAACTAGTAGAAGGCCTCAACCAGCCTTTTAAAGAAATGATTGGGGAAAGTACCGCTATGCGCAACGTATTTTCCATTATTGACAAAGTGGCCCAAACAGATGCCAATGTCTTAATTCTAGGGGAGAACGGTACCGGGAAAGAATTAGTGGCTCGAGCTATTCACCGGCGTTCAAATAGAAGGGACAGTGTATTTATCGGTGTGGATATGGGAGCAATTACCGAAACCTTGTTCGAAAGTGAGTTGTTCGGACATAAAAAAGGATCCTTTACTGATGCACGCGAAGATCGTGTGGGCAGGTTCGAACTTGCAAATTCAGGAACCTTGTTCCTGGATGAGCTTGGTAACTTAAGTCATCCACTACAAAGTAAACTGCTCACTGCCCTTCAAAATCGTCAAATTACCCGTATTGGCTCAAATACCAGCTTGTCAGTGGATATTCGGTTAATTTGTGCTACCAATATGCCATTGTATGACATGGTAAAAGACAATAGTTTCAGGCAGGATCTATTATACCGAATTAATACAGTTGAAATCTACCTACCTGCTTTAAGAGAAAGAGTTGAAGACATCCCTTTACTAGGGGAACATTTTCTTCAATCCTATTGCACAAAATACCGTAAACCGTCAGCCAAACTTTCATCAGCAACAATCAAGAAGTTACAGGAATATCCCTGGCCCGGGAATGTCCGAGAACTTCAGCATGGTATTGAAAGAGCGGTAATCATGAGTGAATCCAATATCCTAACTCCAGACGACTTCTTTTTTCTCAATGCACAGGGTGAAAAGACCACCAATTCAGACTCATTCAACCTGGAAGAAGTTGAAAAAAACTTAATTCAAAAAGCCATTCAAAAGAGCTCGGGAAACATCTCAAAAGCCGCGAAAGAACTCGGTTTAACTAGAGCCAGTCTTTATAGAAGACTGGAAAAACATGGACTATAGTCAATTTAGGTTCAATCTTTTATTAAGAATTGCGGCGATATCTTTTAGCGCATTTCTGTTGGCAGACTTTATAAATGATGGTTTGTTCCAACTTTCTACACTATTGATTACAGCCCTTATTGTTTTTCAGATAATCAGTCTGCTTAAGTTTCTTCAGCTAAACAAGGAATTTGTACAGGTTTCAGCTTCCGAAACAATAGACGAGCACCAGGAAATTAATGGAGACCTGCCATTAAAGGATGATCAGGAATTATTAAAAAGATATCAGGTCTTACAGCAAAAGATTGCAGATGTTCGCAACGAAAAAGATGCGCAATCACAATATCTTAAGACTATTGTACAGCACCTTGGAATCGGGTTGATGACCTTCGATCGATCAGGTGACATTCAGATCATTAATACCACCGCCAAAAAGCTGCTTAAGGTAAAACATCTTAAAAATATCTCGGGACTGTCACGATTCAGTGAACCGTTGGTTAAAAGTTTTCAAACCCTCAAAACCGGAGGCCAGGACCTGGTGAAAATACAGCATGAAGGGTATACCTATCAACTTTCTATTTATGCCATTGAGCTAACGTTGAAAGGAGAACCATTTAAATTGATTACACTGCAGAATATTCAAAGCGAATTGGAAGAAAAGGAAATGGAAGCCTGGCAGAATCTGATCCGGGTACTTACCCACGAAATTATGAATTCGGTAACTCCCATCTCCTCATTGGCTGCCACAGTAGACGGGGACTTAAAAAATAACATTGAAGAAAACCTGGACCGGTACGAAATTGAAAAAGAAGATCTGGCGGATATACATCGCGCAATTCAGACTATACAACGACGTAGCGAAGGTCTCATCCGGTTTGTCAGTGACTTCAGGAACCTTACCAGAATACCCACCCCGCGATTAAAAGAGGTACGGGTTCAGGAAATTTTTCAGCGGGTACTTACGCTGCTAAAACATGATCTGGACCAGAATAATATTAATGTAGGGACGTCCATACGTCCCTCAGACCTGACCATCAAAGTGGATCCTGAGTTGATAGAACAGGTTATGATTAATATAGTAAAAAATGCCATACAAGCGTTGGAAGAAAGATTGGAAAAACATATTCAACTGTCCGCAAACAGCGATAATAAGGATAATGTGACCATAAGAATTAAGGACAATGGTGCCGGGATAGATGAAGAAGCTTTAGGCAAAATTTTCATACCGTTCTTCACCACCAAAAAGAATGGCAGTGGGATAGGTCTTAGTCTGTCCAAGCAAATTATGAGGCAACATAAGGGAGCAATCAAGGTGGTGTCCAATCTTGACCAGGGAACAGAATTTTCCCTGCGGTTTGAAGGCCAGGAACTTGAAAAAGTACCGGTACTTTAAATTCGCGAAAATTAACTAGTTTTGTAGCCATAAATCCTTTACCAATGGAGAACATACACCAGACCATTACGGATATATTGGTTGACAAACTCGGACTGGCGGAAACAGAAGTAACCACTGATGCCAATTTTATCAAAGACCTGGGCATTGACTCACTAGACTATGCCGAACTTATTATGGAATTTGAGCAGGCATTTGACTTAAAAATCCCCGACAATGATGCTGAGAACCTGGCGACCATTAATCAGGCAGTAGAATATATACGCAAGAAAATCGAGTTAAAAAGCAATTCACAATAGCCCACCTCCCCCTGTAATCGAATAAATAGCCATGCAAATTGCTATCTTTAGTTAGCTTTGAACTAATGGAAATGGCAATTATTCATAAGAAGAAAATACCTTACCCGATAAGCCCTTGTTTGCGGGGTTATCTTCAGGAACAGGAAAGACAAAAATTGCTTTCTGTTACATATAGTGATTTAATGCGCTATGACAGCAGTTTTACACTATATGACAAGTATGGAAAAGACTCCCTTTGGGAAACTGTTCTGTTTCCGGAATCCGAGAGTCATCAAGTGCACACAGCCCTTAAAGAAGTTTATTCTATTCTGAAGGCCGACGGTGATGTATCGGTGATTGAGCATTTGTTTGTAGATAGAATCGATATATGCATTTATGGCAACACCAGACCATTCAGGATCAGGATTGTCAATCGGATTAACGATAATTTTGACTATTTCTATATTAAGAATGCAGACGCAAGCCGGATATACGGACTTGAACTGGAACATATTCTTTCTCCAAACCGCATCAATTATCTTGTCTCATCAGACACATTGGTAGAAGAACATATTGCAGGCATACCTGGAGACCAGTTTATAGAACATTATATGCAAAGATCTGATGTCAATGAGATCAGACTGGCTAAAGAATTTGTCAAGTTCAACGAGCGGACTTTTGTAAGGCTGTTAGGAGATATGCACTCCAATAATTTTGTGATTGACATAACCCCGGATTTCGAGGAAACGCACTATAGGATCAGGGCGATAGATTTTGACCAGCAGTCTTTTGAAGGTAGAAGAGTAGTTTATATGCCCCAATATTTTAAACAAAATAACCCCATTATCCAGCTAGGAATAAAATTGATGACCCCTGAAACCGTCCGGCAATACCAGCGTGAAGAACAGTCTTTGATTGCCAACCGAATTAACCTTTCAAGATATCGATTAAAGGATCTCATTGATTGTATGACGCAAGTTACCTTGTCAAAAGCCCAGCATATACGCAGGCTCAAAAAGGAAATGTCGGAATATTATCACGATCCCCGGTTCCTTGAATGTAAGAATATGGGTGAAATTGTTAAAACCAGCTTAAGGATGTTGTTGGAGAAAGACCGTCAATAGGCTGCAGACGGATTCGCGTTAAAATATCGAGCTTAGCAGTGGAAGTAATATCAGACTTGGAATCAGGTTCAGAATATATTTATAGGCAACTTCAATAATTGTTGGTTCACTTACCTGCTCGAAAAGTTCCTCTTTTGAAATTGCTAACCCGAGTTGAAGCATGTAAACCATTCTGCTTTCTTCTTCGGTTTTTGCCTCAGGCGCAAAACGGTATAATTCTAATGCCTTCTTAAAATCAGAAATTGTGGGATTCGAAGATAGCTTGCTTAATAGAGCATCCATCTCCTCCATGGAAGGGAAGGGCATATAGCCAACGTACCCTACTTCTTTTGATATGGTCTCATAGCTAGCTGACATATCAGTATTTAATGAAAGTAAAATCAACTGGGCCGACTAATATATTAAAAAAATACAATAATTCACAAACTATAACTGACTGCGTATAATTAATTGCTGCCATAGTCCTTACTTCTAACTAACTTAGTTTAACTAAGTATTGTCCAACAATTCGGTTATAGCTTGTACTTAAACTGTAAAATGCTGTACTCTTCATTTAGATCTAATCAGGTGTATATTAACTGGTTATTCCCACCTGAAAGATCAATAATACAACTTCGCTTAAGTTCTGAACTAAAATAAAAATCCTGATAAATATTATTTTGCTAAGTTTAATGAAAACCTAACAGATGTAATAAATTTCCGGTTTAGCTACATATTTATTAAACGAATTGCCATCGAATTTAATTCAGATTAAGCTAAAAAATTATTCGACTTTTATATTATACTAAGAAGCGTTTACTACAAAGTCAAAAAAATTAAGCCTTCTTCTAAAAATCAGAGTATCTTAAAAAATTTCCGAGAGGGAATAAGATCTTTCTGTCAAGATAAACTTAATAATTCTCCTGCAAATTTTTAACAAAGAATACTGATATATACGAGAATTCTTTTATCCGTACTATATTATAAATTTAAAGTTATAAATCGATCAATAGAAACCAGTTGTAGTCTTTAATACCGAGGTAAATCTTTATAATGACCATGAATAAATCGACCGACCCCAGGAGAAACTTTCTAAAAAAATCTGCGGTATTAGGGACTATTTCCTTTCTACCTCCTGAAGTATTAAACCAGATGTTACCTGATCATAAAATTATGCCTGCTGATACCCTTAAACCGGAAGCCCGAAGTATTATTGGAAATTATGGCCCATGGGCTGCTGGTATTCCTGAGGATCCACCGTTACTTTCTTTTAGAAATTCCAAGTATACTGATTTAGAATCCTGGCGTACTGCTGCGATCAATAAAGCCAGGGAACTGGTTTCCGCTCCCGACTTAAGTGATTATACCCCTGAAGTAAAGACCATCAGCAGCCATGAATATGATGGGCTTGTGGTGGAGGAACTTCAATGGCAACTTCCCTATGGTCGGACTACTGAGGCGATCTTTCTAAAACCTGCGGGCTCGAACGAGCAGTTACCTGGTGTACTTGGGCTGCATGACCACGGAGGGCAAAAATATTTCGGAAAACGTAAAATCACCAGGACTTCAGAAAACCAACACCCAATTATGCATGCCCATCAACAGCATTATTATTCGGGTAAAGCCTGGGCCAATGAACTGGCAAAAAGAGGCTATGCTGTTTTGGTGCATGATACTTTCACTTTTGGTTCAAGACGCGTTTTTTATCAGGATGTATCTGGAATAACCTACGGAGCGTGCCGTGTAGATGATAAAAGCGACGAAAACCCGGAAGTACCTGAAAATATTGAGGTCTATAATCAATGGGCAGGCAGTCATGAACACATTATGGCCAAATCATTGTTTTGTGGAGGAACAACCTGGCCTGGGGTTACACTGGTTGAGGACCAGGTTGCCCTGGATATTCTAGCTGCGAGAAACGATGTGGACGGCAGCAATTTAGGGTGCTGCGGGCTTTCAGGAGGCGGCCTGCGCACAGATTATTTGGGAGGGCTGGATCACCGGATCAAATGTGCTATCTCCGTAGGGTTTATGTCAACCTGGAACGACTTCTTGCTTAATAAGAGTTATACACACACGTGGATGACATACGCTCCTTTATTGCCTAAATACCTGGATTTTCCGGAGATACTAGCACTTAGAACTCCGCTTCCTACTATGGTTATGAGCGACAATGAGGATCAGTTATATACCCTTCCTGAAATGAAAAAATCGGATCAAATTTTAAAGGAAGTATTTAACAAAGCCGGTGCACCCGACAAATATCAGGGTAAATTTTATCCCGGCGAGCATAAATTTGATGCCCAAATGCAGCAAGACGCCTTTGCGTGGTTTGATCGATGGCTTAAATAAGTTGGTGATTTGGTGAGTTGGTGATTTAGTGATTTAGTGAGTTGGTGAGTTAGTGAGTTGGTGAGTTGGTGAGTTGGTGAGTTGGTGAGTTGGTGAGTTGGTAAATGCACTTTACAACCGGTTTTGAAACAAATGATAGTATACTTCATTCCATTTTAGCCGGTCCTTAAACTCCCGGTAGTTAGTATTCCCATCGATAACTACTAACTCCACTCCAGCTATTTCTGCAAAATCCTCCAGAATTTGGGTATTTAAGGCCTTGCTGAAAACGGTATGATGAGCGCCACCCGCAGTTATCCAGCACTGCGCAGAGGTTACCAAATTCGGCTTTGGGTCCCATAGCACCCGGGCAACCGGTAGCTTAGGAAGCGGTTGTTCGGGTTTGACTACCTCCACCTCATTGATCAAAATGCGAAAGCGATTGCCTAAATCAATTAGTGATACATTGATAGCGGGTCCTTCATCCACATCAAAGGTGAGCCTTGCCGGGTCTGCCTTTCCTCCTATCGACAATGGGTGAACCTCACACTTTGGTTTTCCTGATGCAATCGAGGGGCAAATTTCCAGCATATGTGCTCCCAGGACCAGTGATTTTCCCTGTTTGAAATGATAGGTATAGTCTTCCATAAAGGAACTGCCACCGGCTAAACCAGTATCCATGACTTTAACCGCTCTTAACAGTGCTGCCGTCTTCCAGTCACCTTCTGCTCCAAACCCGTAACCCTCGGCCATTAATCTCTGGGTGGATATGCCGGGAAGCTGCTCAATACCGTGAAGATTCTCAAAAGTATCAGTAAAAGCATTGAACCCGCCCTGCTTCAAAAAAGACCTGAGCCCTAACTCTATTCGGGCGGCTTCCAGAATGGACCTGCTTGAACCCACTTCGGCGGTCATGTGGTAAGACTCCTGATAAAGTGTGACTAATTCGGCTGCCTGTTTATCACTTACCCGATCGATATGCACGGCCAGATCACCTGAACCAAATCCAGTGACTGAAAATCCGAAACGGATTTGTGCTTCGACCTTATCTCCTTCTGTTACCGCTACTTCACGCATATTGTCTCCAATACGGGCTACCCTGGTATTTTGAAAAGCGTGCCAGCCCAGTGCAGCCCGTATCCAGGTACCTATCTGAATACGCACATTATCCTCCTGCCAATGGCCTGCTATCACTTTGCGGTTTTTCCGCATTCTGGTAGCGATATACCCAAATTCACGATCACCATGTGCGGACTGATTCTCATTCATGAAATCCATATCAATGTCTGACCATGGAATTTCCATATTGTACTGGGTATGCAAATGAGCAAAAGGTTTATTGAGGCTATCCAAACCTCGGATCCACATTTTGGCTGGAGAAAATGTATGCATCCAAACGATTAATCCGATACACCCGTTGGAGTTATTTGCTTTTTGGCATACATCCAGTATCTGTTCTGAAGAAGTTACTACTGAGTGGAAGTTTATAGAAATTGGAATATGCGGACTCAGTGTCAGAGCCTGGGAAATTTCAATGGCATGACGCTCGACATTCTTCAGTATGTCCGCACCATAAAGATGTTGACTGCCGGTGAGCAGCCAGATCTGATACTTCTTAAAATCAATCATTGGCTCCTTCCGAAGGTTTTTGACCATAGTAGGCACCCTTTCCGTGCTTTCTTAAATAGTGTTTATTAATTAAAGCCTCCTTTAATCTGGGTGCAGACGGGTTTATCTGCATGGTTAAGTACGCCATTCGCGCCAATTCCTCCAGCACTTTGCTATTATAAACTGCTTTAGCTGCAGTCGAGCCCCAGGTAAATGGACCATGATTACCCAGTAAAATCATCTCAACTTCCCGATGATCCAAATTCCGGGATGTGAAGCAATCAATGATTTGTTGACCGGTCATACGCTCATAATCTTCTTCAATAAGCTTATCCTCCATAGGAGGAGCACAAGGTATATCTTCAGTTAAATGATCCGCATGGGTAGTACCCAGTATTGGAATGTCCTTTTGCGATTGTGCCCATGCTACAGAATAGGTGGCATGGGTATGTGAAATTCCCCCTATTGACGCCCACTCTTTGTAAAGGTAGGCATGTGTTTTAGTATCGGAGGAAGGCTGCATTTCGCCCTCAAGCACATTGTTGTTAAAGTCCACAATCACCATATCATCAACAGTTAACTGGTCATAGGGCACTCCACTTGGTTTTATGGCAAATACTTCCTGGGAACGATCCACTGCACTTACGTTTCCGAAAGTGTAAAT
This sequence comes from Cyclobacteriaceae bacterium, assembly GCA_021604845.1. Taxonomy (GTDB): domain Bacteria; phylum Bacteroidota; class Bacteroidia; order Cytophagales; family Cyclobacteriaceae; genus SZUA-3. The sequence continues at coordinate 12,621 of BQJT01000080.1, forward strand.
TACCAGGTCAAGTTCAGGCAGCAGCATGTTTGCTTGATAACACTGTTGTTTTAGCTCGCGATAACCAGTCATTTTTTGTTATTAGAATTTTCTGCAAAATTTCCCAGCTCCAAATAATTCTGATAAAGCTGTGAGTAGGTCTCAATCACCTTTGGATCGGGGTAATAAGTACGTTCAAAACCCTGTCCCATTCCTTTTATTGCCAGGTTCACATTCGAATAGATACCGGCGGCCGTAGCGGCATACATTGCGGCCCCAAGTGCCGGGGCCTGATCAGAAACTGCCACTTTAATAGGCATATTTAAAACGTTGGCCAGGGTTTGCATTACAAAGGGTGATTTTTTTGCTACCCCACCTATCCCGACTACCGTTCTTATTTCTACGCCTTCATTAATAAATCGTTCAACAATGCGTTTGGACCCAAAGCAGATAGATTCAACCAGAGCCCGAAAAATTTCAGGAGCCTTGGTCCCAAGAGTTAAATTGGAAATTGCCGCTTTGAGCGCCTGGTTGGCATCGGGTGTACGCCTGCCATTGATCCAGTCCAGGGCAATAGGAGCGCTTTCCGAAAGAGGCACCTTCTCAGCCTGGGAAGAAAGCCCCGCAATCATCTGTTGCTTAATCTTATCTTTTGATTCCCTGGTGATTGTTTGCTCCGATAAATGGTCAATTGGCCAGCTTAAGACATCCCGAAACCAGGCAAGCACATCCCCAAACGCAGACTGTCCAGCTTCCAGACCGATCATTCCGGGTATTACCGAACCATCAACCTGACCACAAATACCTTTTACCGTTTTATCACCGATAATATGCGGGTTTGAAACCACGATATCACAAGTAGAGGTCCCCATTACCCGAACCAGGGTGTTTTCTTCAACCTGAGCGCCCACCGCGCCAGCATGTGCATCGAAGGTGCCAACTGTAACCACGGTCTCAGTGGTCAATCCAAGCTTATCCGCCCAGGTCTTACAAAGGTGGCCGGCTATTTGATCCGAGGTATAGGTTTCCTGGTACAGATTTTTTTTCAACCGCACCAGGTAAGGGTCAAGCAGGGCCAGGAAGTGGTCATCCGGCAAGCCTCCCCAGCTTTGATGCCACATGGCCTTATGTCCGGCAGCACAGCGACTTCGCTTAAACGAAGTTAAATCGCCGGATCCGGTTAAGATATAGGGCATTATGTCACAATGCTCCATCCAGCTAAAGGCCTCTTTTTTAACCTTCGGATCTTTCCTTATGATGTGCAGAATTTTGGCCCAGAACCACTCAGAGGAATATACACCTCCTTCGTAACGGGTAAAATCCTCACCACCCCAATTAGCTGCCAATTCGTTGATTTCGGCGGCCTCTTCAATGGCAGAATGATCTTTCCAAAGCACCATCATAGCATTTGGTTCATCGGAAAACTGAGGTTTCATGCATAATGGCTGGCCCTTTATATCAATAGGCAAAGGTGAAGAGCCGGTAGTGTCAATACATATGCCTTTCACTTCTTCAGGCCGGATCTTGGAATCGCTCATAGCTCCTCTTATCACCTCTTCGGCACCTTCCAGATGATCCAATAAGTGCTGTCGAAATTGGGAAGCAGCAGGATCGCAGTACAAGCCCTGATTCCACCTCCGATACCAATGTACTTTGCTGGATATCACCTTGCCATTTGAAGCCTGGACCAGTAAAGATCGCACGGAGTCGGTACCATAGTCAAGTCCTATTACGTAGTTCGTGGTCATATCCTTACTTAATGCGGTCTCATCAATGAACCGTACTGGTTGATCCGTTAATAAATTTACTAATGCAAAGATATAAAATGTAATTATTACATTTATTTATGTGCCTTAATCGGTATCTTATTACCAGAAGGATGGTAACTAATGGGGATTTTATGGGTACATACATAAATAAAGATAAAGTGCTGGTAGCGGTGGATTGTATCATATTTGGTTTTGATCCTCAAAGAGAAGTACTTCAATTGTTGCTGATCAAGCGGGATTTTAAACCTAAAAAAGGCAGATGGTCATTAATGGGGGGATTTATGAAAAAACATGAAGACCTGCGGGAGGCCGCGGTCAGGGTTTTAACTGAATTGACCGGACTTGATAACATTTACCTCGAGCAACTAAAAACCTTTGGGAAAATAGACCGCGATCCGGTAGAAAGGACTGTTTCGGTAGCGTATTCGGCGTTAATTAATACCACGGAACACGATAGTGGCTTGATCAATCAATATTCAGCCCGTTGGTTCGATATTTCAGAAGTCCCTGACCTTATTTTTGATCATGATTTCATGGTAAAAACCGCTATCAAACGATTACAGTATCGGGCATCAGTTCAACCAATCGGGTTCGAATTGCTGCCTGAGAAGTTTACCATGAGACAGCTGCAAAAACTTTATGAAGAAATATTCAACCAGAAACTGGACAAGCGAAATTTCATAAAAAAGATAAACTCATTAAAGGTATTGGAGAAATTGAAGGAAAAGGATATGACATCATCACGCAAGGGTTCTTTTCTATACAGGTTTAATCACCAAAAATACCAGGAAAAGCTCAAAGCCGGGTTTGTTTTTAAAGTTTAGCAGATTCTTAAAATCATCGAAAATCACCTTACCTGGTGGGCATGTTCAGGTTAATTATTTACGATTTAAATTTGATTACTCTACTAAATCTGTTTATTTGATGTTCCAAACATTAAAGTTTAACTTAAAATAATTCAATTCATGGGCATGATAAAGGAGTTCAAAGAATTTGCTGTCAAAGGTAATATGCTGGACATGGCGGTTGGTATCGTACTTGGCGCGGCATTTGGCACAGTAGTGAAATCATTGGTATCCGATCTTTTAATGCCGGTGGTTTCCGGAGTTTTCGGCACCCCTGATTTCAGCAATTTGTTTACTGTTATAAAAAATCCCACCCAGGAAGTTTTTACCTCTATTGAGGCTGCCAGGGAAGCAGGAGCGGTAGCCATAGGCTGGGGATTGTTCATCAATGCAGTAATTGCTTTTCTACTGGTGGCTCTGGCGTTATTTGTGGTGGTAAAAAATATGAACCGGTTCAAAAAGCAAGAAGAAGCTGCTCCGCCACCGGAACCGCCAAAACAAGAAGTCTTATTGGAGGAAATTCGCGATTTATTGAAGCAAAGTAATTAGGCGCGGAGGATTATCTATAGGACAATTCAGCGCGAGGTGCAAACAAGGTTTGTTGTCGGGCTTGCAAGCACCCGGATTTAAAATCGACTGCCATGCCTCGGCTCTCTGTGAACCCGAGAAGATTAGCTGTGCTGATCTCCTTTGATACAAAGGTCAAAACCGAAGCATGAAGGCTGCGCCTTCTCCGATTTTCTCGCTCACCCGCTTGAAAGCGCGCTTTCGACGGTTCCGCTTGAAAATCGACTGCCATGCCTCGGCTCTCTGTGAACCCGAGAAGATTCGAACTTCCAACCTCCTGATTCGTAGTCAGCGAAATTTTGGTTCGATATGTATCCAAATGGTCTTAAATGGACCATAAACGCATATTTTCAAACCATATCGATACATATTAAACCAAATTAAACCGTAACTTGCGTGCAAATTACGTGCAAATTTTAAAATGGCTGCCAATATCGTCTTGTCGCAGGATACCAGAAGACCCAAGAAAGATAACACTTTTCCGCTAATTTTCAGGCTTACCCACCACTCCAAAACTACCGCCATTGGCACAGGATATGCTGTTGGCAAGAAAGACTGGGATGCGAAGAATCGCAGGATCAGGTCAAGCTATAAAGGAACGGTCTCCCCTACCCGGTTGAACAATCTGCTGGCCAAGAAGAAAGCAGAAATGATGGATGTGATCACCAGGCTGGAAGATAACAATGAATTGAGATTCTTAAGTGTTAAGCAGCTGAAAGAAAGACTGATCAATCCTCATCATAAAACCACGGTCTTTGTTTTTACCCAAAAGCTGATCGATGAATTGATTACTGCACAACGGATTGGAACCGCCAGCAGTTACCGGGATGTGTTGAAAATACTCAAGCGATTCCGGAATAAACGCGATATGACCTTTGATGAACTGAACCTGGAGTTCCTGAATAAACTGGAGAATTGGCACCTATCCAAAGGCAATTCCCTGGGCGGCCTAGCGGTTTATATGCGCACCATCAGGGCGATTTACAACAAGGCCATAAAAGCGGGTGTCGCAGATCAGGAGGGTTATCCCTTTAAGCACTACCGGATCAAGAGAGGTAGTCCCAGGAAACGGGCCATCACTATTGATACCCTGCAGAAAATTCGGGCTTTGAAATTGAAAAAAGGCAGTCTTTTGGAACGGGACCGGAATATTTTCCTGATGAGCTTTTTCCTGAACGGCATGCCCTATGCGGATATGGCCCGGTTAAAGAGGTCGAACATTATCGATGGCAGAATTAAATATCAACGGCAGAAAACTAAGGTGCCCTTTGATATTAAAATTCACGATCAGCTTAAGCCGATTTTAGACACTTTCACCAAGGACAAATCAAAAGAGGATTATTTGTTACCCGCCATTAAACGGAAGAGCCCTGTAGGCCAGTACAAAGACATCAAAGAAGCCCGGCTGAGATACAATAAAAACCTGAAGGAACTGGCAAAACTCGCAGGGATCGAAGAGCAGTTATCCAGCTATGTCAGCCGGCATAGTTTTGCCTCCAGCGCGGATGACCTGGGTATACCAATAACAGCTATTTCCCAAATGCTAGGCCATAAAGCCATTGGGACTACTCAGGCATATTTGGATCATCTGAGGAAGAACAAGATCGATGAGTACCAGGATCAGGTGTTTAAGGAGTTATGAGTGGACACTTTTAGTTCAATTGGACATAGAATAATTTAGACAGAGTCATCGTTCTAACAATAGCGGCGATGGCTCATATCCGTACCTCCACAATTCAATAATGCTTGTAAGTTTCCTTAAACTCACTGTAAGAAGGATATTCCGAAACAAGAAACACAGCCTTATAAGCATATCAGGATTGGTAATCGCATTCGTAGCAGCAATATTTATTTTCCTCTATGTAGTAAACGAGTTCAGCTACGACAGGCATTTCTCAAACCACAAACGGCTTTATCGAGTAGCCCTTGAAATACTGTCTGATGAAAGAGAACTCAGGTCAGCTATCACGGTAGCTCCATTGGGTCGCCAGTTAAAAGAAGCCATCCCCGAGGTGGTTGAGTTTGCCACGTTTTCCAGCCACAGTCGCGTGGGTCTGATAGTTGACAATGAAACCTTTATTGAACCATCAACCATTGTGGTAACCCGTAACTTTTTGGACGTACTAGATTTTAAACTCAAAACCGGCAACCCTGAAAATGCCTTAAGTAAACCATATTCCATTCTCATTAGTGAAAGCCGGGCAATTAAGTACTTCGGATCAACAAATGTTATTGGACAAGTCATTCGTCAAGCACAATGGGGTGACTTTAAAATCACCGGAATTTTGGAAGACCCTCCGAAAGAAACTCATTTTCAACCGCAGGCGGTGATTTATCTAAATGATGATCATTTTCCTTTGGATGAATGGAAAGCGCTACAATTTTATAATTATATCCTTCTGCAGGACAGGGCTCAAAGAGAAATTGTTGAAGAAAAACTGTCCAATTTTTATCAAGCCTATTTGAAGGAATCATTTGGAGAAAGAGGTAGTCTTTTTTTACAAAATGTCACCGACATTCATTTACATTCGGATCTAGATCGGGAACATTTGCCTAATGGCAGTTTAAAGAAGGTAGTGCAATTGGCGTCCTTAGGATTTTTCATTGTTCTGGTTGCCTGTATTAATTATATGAACTTGTCTACCACCGAGGCCGTAAAGAGGATGAAGGAAATCGGAATTCGTTCGGTGATGGGATCAACCAAATCGATGCTCAGATGTCAATGGTTAATCGAATCTTCACTGATCATATTGCTCTCTTTAGTTATATCAATAGCCTTGGTTATTCTATTAATACCGTTCTTCAATGAGATTTCAAACAAGACCTTGACCTTGGCGTATTTGCTTAACCGGCAGGTTTTCTTGGGGCTGTTTATTTTATTCTTTGCAGTGGCAATCATCGGCGGAGCCTACCCGGGAATTTTTCTTGCAAGGTTGAAACCAGTATTCTTGTTCAGAAAAACCTTCAAGTTGGGTAGTCGGCATATTCCATTAGGAAAATTTCTTAACGCAATTCAATTTTTCATAGCAATCTTAGCTGTTTCACTTACGGCAATTGTTTACAGCCAAATGAGTTTTATTAGAGAATTTGAATTAGGTGCTGAGCTCGACCAAATAGTGAAAGTAGATCTCAAACAACGAATAAGGCCTCAGAAACAGCAAACATATAAAAACGAACTACTAGTAAATCCCAATATTCAACAGGTTTCATTTTTAGGACAATCACTAGGCACTGGTTTGTTTGGGGCTGGTGGTTTAGCTTTTGAAACCGCTGATGGAAATTTTATGCAAATTGAAGAAGCAGAATTTAATACTGCTGACCAAGGAATGATACCTACTCTTGGGATTGAGATGCTTGCAGGAAATAATTTCTCGGAAGGAGAAGCTGATTCTCTGTCTTCAGGGCAAGCCATAATTAATGAAACATTATTAAAATCGCTCGGTTACACTTTGCCGGAAGAAGTTATTGGAAAACACATAAAAGTACCGAATTCACAGGATGTTACATTGATAATCGGAGTTGTTAAAGATTTTCATCACCTGTCATTGCACCACAAAATAAAGCCATTGGCCATCGTAAATTTCCTTCCGCTTAATACAACACTATTGGTTAAAATGAATAATGAAAGACTTGCCGAGGGCATCCCATTTATACACAAGACCATAGAGGATTTAACCGGATCTTCTTCACATGAAATCACGTTCCTCGATGAAGCATTTCATCAGCAATATCATTCAGATGAGATACAAGGTAAAATATTGACATCATTCTCTATTCTGACATTGAGTATCTCGTTAATTGGACTGATAGGTTTAATCTCATTTAGCTTTGAATTGAAGAAGAAAGCCATGACCATTCGAAAAGTTTTTGGAGCCGGCTTAAATCAAATATTTTATTTATTTGCTAGGGAAAGCCTAGCTACCGTTGGATGTTCCTTGCTGGTTGCTATCCCGGTGGCAATATTTATGGGCAAAAAATGGCTATCAAATTTTGCTTATAGAATTGATCCGGGAATTGGGTTATTTTTTGGTACAACACTGCTCATAATACTATTAGTTGGATTGATTATGATGTATTATTCACAAAAAACCTACGCTATTAATCCAGTCGACAATTTGAACGATGAGTAGTGTCGACCACTAAAAACGTTAGTTGCTCACTACTGCTAACAAAAACTATAGTTATTAAGATTTCAACCGTATAGCATGATACCAGTAGAAAAATGCCTCCGGATTTGACTTTTTTAGCTTGTTCAATTTGGTATTGAATGGCTGTTCAATCTTCCAATCTGCGATTTCATTGGGCACGATATATCGAGTGAACTCAGCGCCTGTTTTAATAAGGGCAGCCAAGTAGGCTGCTTTAGCTGCAAATACCATAGCTCTCTCAATATGGAATGATTC
>BQJT01000081.1 GCA_021604845.1 Cyclobacteriaceae bacterium
AGCAGCATATTTTTTCAGAAGCAGCCCAGGTTGCAGGCAACTGAGAAAGTGTCAAATTCCAAAGGTCAAATTCCAATTCCCAACCTGCTGCTCAACCCATAACTAACAACCCTTAACACAACGCACGCTCTCGCTCACACCCAAACTCATGCTCCACTCACACTCTCTACTCACACCTGCCTGCCGGCAGGCAGGCTCACACTCATACTCACACTCAATCTATCCCAAATCCAGTGCCTGTCCAACAAATGGCTGATCATAAAGGCGTTTACCTGTAGCTTGGTAAAGTGCATTTGCCAGGGCGCCCATGGCCGGTGGCAAAGGTGGTTCACCCAAACCTGTGGGATCTACACCGTTTTCAACAAAATGTACTTCAACCGCTGCCGGCGCTTCCTGGTGTCTGATTAATCGATAATTGTTAAAGTTGTTCTGATCAGGTTTACCTTCCTTAAAGGTCATCGCTCCGTACATAGCATGCCCAATACCGTCAATGGTGCCGCCTTCAATCATGTTTATCGCCGCCACTGGATTGACCACTATACCACAATCAACCGCACAATATACTTTTTGAACTTTGGGCTGGTCATTTTCTACTACCACATCAACCACCTGGGCTACATAGGAATTGTGACAAAAATAGGCAGAAACGCCCCGATAGACTCCCGGAGATTTTTGACCCCAGTTGGACTTTTCCTTGACCAGTTTTAAAACTCCGGCATAACGTTCAGGCTCATAATCATTATTCTCGCCAACCGGTTCATTGATTGCTCTGTCAAATAACTCCAGTCTGAACTCAATTGGATCCTTGCCAGCTGCTTCCGCCACTTCGTCAAGGAAAGACTGCTCTGCTCCGGCAATAAAATTGGATCGCGGAGCCCGCCAGGCACCGGTGGTAACATTGGACTCCAGGGTATGGTTTTCTGCCAGGTAATTATCCACGGATCCTGCTGGGAATCTATTTGCAAAGACCGGACTTCCATGAACACCTGCTCCGCGAACATGAAATCCCACCATATTGTTTTCCTTATCCAATGCTGCTCTATAGGTAACTTTATATGCAGGCCGGTAGGTGCCCTGAGTCATGTCGTCCTCTCTGGTATATATCAACTTTACCGGGGCTTTCACTTTTTTCGAAATTACTGCTGCCTCAATTCCAAAATGTCCATATAGTCTTCGCCCGAAGCCTCCACCCATTCTGGTCATCATCACGGACACTTTGTCCTCTGGTAACTCAAGCACCTGCGCGACCGTTTTGCTCATGTATTCCGGTGTTTGAACCGGGCCAATAAGTTTTGCCTGATCCTCTTTTACATCAGCAAAGAAATTCATGGGTTCCATGGTATTATGTGCCAGGAACGGGGCGCTATAAGTACGCTCAATTACCTTTGCAGCGCTCTTAAAGGAACCTTTGATATCACCGTCTTTACGGGCGGGTTCATCGGACGCCATGGTTAATAGGTTCGCCAGGGCGTTTTGATGATCCTGGGTGCTCTCCGTCTTGGATGATTGTTCCCATTCAACTTTTAATGCTTTTTTAGCTTTCATAACCTGCCAGGTGGAGTTGCCTACTATAGCCACCAGGTCGTTAAAAGCATTGTTGGTATCGAAACGCTGCATTTCCTTTCCTTCAGGTATAGTAGTGAAAGAAAATACATCTATGATTCCAGGCATACTTTTGGCATCAGCAGCGTCAAATGATTTTAGTGTCATGCCGAATGCCGGAGGGTGCTCAATCATCGCAATTAGCATACCTTTAGATCGGGTGTCTATCCCGAACAACGGTTTACCGGTAACGATCTGTTTACCATCAACGTTCTTTCTGGAAGTGCCAATGATCTTGAAGTCTTTAGGATCCTTTAGCTGGACCTCTTCCGGAACCTGTACAGTTGCAGCCGCGGAGGCAAGTTCTCCATAACCCAGTTTTTTATCCCCATGTTTGACAAATCCATCCTGAGTGGTTATCTCAGCAACCGGTACATTCCATTTTTGTGCTGCAGCTTCCACCAGCATTCGTCGTGCTGTCGCGCCCGCCATTCTCAGACTTTCCCAACCCTGACGAATGGATTGACTACCACCTGCCAGCTGCCGGGTATATTTCTTAGTATCAAGACCTGCTTGTTCCACTTTGACCTGCTTCCAGTTCACATCCAACTCTTCAGCAACAATCATTGGCATGGAAGTTTTGACATTTTGTCCAATTTCAGGGTTAGGGGACATAATCGTTACCAAACCATTGTCGGCAATTTTCAGAAAGCCATTGATATCAAACCATTCCTTTGGCACGCTGGCTACCTGATCTGGCTTACAGGAGGCCAGCCAGCTAAAACCAAGCAGCATACCTCCGGTAGATAAGGAGGAGACCTTAATGAAGGATCTTCTGTCGTATTTTGTTTTTATAAGTGTCATGATGAAATCTTATTCAGTTGGATTATTGAAGATTGGAGGCTGCAGTTTTAATAGCTGCTTTTATTCTGACATATGTCCCGCATCGGCAGATATTTCCGTTCATAGCAGTATCGATGTCGTGATCAGTGGGATTAGGATTTTTATCTAATAAAGCTGCTGCGTTCATAATCTGACCAGCCTGACAGTATCCGCATTGCGGAACGTCGTGTTCTATCCATGCTTTTTGAAGGGGGTGGCCGCCGTTATCAGATAATCCTTCAATGGTGGTTATTGATTTGCCTTCCAGACTGGAAACGGGGGTGGAACAGGACCTTACGGCCGACCCGTCCACATGTACTGTACAGGCACCGCATTGTGCAATGCCACATCCAAATTTAGTGCCTACCAGATTCAATTGATCTCGCAGCACCCACAACAGAGGAGCGTCTGCTTCAGTTTCTACCTGCTGGCTTTTGCCGTTGATTTTTAGGTTAAAAGTTGGCATAGTTAAGTTGATTAATTTTAGATCAATACAAGTTACTTAGTTGTATACTTAATCGCAACCCTAATTCAGGGTCAATGTAGCCGGTTATCGAATTTGAGCAGTGACCTGTGATGTGGCTATAAACTGAATTCGCCACAGTAATTGCAATTGTTAACGGAAGTTTTCATATTCAGTTTTTCAAGTTCACTTCTTCATGTACATTATATCATCCTATACGCTGGCAGTTTTTTTGTTGTTCATATCCATGCTATGCTGGGGCTCATGGGCTAACACCCAGAAATTAGCTTCCAAGAGCTGGGCATTCCAGTTATTCTATTGGGACTATGCCCTTGGGCTGGTTATACTGAGTCTGGTTTTAGCGCTTACCCTTGGAAGTTCAGGTTCGATTGGCAGGGATTTTATTACCGACCTGTCACAGGCTACTGGTCAACACCTTGGATCGGCCTTTTTTGGAGGCGTAGTGTTCAATATTGCAAATCTTTTAGTGGTAACAGCAATCGACCTGGCAGGTATGGCTATCGCATTTCCTATTGCTATCGGGCTGGCACTGGTGCTTGGGGTGGTGATCAATTATTTCGGAGAGTCAACTGGTGATCCATTACTGCTGTTTGGAGGTGTATCGCTGGTAACCCTGGCCATTATCATCAATGCAATTGCCTACCGGAAAATGAGCAGGGGTAAGTTGTCAGCTTCAAAGAAAGGAATAATAATTTCCATTGCAGGGGGTATAATTATGAGTTTCTTTTACCGGTTTGTGGCGGATGCGCTGGTAAGTGATTTCGCAAATCCCCAACCGGAAAAACTAACTCCGTATACTGCGGTATTTATATTTTCATTAGGCGTACTTATCAGTAATTTCCTTTGGAACACCATTTTTATGTATAAGCCTTTATATGGTAAACCTGTTGGTTATACTGATTATTTCAATCAGGGGAACATCAGACTTCACCTGGTGGGAATCTTTGGGGGTGTAATCTGGTGCATGGGCATGTTTCTTAGTATTCTTGCATCGGATAAGGCGGGTCCGGCTATTTCTTATGGTTTATCACAGGGTGCCACCCTGGTGGCTGCCTTGTGGGGAGTGTTTATCTGGAAAGAGTTTAAGGGAGCACCGAAAGGAACCAATGGACTGATTCTGGCAATGTTTCTCTGTTTCCTGGCGGGGTTGGTATTGATAATTTTTGCCAGGTAACTATGGGTAATAAAATAGCAGTAGTGGTCAGTTCACCTTATAAAACATATTCAAATGAGTAGAAAAATAGCAATTATAGGCAGCTCAAATATTGATTTGATTATGCAGGTTCCAAAATTTCCTGCCGCTGGCGAAACAGTTTCCGGCGGTGTATTTACCCAAACCTTCGGTGGAAAAGGCGCTAATCAGGCGGTAGCGGCTTCCAGAGCTGGAGGTGATGTTATATTTGTTACCTGCCTGGGAACTGACCATTTCGCAGAGCTAATTATGGAGCGTTTTGAAGAAGACGGCATCGATACTACCACAATATTTCAGGATTCAGGGGTGTCAACCGGTACTGCCATGATCATGGTGGACCAAAATGGAGAAAATATAATTGCAGTAGCTCCGGGGGCCAATTTTCGCCTGAATGAGCGCCATTTGGCTAAAGCTTCGTTGGTTTTGACTAAAGTTGAAGTAGTTTTGTTACAAGGGGAGCTTCACCCGGATATGCTGAAACATGTTTTGAGATGGTGTGCCGAAACAGGGAAAAAGGTTCTGCTTAATATGGCACCCGCGCAACATCTGGAAGCAGAATATTTAAAAGATGTGAACCTGTTGTTGGTTAATGAAACCGAAGCAGAGATTTTAATTAACCGGCCAGTCAAAGGGATTGATCAGGCCAAACAGGCCGGCGAAGAATTGTCGCAGCTGGTAAAGGGTGGTGTAATTGTTAGCCTTGGTGAAAACGGTTCCTACGTTGTGACCAAGGATTTAAAAGAAATAATTCCCGCCTTCAAGGTGAAAGCGGTAGATACTACCGCCGCGGGAGATGTTTATTGCGGTACCCTGGCCACTGCCCTGGTAGAAGGAATGGAACCAAAGGAAGCGGTTCGTTTTGCCAGTGCAGCCGCTGCTATTTCCGTAACCCGGTTAGGTGCACAACCATCGATTCCCCATCGCAAGGAGATCGAAGTGTTTCTTTCTGATAATAGTTAGCATAATCAATAACAGAAGATTAATGGGATCTCAAACTGCTGCGATTTTTTATATTGCATGATAAAATAAATAGGTCACCCACTTAGAATTGACTGCATGCATTTTACTTTCAAAACCTCAAATACTTTTATGAAATTGACAATAGCTATGCTAATTGCGTTGAGCGTTAATCAGCTATTCGCGCAGACAGAAAGCAACACTGCCCCCATCTTGTTTATATATGATGCAAGTGGCTCCATGTGGGGACAGATAGAGGGTAAAACAAAAAAGGAAATTGCTTCGGAAGTACTTTCGTCAACTATCAACAGTCTACCTGACAATCAGGGGATAGGTCTTATAGCCTATGGCCACCGATCAAAAGGTGATTGCCAGGATGTTGAGTATCTGTTTCAGCCTACCAACAGGTCTAAGAGTGAAGTAATCTCGGTTATCGAAACGTTAAACCCTTTGGGTAAAACACCTTTGGCTTATTCTGCCAACATGGCCATCAATTCTTTACAAACTTCTGGTTCGAAAGCTACAATAATATTGATTACTGACGGCATTGAATCATGTGATGGGAATATTTGCGATGTGATCTCCGCGGCAAAATTAGCTGGTTTAGAGTTTAAGATGCACATTGTGGGGCTGGGTTTAAAAGAAAGTGAAATCGATCAATTGACATGTGCCGCAGCTGCAGGTGGTGGACGTTATTATGATGCCAGTGACGCCAGGGATTTGAGTGATGTCCTGACCCAGGCGACTTCAGAAACCATCGATGATCCCAAAGGTAATTTCTCGGTTTTCGCCACTAAAAATGGCAAAGCGGTGGATGCCTGGGTGAAAGTGGAGAAATCAGAAACCATGCAAAGTATAAGTGGTTCAAGGACTTATAAAGATACTGCATGGGTAAACGTTCCTTCAGGCACTCACCAGGTTATCATAAAGCCTTTGGAGGGCAGCGATATCCCTGCAACTTCCATTACCATTGAAATAAAAGAAGGTGACAGGTTACATCGAGATATTAGTTTTGACGGAGGAAGTTTGAAGGTGTTGACAACTAACAACAGTGAAGGTTGGGACGCTGTGGTAAAAATGATTGACCAGAATTCCGGTAAAGTAGCTGCTACCACCAGAACCTATGGGAGGTATCAAACAATGGAGGTCGCCGCAGGAACTTATAAAGTAACTTTTCAGGCATTGGCGATGAAGGGCCTTGATACATTCCATGAGACCCTAGATGTACAGGTAAAACCGAGTGATACAATTACCATCTCTCATAATTTTGTTACTGGTATAGCCATGGTTGGTGTGCAAACCACTGACGGAGAATTGGTTGACGCTACAGTTAACTTCCACGAAGTCAATTCTGGCAAGAATGTGGCGGCTAGTAGAACCTATACATCACCAAATAACAATCCCAGGGAATTTTTGTTAAATCCTGGTAATTACCGGGTCACTATTGTGACGTTGGGAGTACATAAAGGCAAAAAAGAAATTTTAGAATTGACAGTTAGTCCCGGGGAAACAATAGAAAGAATTTTGAAAATAGATAATTAGTCAATGGCTCCGGAGATCACCAAAGTCTAGGTACCCGGCCTATGTTTATATTTTTAAGTTGTTAAAGAATGAAAAAGAGAGCGCTGGCCTTAGTAACCCATCCTGACGACGCCGAATTCTTATGTGCAGGCACCATGGCGTTATTGGGCAAAGCAGGTTGGGAATTGCATATGGCTACCATGACTGCAGGTGATTGTGGAAGTAAGGAACTTAGTCGTGAAGAGATTAGTGCAATCAGACGTGAAGAAGCATCTGATGCAGCCAAATTAATTGATGCCCGCTATCAGTGTCTGGAATTCGATGACATGTTCATTTGCTATGATCGACTGTCAATCCTGCGGGTGTTGGCATATTTGAGAAAGATTCGCCCACACATTGTATTAACCATGAGTCCTGACTGTTATATGGTTGACCATGAAATTACCAGTACATTGGTACGAACCGCCTGCTTTGCCTCCGGCATGACCAATATGAAGACTCAGGGATTTGAAAGTTTTGAACCCACGCCCTATTTGTACTATCTGGACCCTATTGAAGGCAAAGATAAATTTGGGAATGTTATTGAGCCCACTACAATTGTGGACATAAGTTCAGTGATGGACGTAAAGTCCGATATGCTTGCCTGCCATGCCAGTCAGCGAGAATGGCTGCAAAGGCATCATGGAATGGATCAATACCTGATTGCAATGAAAGAACAGGGTGAAATGACTGGGGCAAAGGCTGGAATGAAGTATGCAGAAGGGTTCCGTCAGCACCTGGGACATGCATACCCTCAGGACAATCTATTGCTGCAGGTTTTGCAACAAACAGCCCAGGCGGTTTAAACATTGCACAATCGTACATCTTTATACCCAACTCCCTAACTCACCAACTCACCAACTCACCAATTCATCAATACAGCAATTCAGCAACTCAGCAACTCAGCAATTCACCAACTCACCAACTCACCAACTCAGCAACTCAGCAATTCAGCAACTCACCAATTCACCAACTCAGCAATTCAGCAACTCAGCAATTCACCAACTCAGCAACTCACCAACTAAACAACTAGTGCATTTCTACCGCACAACTGCCTATGCCTGGTCGGAAGTAGTTGAATTGTACATTGGGATGATCTGATAACAGTGACATTGGAACTGAGCTGTCAGCTATTCCTTTGCTGATCATAATAGCTGTCAGGCGCATTCCGAAAGGGTTGTCATGCATACCTGCCTGCCAAATGGATACTTTTTCGGCCATCCAGGTTTGAACTGGTCCAACAGTTACCGCTTGTGTAGGTACTCCGGTAACAACACCACCTCCGGAAGTACGGGCATTCTGAGTAATAGTAGATGGGTGAAGCTCTACAACTCTGGTATTCAGAGATTTATATTCTTCTAAAGTAGGAGGGGCATTGAGATACGCTCCTGACCGCCTGACCGGATCATTAAAAGCCCAATGTTTAATTTCACCTTGTCCACCTTGCATCACTACACATCTGGCATGCTGCCAGCTGTCAATATAATCCCGGGTGTCAGCTTTTGGAAAATGCAGATTAGATTGGGGCATCCGTAAATCCGCATTTATCCGATTAAAACACAGGTCCAGATCCGCCTTCTTAAAGGAAAGCGGATGATTATCACTAACTTCTTTTCCATCCACAATCCACTCATCCATGCCCCAGAAGTGAGCATGAGTTAAATCTAATTTCAATTCATTGACCAGACGTGCTACCAATGGGAGCTGTTCGGTGGGACCAATTGGTCCGCATATTCCTGCAGGTCGATCTGGAGTAGCTTGTTTCCAGGCATAAATGTATTCCAAGGCTTCGGCCAGGTAGAAGTCTTCCAGGGTCTCATAAAACACTACGTTAAACCCCGGCCGGGAAAGCCCCAGCAGGTCCTCTGCGGTTAGACTGGCTGCCTGATTTAATAACTCATCGTCCAGTGTGGTATAATCCCACCAGTCAGGAGCTAGTATACTTTTTTTTCTACTCATCTTATTAACTAAATTTTCAAGCTGCTATTGTTCAAACACCAACTACCACCTTCTTCCAGTAGACGACGGCAGGCAGGCACTCACCAACTCAGCAACTCAGCAATTCACTAACTCACTAACTCAGCAATTCACTAACTCACTAACTCACCAATCACCAACTCACCAATTCACCAACTCACTAACTCACCAATCACCAACTCACCAACTCACCAACTCACCCATTCAGCAACTCAGCAACTCAGCAATTCACTAACTCACCAATTCACTAACTCACCAACTCACCAACTCACCAACTCACCAACTCAGCAACTTGCTCATTGAATCCGCACGCTTCTTCCTTCCTCTGCAGATTTATCCGCCGCAAATACTACCTGAAATGATTTCATGGCGGTTTCTAAATTGGTCAGTGGCATTTCCCGGTCATTGGAAATAGATTCAAAGAACGAATTGAACTGATCCAGATAGGGATGATCCGAAACATCTCCTGAATCCAATAACTTCATACCAAGACTAGACCATGAATTCTTATCGGTTTTCAGTTTCATGGAGTGAAACTTGTTATCCAATAAGCTTCCCTCGCTGCCAACCAGGTGGGTGTGAAAGTAATAGGGTTGCAGGCAATCGATGCTGGAGGTGCATTTGCCAATAGCGCCATTCTTAAACTTTAAAATGGTGATACTGGTGGTTGGGTATTCGTACGAATCAAAGATCTCGCTGTTTGAATTGGTGCTATAGCTGGTAACTTCCACTACTTCACTATCCATACAAAGCAACAGAGCGTCAAGCGCATGACAACCGGCTGAAAGTAAAGAGCTGCCTCCTGGGTTCTTCTTGACATTCCAGCGAAACTGGCCATACCAGGGTCCGATCCCGTGGTAGTAGTCTACTTCTCCAAAATGCAGTTGACCCAGCAGTCCCTGGTCCAATGTTGATTTGATAACTTTAAACTGATTAGAAAAGCGGCATTCGAAACATACGCAGGTTTTTACGCCCGCATCCTTTACGGCTTTTTGAATAGCCAGGCAGTCCTCCCATGACAATGCCAGCGGTTTCTCAATGATCAGGTGTTTTCCTGCCTTGGCGGCCTGAATAGCCTGGGCGGTGTGCTGGTTAGGGTAACTGCAAATTGAAACTACATGTAAGTCAGGATCCGCCAGCATCTCGTCCAGGTTAGTATAGGTGCTAATAGGGGAGCCCCATTGATCACTCAGGGCTTTGCCGTCAAGTTCTCTGGAGGAGTAAACTGCAGTTACCTGTGCCTGGTCGGATTTGTTAATAGCGTCTATATGAGCTGTGGCAACCCAGCCATAACCGATAATGCCAACATTGAATTTTTTCATAGTGATAGATTTAACTAAGATAGGAATCTAAATATAAAAAGAATTAGCTTATACAGTAGGATTAGTCTCAAATAGCAGAATTCAAGCGACCGGTGCAGGCCCGGAAATTCGTAATCTGTATCTGGTTCTCCACCTCACTCAATACTCAACACTCAACACTCAACACTCCCTGCCCCATGCTCCATGCTCCATCCTCCATGCTCCATGCTCCATGCTCCATGCTCCATGCTCTATGCTCCCTTCGCCATGCTCCCTGCTCCCTGCTCCATGCTCTAAACCCAGAATTTCGTATCTTACCACAAATAATAAGTCCCTAACCCATGAAATTAGTTACCGGCAGTTTACTGGCTGTTTTATTAGTTTGCTGCACCAAAAATCAAAAGGTTTCTGAGTCCGATAATCTTGGTTACCTGCAGCACCATTTCACCATTTCCGAACCAGCTCAGCCTGGATTTGAGAAAGGTTTATTGCTACTGCATAGTTTTGAGTATGAAGATGCCAGGGAAGCTTTTCAGGAAGCACGACAAGCAGATCCTGAAGAGGTAATGGCTTATTGGGGTGAAGCCATGAGCTATTATAAAGCACTCTGGGGATTGCAGGATGTTGATGCCGGACGAGCAACTATGAAACGGCTGGGGGAAACACCTGAAGCAAGATTGGCCCGCACCGAAAATGAATTGGAATATGATTTCTGGAAAGGAGTTGAGCTGTTATACGGTGAAGGAGAGTTCAACCAAAGAAACGTGGAATATGCCAAACATATGGCAGACTTATATGATAAATATCCCGGGAATCAGGAAGTAGCAGCCTTTTATGCCCTGGGGCTTATGTGGTCAGTGCCTTTGGGACGCGATGCCGAAGTCTTTAATAAATCAGCACAGGTAGTAGCGGGTATACTGGAGGAAAATCCCAGCCATCCCGGAGCCTTGCACTATATGATTCATGCTTACGATGACCCGGAGTATGCACAATTTGCCATTGACGCAGCCAATTTATATTCCAAAGTAGCTCCGGATGCCACTCATGCTTTGCACATGCCGTCACATATTTATTTGGCTTTGGGTATGTGGGATGATGTAGTGGCTTCAAATGAAGCCAGCTACCAGGCAAGTGTTGATCGTTTGACCCGTAAAGGTCTTGGTGATGATGCCCGCGGTTATCACAGCTATTTTTGGTTACAGTACGGTTACCTGCAACAACAACGTCAGCAGGATGCGCACAAACTATTAAAGGACATGGCGGTCTATGTTAAAAAAGCGCCCACCCAGCAAGCACGTTCTTACTGGATCGACATGATCAATGCTTATCTTACCGACGCGCCTCAGTGGGAAAATGATATTGAAGCAATGGTAGTAAGCCGGCAGGATCTTGGTATGGACAGCAAAGCGGGACACCGGTTCTTTTTCGGACGACGAGCCTATATGAGCAACGATATGGAAACATTGGAACTGCACATGGACAGCCTTGAAGTTGAGATTGGGCAAGCCGAACTGGTGGTAACCGCTGATGGTATCACCTTGTGCAGTGCAGGTACAACCCGTTATGCACCCAATCGTTCCGATATTGACCGGGCTCAGGTAATTTGGCATCAACTGGATGCATTCAGGTCAAGCCTGAAAAATGAAGAAAAGGCTGTGGAAAGTGCACTTGTTGCTGCCACCGAATTAGAACAGTCTATAGGTTATAGCTTTGGTCCTCCGGATATACCTTATCCCAGTTTTGAGCAATACGGTTACTGGTTACTTGATCAGGGAAGGGCCGATGACGCATTAACCCAGTTCGATAAAGGCTTGGAAAGAACTCCAAACAGGACGAATGCACTTTATGGAAAATTAGCAGCGCTGCGTGCTTTAGGCCGCGATCAGCAGATCCTGGAGGTCCAGGCAATAATTGATCAAATTGTTAAAGTAGCACCTGAAAACATGACAAACAGTTGAATCGATTATTGTCTTTACTGATTCTATTGGGAGTTTTTTTGGCAGCAGTCAGTTGCACAATGCAACCCAAATATCAAATTATAATCAGCAACGGAACAGTTTATGACGGAACCGGTAAAGAGCCAGTTGTTACAGACGTTGCAATAGCTGGAGATACGATTGCCGCAATAGGTGATTTATCAGGGGTATCAGCGGAGATTAACCTGGACGCTACCAATCTTGCAGTGGCTCCCGGGTTTATTAATATGCTGAGTTGGGCCAATGTAAGCCTGATAGAAGACGGCCGTTCTCAAAGTGACATCCGGCAAGGTGTTACTCTGGAAGTTCTGGGTGAGGGCAGTTCCATGGGCCCAATTACGGAATCCATGCGGAAGGACATGATCGAAGGGCAGATAGATATAACCTATGATATTCCCTGGACCACGCTGGGAGAATACCTGCAATACCTGGAAGATAAAGGTGTGTCAACCAATGTAGCTTCCTTTGTGGGCAATGGAACACTGCGTCAATATGTGATCGGTAACGAAAATCGAACAGCCACCGAAAATGAGCTAAACCAAATGAAGGAACTGGTTAAGCAATCAATGCTCGAAGGAGCGGTTGGCTTGAGCAGTTCTTTGCTCTATGCTCCAAGTGGTTATGCGGATACCGACGAATTGATCGAACTAAGCAAGGTTGCAGCTGCTTATGATGGCATGTACATCAGCCATATACGGAACGAAGGTTCTGAATTGCTTCAGGCAATTGAAGAGTTGATCTCTATCAGTAAAAGTGCAGGTATTCGTTCCGAGGTATATCACTTAAAAGCTTCAGGATCAAATAACTGGAGCCTTTTGGATAAAGCTATTTTGAAAATTGATAGTGCCCGCAATTCCGGGCTCCCAATTACTGCGGATATCTACACCTACCCGGCCAGTTCTACAGGTTTACATGTGCAGTTGCCTGATTGGGTACGTGAAGGAGGAGTCAGGGCTACTATCGATCGGTTAAAAAACCCCGCATTAAGAGACAGTGTTTTGACACAAATTGAATTTGAACACCATCCCAATAGAATTTTATTGGTTGGATTCAAAAATGAAGCCTTGAGAAAGTATACCGGAATGCGACTGGATGAAGTAGCTGTTGAGTTGGGGAAGACTCCGGCGGAAACCATGGTAGACCTGATCGTAGAAGATGACAGCCGTATTCAGGTGGTGTATTTTTCAATGTCTGAGGAAAATATTAAAAAGAAGGTTGCGGTGCCCTGGGTAAGTTTTTGTTCGGACGCCGGAAGTTATACCAATGAAGGTGTTTTCTTAAAACAGAGTACACATCCAAGGGCCTACGGCTCTTTTATTAGGGTATTGGGAAAATATTCCCGGGACGAGCAATTGATAACCCTGCAGGAGGCGGTGCGTAAGTTGACTGCGCTACCTGCCGAGAACCTGAAATTAGCAAGACGGGGTAAACTGGCTGTTGGAAATTTCGCGGATGTGGTAGTTTTCGATCCGGCCAGGGTTCGGGATCTGGCTACTTTTGAAGCGCCTCATCAATATGCAGAAGGTGTGATTCACGTTTTTGTCAATGGGGAACAGGTGCTTAGCAATGGAGATCATACCGGGGCAACTCCGGGGCGATTTGTTAAAGGGCCTGGCTATCAGGGAGAATAATCATGCCTGCCTGGGTACAAGAATATTTAAACCGCATTCAATATCACCGTCAGGTTGACCCTAATTACCACAACCTAAAAAATATTCATCAGGCTCATTTATACAATGTTCCCTTTGAGAATCTCGATATTCAGTGGAATATTCCATTCTCATTGGATCTTAAACACCTGAAAAACAAGGTAATCCGTAAATACCGGGGTGGTTTTTGCTACGAACTTAATTATCTGTTTGGAAACCTGCTTCAAGAATTAGGATTCGAAGTTAAATACTTATCAGCACGAGTGTTTGACGACAAGGGTCAACCTGGTCCGGAATTCGACCACATGACTTTGTTGGTGAAAGCTGATAAAATATGCCTTGCAGATGTTGGCTTTGGTGGTAAATCTTTTATTCAGCCCCTGATACTGGCAACAGATAGGGTTCAAGCCGATGTTGCCGGGCGGTATCGGATTGATAAATTAGGATTAAATGAGTTCCGATTGAATTTCAGCACCGATGCCATGGTATTTCAGCCTTTGTATGATTTTAATGTGACCCCTGAACCTATTGATCATTTCCTACCACAGTGTATTTGGAAGGAAACCAATGAATGTTCACATTTTGTAAGAAACAAAATTTGTACTTTAGCTACCATTGATGGACGAAAATCGCTCCTGAACAAAGAGTTCACCATTCGTAAGGGAGACCAAAAGGTCACCAGGGAGTTGGAAAGCATTGAGCAAGAGACCGAGGTCTTAAGAAAGCATTTTAAAATTTACTGATTAACCGATAACTGTCGGTGATCCGACCAGAATGACAGCAATAAAGGCATAAGTTTAATACCTTTGATTAAAACCAGATCATTATGATAAATCGCAGAAGTTTTATTTATTCGAGTGCAATTTTCGCTGGGACCAGCCTGTTAACTACCCCTATTCATTCTATGATAAGATCGACTAAATCAAGAAAGTTCACGCTTTGTCTTAATGCCGGTAACATTGGGGTAAAGGCCACACCGCAACAGCTATTGGAGATGGCGATTGAGCACGGATTTGAGGCAATTAGTGCGGATGCCCAGAGCTTATCAAAAATGTCCGATCAGGAAATACAGGAATTTACCGGTGAAATGAAATCCAATAAAATAAAGTGGGGGTCAGCAGGCCTACCAGTGGATTTCAGAAAAGATGAAGCCACCTTCAAAGAAGGCATTGATCCTTTACCCGAATATGTAAAGGCAATGAAGAAAGCAGGCGCTACCAGAATGAATACCTGGATATTGTCATTCGATCATGAATTGACCTATAGAGAGAATTTCAAACAACATATTCAGCGGTTGGGACAAGTGGCAGAAATACTGGAGGATCAGGATGTTAGATTAGGTTTGGAATATGTCGGCCCCAGGACCCTGCAGGCAAGAGGCAAATACTCTTTTATCCGGACCCTGGCAGAAACCAAAGAGCTTATAGGGGAGATGGACCGGCCCAATGTAGGTGTGGTTTTAGATAGCTTTCACTGGTATTGTGCCGGAGAAACCAAAGACGACCTGCTCACCTTAAACAACCAGGATATCGTGGCGGTTGACCTGAATGATGCCAGATCCGGTTATACCGCTGACGAACAGATAGACGGGAAGCGCGAACTGCCTTCTGCTACCGGGGTTATCGATTTAAAAGCTTTTCTTTCCGCCCTGATATCTATCGGTTACGATGGACCGGTTAGAGCGGAACCATTTAATCAGCCTTTACGCGATATGTCAGACCAGGACGCGCTTCAGGCCACTTACAGGTCTATGAAGAGATCATTCGATCTGGTAGGGGATAATTAGATTCCATCCACAAACGGATAGATCTTGATTCCCAGCCCTTCAGCAGCGTCTACCAGTTCCTGACTGGGGTCGCCGTAGATCTCAATACTGGGGTCGGAAAGTTCGGACAATTGATCTAAATAGGCTCCTACATTTCCTGTATGCACCAGCACCGATTCTGAATCCTCATATACTTCCCAGACTACACACTCCATTATTTTTTCATTGAGGTACCACTCATATACCACGGTCCCGGGGTCATTTTCCATTACTTCGGCGATTATTTTCGGAATGACAGCTTTAAAAGCTTCCAGGTTTCCAGGTTTGATTTTGAATTTGGCAGTTAGTTTGATTGGGCGCATATGTGTAGTGATAACAACAGTTAAAATATAGCTTTCATCCAGCTTTTCAAAAATCATAGCGAGATATCCGGCAATTATCTACTTTTTATCTATAGTTGGGGATGATCCAAGGGTTTGAAGTGCTTATATTAACAAATTATAGCGGCACGATCAGACTAATTTCTTATGGACCAAAAAAAGAAGGAAAAAATCTCATTTGCTACATTTCTGCTCAGTGGATTCCTGTTTATTTTAGGAGGAATAACCTTAATAG
This sequence comes from Cyclobacteriaceae bacterium, assembly GCA_021604845.1. Taxonomy (GTDB): domain Bacteria; phylum Bacteroidota; class Bacteroidia; order Cytophagales; family Cyclobacteriaceae; genus SZUA-3. Next base: position 15,901 of record BQJT01000081.1, read on the forward strand.
AAGATGACAAGTTGGTTCTGGGTGGAATCCAACTGCTAGCGGGAGTGTTTAACTTAGCTATAATTTTATTTAAAAACCCCGTGACCAAAACCAAACTGGAAATTGTAATTCTTGTGTTCAACATACTAGTGGCTACCACGGTTGCCATTGATTATATTATGGAAGGTAGAAAATTCCTACAGTATGCCTGGTTTCTGGCAGCTTTTCTTTCAACCGTTGCGTTAGTATTCAGGATGAAAAAATACCCTAATAAGCTAAGAAACTAAAAACTAAAAACTAAAACCTAAAAACTCAACATTCATAACTACTAGGCAGTATGTTCAGCCCATTTTGACCGGATAAATTGCAGACCATCAATATAAACTTCCTCAAGACTAGGCTGGAAATTACGCCAGACATTGATACCAGAGGCAAATTCAGGTTTGTTTCTACTGAAAGCTTCGATAGTTAACCAACCATCGTAACAAATCTTTGACAAACTGGAAAAAACAGCATCCCATTGAACTTGCCCGCTTCCCGGCGTACCCCTGTCATTTTCAGTTATATGAACGTGATGAATCAAATCAGCATACTTTTGTATGGAGAGCCCGGAGTCTTTTTCCTCAATGTTCGCGTGATGTGAGTCAAATATCATCCTCATATTCGGGTGGTTTACAGTTTTTACCAACCCGGCAATTTCATCAAGGGTGTTGTACAGATAACATTCGAACCTGTTTAAAGCTTCCGGGGTTAATATTACACCTGACTCTGAGGCATACTCTGCAGCTAACCGCATCACTTCGGCACTATATGCTCTTTCTTCCATAGTAGGCGGGTTGCCGGTGAAATAAGCAAAGGCTGAATGATAGGGGCCGCAGATTACCTCAGCACCCAATTCGTTCCCCATATCAATCCGCCATTTCATTTGATCAACCGCTTTTGATCGTACTGCTGCATCCGCACTGGCCGGATTCCCGTCTTCGAAAATTGAGGTAACACAAGTGCACCCTAATTCTAGTTCTTTCAATTTTCTGCCCAATGCTCGATAATTCTCTACTCTGTCGTCTCCAATTGGTACCTCAATACCGTCAAATCCGGCCTGTTTCAGCTTCTCCAGAATCGGGTAAAGATTTTCATCAATATCTGTAGTCCATAACAATAAATTCATGCCTATTTTCATGAGTGGTAACGGTTTTGTTCAAAAACGGAAATAAGTTCGATATTAAAAATGATGTCGACGTTTTAAATTAGCAACTTGTCTTGAGAGTTCACTACCTTTTTAAAAGTTACTGTTCCGGATTGACCACTTTTAAAATCAATCAGATCAAGGCGGTTAAGATGCTATAATTTCTTACCAAGTTTAAACATGGTAGTTCATTTTTATTTATACTGCGTCTTTTTATGGAGCAGGCGTTAAACCATTTATCAATAGGACACGGACTCCCGGTGGTATTCCAGCATGGGTTAACCGCAAACATTAAACAAACGGAGTCTTTGCTGGCAGGACTGAGAAACATTCGCTTGTTGTCCATCGATTGTCCCGGTCATGGAACGAGTCCGCTGAGCGATGATTATCTGGTTTCCTTTAACAGGTATGCCGATGAGGTGCTGCGGTTTATCGATCGACACCAGATTGAGCAGGCTGTTTTTGGGGGAATTTCCATGGGATCTGGAATTGCCATTAATATAGCATTGCGATATCCGGACAGGGTAAAAGGTTTAATATTGGTACGGCCGGCCTGGTTGGACTACAAAATGCCTCGGAACTTGCAGATATTGTTGCCGGCAGCACAACTCATGAATCAGGAAAATGGCAAACGGCGATTTCAGGAACTTCCGGAGTTTAAAAGTATTCAGCGCTCGTCCGTGGCAAAATCGATATTGGGTGTCTTCGCTCCGGAACAGCAAGCTGCACTATCACAGGTAATTGAACGGATGGTAAATGATCAACCTTTCAGTAAAATGGAAGAACTAAAGCGAATCTCATTGCCCTGCCTGGTCCTGTGTAATGAAGATGACCCGCTGCATCCGATCGAAATGGCGGAAATAATTCATCAAACAATACCAGGTTCGGTGTTAAGAAAGGTTACATCTCGTTATATTGATAATGATTTGCACCGGACACAGGTTCGGAACAGTATTCAGGAATTTATTCAAAAAAATAATTTGACTTAATGAAAAACAGATGGAATAATAAGGAGGCTAAAAAATGCGGTAAGAATCTGCTGAAGATGAGAGTATACACTTCAAGGCTGCTGGGAGCAGAAGAAGACCTGGTACTGCATGGTGGTGGCAATACATCGGTAAAAATTCAGGAGAAAAACATTTTTGGTGAAAAGGAAAACATCCTTTACGTTAAAGGAAGCGGATGGGATTTGGCGACTATTGAAGCTCCGGGTTTTGCCCCACTCAAATTAGACGCCCTGTATCAGCTGGCTGAATTGGATACCTTAAGTGATCTGGACATGGTCAAATATCAAAGAATGGCGATGACCAATCCATCGGCACCCAACCCCTCGGTGGAAGCCATACTCCACGGAATTATTCCCTATACTTTCGTGGACCATACCCACGCGGACGCCGTAGTAACAGTAACCAATACTCCTGGTGGCAAGAAACGTATTCAGGAGATCTATGGTGACAGGATGATGATCATCCCTTATGTGATGCCGGGCTTTATCCTGGCCAAAACCATTTATCAAATGACCCGGGGCATTGACTGGGACCAGTTGGATGGAATGATCCTGCTCAATCACGGGGTATTTACTTTTGATAATGATCCGAAAGCCAGCTACAGCAAGATGATTGATATAGTAAGCAAAGCGGAAGAGTATCTGAAGCAACAATCAGCCCATGAGGCGACCACCAATAAAAAGGCTAAAGTAGACCCCATTGTTCTGGCTGAAATTCGCAATGCCCTCTCCAATTTATGGGGAATGCCTGTATTGTCCAAACTGGACAGCAGTAGCCCGGCAGTGGCATTTAGTAACCTGCCCAACCTTCGGAGCATTAGTAACCGGGGGCCTTTGACGCCTGATCACATCATCCGTACTAAACGCACTCCGGTGGTTTTTGGTAAGGAGCCAGGTAAAAACTTGAAAGATTTTGAAAAAGCATATAATACCTACTTTGAGAAATATAACTCGGGAGAGCAGCAGTTAGATACCGCGCCAAGGTGGGGTATTTTACCAGAAACTGGCACGCTCTCATTTGGGCCAACACCCAAACATGCTAACATCATTGAAGATATTGTCCGGCATACTAAAAAAGCCATTGTACAGGCAGAAAAGTTAGGAGGCTGGAAGACCTTAGGCCTAAAAGACCTTTTCGAAATGGAGTACTGGAGCCTGGAGCAAGCCAAACTTCAGAAAGCAGGTAAACCAAAGCCCATGCAGGGCAGGATTGCATTAGTGACCGGAGGTGCCAGTGGTATCGGAAAAGCCTGCGTTGAGGAGTTAGTTAACCAGGGTGCTGTGGTAGCTGCTTTGGATATCAGTAAATCCATTGAAACCACATTTTCACAGTCTGAAATTATTGGTTTGAAATGTGATGTTACCGATGAAAGGCAGCTGAAAAATTGTTTGGAAAAGACAGTTGCCCGGTTTGGGGGCTTGGATATGGTAATCGCCAATGCCGGTATATTTCCCAAAAGTGCAAGAATAGCTGAAATGGATAAATCCACCTGGGATAAGAGCCTGGCCATTAACGTAACCAGCCAACAGAAGTTGCTTCAGTTTTGTGTCCCATATCTTGAATTGGGGTTTGATCCTGCAATAGTGATAATGGGTTCAAAGAATGTACCTGCTCCGGGACCGGGTGCTGCAGCTTATTCAGTAGCAAAGGCTGCTCTGACCCAACTTGCCAGGGTCGCTGCACTTGAGCTAGGAGAGAAGGGGATCCGGGTTAATGTGGTACACCCTAACGCGGTATACGATACAGGTATCTGGAC